>JBFIBB010000197.1:0-6651 GCA_041582695.1 Rhizobiaceae bacterium
ACCAGGTCGTTCCAGTCGGGAATGATGTTGTTGACCGGACAGCCGCTCATGCAGAACGGCGTACCGCAATCCATGCAACGCGCGCCCTGGATGCCGGCCGCCTCGTCGGTCAAGTGATGCGTGAACTCGCGCCAGTGCTTTAACCGCTCCTGCGGCTGCTCGGCGGCCTCGTGCAGCCGCTCGAACTCAAGAAAACCCGTCACTTTTCCCATAGTCAAAACCCCTGAAACATCGCGCTCATGCAGAGCTTGAAAGAATGCCGTACCGGCGAGCGTTCGCTGCCGGTATCACGCCGCTATTTTCTTACCTTTTGCCGCAAGCTCGCCGAGCGCACGGCGGTACTCGTTCGGGAAAACCTTTACGAACTTGCCGCGCGCGGCAACCCAATTGCCAAGAATCTGCTGTGCGCGGGCGCTGCCCGTCAGTCGCGCGTGGTTCTCGATATACCGTTTGACCAGGGCTTCGTCAGCCGTGCCCATGTGCCAGAGATCGCGCGACAGCTTGGCTTCCTGTTCGGCCTCGGTCAGCAGCGGGCCCAGTTCAACCATGGCCGTGTTGCAATATGCGGGGAAGGTGCCGTCCTCGTCATAGACGTAAGCAATTCCCCCGGACATGCCTGCGGCAAAATTGCGGCCGGCGGCGCCAAGTACGACTACCGTGCCACCGGTCATGTACTCACAGCAGTGATCGCCCACGCCTTCAACAACGGCATGCGCGCCGGAATTGCGCACGGCGAACCGTTCGCCGGCCACCCCGCGGAAATAGGCTTCCCCGGCGATCGCTCCGTATAGCACGACGTTGCCCGTAATGATGTTCTGTGTCGGCTCACCGCGGAACTTCGGCGACGGCTGCACGATGATGCGGCCGCCGGATAGACCCTTGCCGCAATAGTCATTGGTGTCGCCGATCAGTTCCAGCGTGATGCCGCGCGACAGGAACGCGCCCAGGCTCTGCCCGGCCGAACCGGCAAAACGCACGCGGATCGTATCGTCGGGGAGGCCCTCATGACCGTAACGCTTCGCGATCTCACTGGACAACATGGTGCCGACCGTACGATTGATGTTGCGGATCGGCATGTCTATCGTGACTTTCTCGCCGCGCTCAAGTGCCGCAGCCGAAAGCTCGATCAGGCGATGGTCCAGTGCCTTGTCGAGCCCGTGGTCCTGCAGTTCATTATGAAAACGCGCAACCTCGGGGCCCATTTGCGGCAGGTGAAAAATCCGGCTGAAGTCGAGTCCGCGGAGCTTCCAGTGCTCTATGCCTTTGCGTGTGTCGAGCAGATCGGCGCGGCCGATCAGATCCTCGAACTTGCGGATGCCGAGTCTGGCCATCAGCTCGCGAATCTCCTCGGCGACGAAGAAAAAGTAGTTGATGACGTGTTCCGGTTTACCGGCGAATTTCTTGCGTAGCACGGGGTCCTGGGTGGCCACGCCGACCGGACAGGTGTTCAGATGGCATTTGCGCATCATGATGCAGCCTTCGACCACCAGCGGCGCTGTGGCAAAGCCGAACTCGTCCGCACCCAGCAGTGCCCCGATGATGACATCGCGCCCGGTTTTCATCTGCCCGTCGACCTGCACGACGATGCGTCCGCGCAACCGATTGAGGACCAGGGTCTGTTGCGTTTCCGCCAGACCAAGCTCCCAAGGCGTGCCGGCGTGTTTGATCGACGACCACGGGCTGGCGCCGGTGCCGCCGTCGTGACCTGAAATCGTCACGTGATCTGCTTTGGCCTTCGCTACACCCGCCGCTACGGTGCCTACGCCAACTTCTGAAACCAGCTTGACGCTGATTGAAGCATCTCTGTTGCTGTTCTTCAGGTCATGGATCAGCTGTGCCAGGTCTTCGATCGAATAGATGTCGTGATGTGGCGGCGGCGAAATCAATTCGACCCCGGGTGTTGAATAACGCAGTTCGGCGATGTACTCGGACACCTTGCGGCCTGGAAGCTGTCCCCCTTCCCCGGGCTTTGCGCCCTGCGCCATCTTGATCTGGATTTGCTCCGCGCTGGCCAGATACTCCGCGGTAACGCCGAATCGGCCTGACGCGACTTGTTTGATTTTCGATTTCAGCGAGTCGCCGGCAAGCAGCGGAATATCCTGTTCGATGCGGTCTGCACCCAGCCGTGATGCCAGCGATTCGCCGGACTTGATCGGCGCAAATCTTTTGCGGTCCTCGCCGCCCTCGCCGGTGTTGGACTTTCCGCCAAGACGGTTCATCGCCACGGCAAGGGTGGTGTGTGCTTCTGTTGAAATCGAGCCGAGCGACATCGCGCCGGTCGAAAACCGCTTGACGATTTCCGCAGCCGGCTCGACTTCTTCGATCGGTACAGGGGCGCACTGGTCGAAACGGAACTCGAACAGCCCGCGAAACGTCATGTGCCGCGCCGACTGGTCATTGATAAGATTCGCATATTCGCGGTAGGTTGCCGCGCTGTTGGCGCGCGCCGCGTGTTGCAGCTTGGCGATGGCGTCAGGCGTCCACATGTGTTCTTCGCCTCGTACCCGCCAGGCGTATTCGCCGCCGGCGTCAAGCGCGCCTGCCAGCACGGGATCACCGCTGAAGGCACCGCGATGTGTGCGTATCGCTTCTTCGGCAACTTCAAATATGCCAATGCCGCCGATATTTGAAGTGGTGCCGGTGAAATATTTCTCGACGAGCACCCGCGACAGGCCAATCGCCTCGAATATCTGGGCGCCGGTGTACGACATGTAAGTTGAAATGCCCATTTTGGACATGACTTTGCGCAGGCCCTTGCCGATCGCCTTGACAAAATTCCGGATGGCCTTGTGTCCGTCGATTCCTGTGCCCAGTTGCCCGCTTTCCGCCAGTTCCAGCACGGTTTCCAGAGCAAGGTACGGGTGTACCGCCTCGGCGCCATAGCCGCCGAGCAATGCAAAATGATGGACTTCCCGGGCGGAGCCGGTTTCGACGACAAGCCCTGCGCTGGTACGCAGACCCTTGTCCACCAGATGCTGATGAATGGTTGACAGCGCCAGCAGGGCGGGGATGGCAACCGTATCGCGGTTCACCCGGCGATCTGAAATGATCAGAATCGAATAGCCGCTACGAACGGCATCCTCCGCCTGCGCTGCAAGACTGGCAAGGCGCGCCTCGATCGCCTCCTTGCCCCAGGCCACCGGGTAGGTAATATCCAGCTCGCAGGACTTGAACTTGCCATCGGTATAGCTATCAATGTTGCGGATCTTTTCCATCTCGAAAAAGTCCAGCACGGGCTGGCTGACTTCGAGGCGGATCGGCGGGTTCATTTCGTCGACGCCGAGCAAATTGGGCTTCGGCCCGATGAACGAGGTCAGTGACGTTACTAATTCCTCGCGGATCGGATCGATCGGCGGATTCGTGACCTGTGCGAACAGCTGCTTGAAATACTGATAGAGATTCTTGTTCTTGCTTGACAGCACAGCGGGTGGCGAGTCATTGCCCATGGAGCCCGTGGGTTCTTCGCCATTTGTACCCATCGGTGCCAGCAGGAACTTAAGATCTTCCTGCGTGTAACCGAAGGCCTGCTGGCGGTCGAGCAGGGGCACCTCGCTGCGCTCAGGCTGGGCTTTCTGGCTTTCGACGTCATCCAGTTTCACGCGGATGCGCTCCATCCATTCGACGTATGGCTTGCTGGATGCCAAAGCGTCCTTGAGTTCCTTATCGTCAATGATCCGGCCTTTTTCGAGATCAACCAGAAACATTTTTCCGGGTTGCAGTCGCCATTTCTTGACGATTTTCTCTTCGGGGATCTGCAGGCAGCCGCACTCGGAGCCCATGATGACCAGGTCGTCATCGGTCACGATGTAACGTGCCGGCCGCAACCCGTTGCGATCGAGCGTGGCGCCGATCTGACGACCGTCGGAAAAAGCAATCGCCGCGGGACCATCCCAGGGTTCCATCATCGCCGCGTGGTACTCATAGAATGCGCGACGGCTGGGGTCCATCAGCGTATGGCCTTCCCACGCTTCGGGGATCATCATCATCACCGCCTGGGCGATTGAATACCCGCCCATGACCAGCAATTCCAGTGCATTGTCGAACGACGCGGAGTCCGATTGCCCCGGGTAGATTACCGGCCACAGTTTATCAAGGTCTTTGCCGAGCACGAGGCTGGAAATCGCACCCTGGCGCGCGCGTACCCAGTTAACGTTGCCGCGCAGGGTGTTGATCTCGCCATTGTGCGCAATCATCCGGAAAGGGTGCGCCAGATCCCAGGTCGGGAAGGTGTTGGTCGAGAATCGCTGGTGCACCAGCGCCAGCGCAGACACGATGCGCGGGTCCTGCAAATCCTTGTAGTATGTGCCAACCTGTGACGGTAGCAGCATGCCTTTGTAGACGATGGTGCGGGCAGACATCGACGGAATCCAGAATTCCGTGCCGTGCGCCAGCTTCAGTGCGCGCAGGGCATGTCCCGCGCTCTTACGGATCACATACAGCTTGCGTTCCAGGGCATCGGTAACCCGAATGGCGGAGCTGCGCCCGATAAACACTTGACGGATCACCGGTTCGACTTTTCGTACTGATTCGCCGAGGTCCTCGCTGTCGACGGGGACATCGCGCCAGCCGAGGAGATTCTGTCCTTCATCCTTGATCGCGCGCTCGATCTCGTACTCGCAGGCAAGCCGCGATGCCGGTTCACGCGGCAAGAACACCATGCCAATGCCGTACTGGCCGACCGGCGGCAACTTGACGCCCTGCTTGGCCATTTCCTCGCGAAAGAAGGCATCGGGAATCTGGATCAGAATCCCGGCGCCGTCTGATGCTTTCGGGTCGGCCCCCACTGCGCCCCGATGAGTCAGATTGCGCAGTATGGTCAAACCCTGATTGACGATATCGTGGCTTTTCTTGCCCTTGATGTTGGCGATAAAACCGACGCCGCAGGCGTCGTGTTCATGTGCCCCGTCATACAGGCCTTGGGGTTCTGGCAGATTTGGGTGGGCCATCGGAACCTCTTCTAAAACTCTTTTACAATCAATAGCATAGACGCTTTTTTGTTGCGTCGCCGCAGATTTGGATTGTCAAAATGTAGAAAATGGAGTGAAACCAGATAAGTTTACCCGTATCAAGAGGTTGGTTCAATACGGCGCGGGACCAGAACCGCGAGAAATTCTCAGCTGACGTCGATGGCAAACAGGCGCCGGTGTTCGACGATGGCGTAACGGTCCGTCATACCGGCGATGTAATCCGCGATGGCCCTGGGCGTGTCGGTTTCTGCGCGCGACTGGAACTCCGGCGGCAGGATTCCGGGCTCGGCGAGAAAGGCCTGAAACAGATCGGTGACGATCTTTCGGGCTTTTGTGCTCATCCTTGCGACACGGTAGTGGCGGTACAGATTTGTCCGCAGAAATCGTTTGAGTTCTGCCTGTTCGCGTTCGATACGCCCGGAAAAACAGATGATCGGCGGCGCGCGTCGTATGTCATCCATAGACGCGGGCTCATGCTCGCGCACGTTGATTGCGCTTTGCCGGATCAGATCCGTGACCAGCGTATCGATCATCCGGCGCACAGTCTCATGCACCAACCGGCGACCCTCAATCTTGGGGTAGGCGCGCAGCGCTGCGCGCAGATGCCGCCTGAAGATCGCGACAGTCGATAGCTGCTCAATCTTCAGCAAACCCGAGCGTAACCCGTCGTCAACATCGTGGTTGTTGTAGGCGATTTCATCGGCAAGATTGGCGATTTGCGCCTCCAGTCCCGGACGCTGCCTCTTGATGAAACGCTCGCCGACATCGCCCAGCGTGCGCGCATTTTTCAGCGAGCAGTGTTTGAGTATGCCTTCGCGTGTTTCGAACGTAAGGTTGAGTCCGTCAAACGCACCATATCGCTGCTCCAGGACGTCAACCACCCGCAGCGACTGCAGATTGTGTTCAAAGCCGCCATAAGGTTTCATGCACGCGTTCAAGGCATCCTGCCCGGTATGGCCGAATGGCGTATGGCCCAGATCATGAGCCAGCGCAATGGCTTCGGTCAGATCTTCATCGAGTCGCAAATGTCGCGCTACCGATCGCGCGATCTGAGCGACTTCCAGGCTGTGCGTCAGGCGGGTGCGGAACAGGTCGCCTTCGTGATTGACGAAAACCTGAGTCTTGTATTCCAGCCGGCGAAAGGCCGTGGAATGTATGATGCGATCACGATCGCGTTGAAATTCGCTACGACCGCGCGGAGCCTGCTCGCGAAACCGGCGGCCCCGGGAGTTTGCGGGTCCCGCGGCATAAGGGGCGTGATCAGACGCCACTAACGCCTTCTCCACTCAGTACCGAGGCTAAAATATCCTGAGGCACATCGGCACTGACAAAGGCTTCACCGATACCTTTCAGCAATATGTAGCGGATCTTTCCGCCTTCCACCTTCTTGTCATGCCCCATCAGTTCCATGTAACGTGCTACGCCCAACGGCGGACCTAGCACAGGCAAACGCGCGCGGCGCAAGAGATCGGTTGAGCGTTCGACGCATTCAGCATCGATCAAACCCATTCGTTTGGATACCCTTGCCGCAATGACCATGCCGGCAGCCACGGCTTCACCGTGCAGCCACTCGCCGTATCCCAGACCCGATTCAATGGCATGCCCGAACGTGTGCCCAAGATTCAAAAGGGCACGCACACCCTCCTCGCGTTCGTCACGCGAAACCATGTCGGCCTTGTTGCGG
>JBFIBB010000198.1:0-6600 GCA_041582695.1 Rhizobiaceae bacterium
CGCGCCGGAACCAAACGGTTCCGGCGCGTCTTTGCCATTTATTGGCGTTTTGTTCAGCCGAAATAGTGAGCGTAGGCCAGTTTGTAGTCCGGCTGGTTCAGGTTGAGATACTTCATCACGTTCTTGGCATAGGTTTTCTGGCTGTCGATCACCTTGGCAAAGAACGGATCCTCCTCCGAAAGGCGGGCGATTACCACGTCCCATGCCTTCAGCTGGGCTTCCATGACGGAATCCGGCGTCCGGTAGACCTTCACGCCCTGTTCGGTTTCCAGCTTCACCAGGTCATCCGCGTAACGCTTGGTGTTGTTCCAGTAGAAATTCGAGCTCTCGGCCTCGGAAGCGTACCTGCAGATCGCCTGAAGCTCGGCCGGCAGGGCTTCGAATTTCCCCTTGTTGAACGTGACCTCGAAAAACTCCTGGCTCTGGTGGAACGATGCCAGCATGTAGGTCTTGGATACGTCCTGCATGCCGAAGTCGCGGTCCGATGTCGGGTTGTTGAACTCGGCCGCGTCGATCAGGCCCGATTTCATCGCCGGCTGGATTTCGCCGCCCGGCAACTGCACCACTGACATGCCCATCTCCAGCATGACGTCGGCTGCCAAACCGACCGTCCTGTACTTCAGACCGTTCATTTGGGCCGCGTCGGTTATCGGTTCCTTGAACCAGCCGAGCGGCTGCGCCGGCATCGGCGAATTGAAGAACGATACGACATTGAGGCCAAGCGAGCCCATCAACTCGTCGAACAATTCCTGTCCACCGCCATGATACACCCAGCCGAGCACCTCGTTCGACGACCAACCGAAGCAGGGGCCGGTACCGAACAGCGACGCCACCTTCGATTTCGAGTACCAGTATGCTGGCACGTAGTGAGCGGCATCGAGCACGCCGCGATGAACCGCGTCTTGCATCTGGCTGGTCTTTACAACCGAATCGACCGGCAGCAGATCAATCTTCAGTGCGTTGCCGGCCATGTCATTAACGCGTTTCACATAAGCCTGGGCGTTTTCCAGGAAAATGCCACCGCCCCACGCGGCTTGCATTTTCAGCACCGTTGGCTCTGCTCTGGCTATCGCGGGCGCTGCAAGCGATCCTGTTGTTGCGGCTGCCGCGATGGCGCTCCCTTTGAGAAATTTTCTGCGGTTGACAGAATCTGTCATCTTCCAGTTCCTCCCTGATCACGACCATAGATCGGCCGCAGATTAATTTTAGCAGACGTAAAAGCTAACCATCTCGCGATCAAACGGCAATATAAGACAAAAGTAGCATATGAGCTTGATCCGACAGGATTCTTGGCCGGGTCACAACCGTGGCATATCCTGCAAACCGGTGCGCTGTTTGCGTTTTTTCGGCTCGACTAGCGGTGGGCGAACGCTTCGGCCGGTGTGATTCGAAGAATTGATCCG
Source organism: Rhizobiaceae bacterium (assembly GCA_041582695.1). Taxonomy (GTDB): domain Bacteria; phylum Pseudomonadota; class Alphaproteobacteria; order Rhizobiales; family Rhizobiaceae; genus JAWKWH01. The sequence goes on from JBFIBB010000198.1 coordinate 1,404, forward strand.
TCCTCGATTTCAAAGAAAATTCCGCCGGAAATTGAGTAGTATGGTCCGGCGTCCACCATTCCGGTTGCGCTACGGCTTCGTCCACGGCGTGAGAACTCCGCCGCAGCTCGCGTGCCGTCATCATTGGCCATGACCACAATGTCGCCGATCTCCTCGCCGGTTTCGGCTCGCCGGCGCACCAGGAACTCGCGAAATGCCCGGCGCCCGATTTCGCGCGCTCCACCGCCCCGGTCATGCACGACATCCTCGTGCAGACAGGAAACCGCCGTCTCGGCATCGGCTCTGTTGAGCGCGTCGAGAAACCGTTCGATCAATGCGATTGCAGCTTTCCGAGCCAGTGCAAACCTCCCCTTCGGCTAAGGTTCGGCGTCCAGGACATGGTCGAGATAGTCTTGCTCGCTCTTCATGTCGGTTTCGTTGCCGGTCAGCCTGCCGCGCATCGAAATTCCGGCCTCATGCACCGTATCGCGGCTGCCGGAGACCAGCGGATGCCACCACAACAGGTCCTTGCCTTCCGCAAGGCGCCGGTAGGCGCAGGTTCGCGGCAGCCAGGTGATCGAGCCGACATTGTCAGGCGTCAACCGAACGCAATCCGAAACCCGTTCCTGGCGGTGTTGGTAGTCGTGGCAACGGCAGTTCTTCTGATCGAACAGACGGCAGCCGATGCTGGTCCAGTGAATTTCACCGGTATCGGCGTCTTCCAGCTTTGCTAGACAGCATTTGCCGCACCCGTCGCAAAGGCTTTCCCATTCCGCCTCGTTCATCTCGGCGAGCGATTTCGTTTTCCAGAATGGATTGCTCATGGCCGATCTGTTGCCCGACCGGACCTGTCCGTCAAGCCCAGGCTTGATCGGCGCATGATTCAGGTCAAGGATTGCCCATCTTTACGGTGTCAGCCTGCTGCAGCATTCGGGGAGCAAACATGTCCACAACCACCGGCGCCACGCCGTTGACCGCGCTGGATGCCGCGGCGATCGACACCGAGACCACAGGTCTGGATGTCAACATTGCTCGAATCGTCGAATTCGGCGGCGTGCGCATGTCGCGTGGAAAGGTTATCGAAAGCGATACCCTGTCTGTTCTGGTCAATCCCGGCGTGCCAATGCCCGCGGAAGCCGAAACAGTGCACGGAATCAGCGGGGAAATGGTCGGTGCAGCGCCCGGATTCGCGGAAGCCGCCGACCAATTCCTTCAATGGTGTGGCAACCGCATTCTTATCGGCTACTCGATCGGCTTCGACCTTGCCGTCATTGCGCAGGAGGCCAGCCGCCACGGCCTGAAGTGGCAAAAACCGCGAACGCTTTGCGTACGCATGCTCGCCACAATCGCAAATCCCAACCTTCCGAATAATGCGCTGGAAACGCTTGCCGCTTGGCTTGGCATCGAAATCCAGGGCCGCCATCGTGCCGTCGGCGACGCGGTAGCCGCGGCAAAGGTTTTCTGTGGCCTGCTTCCGCATTTGAAAGCGAAAGGGATACGCACGCTTGCCGAGGCCGAACGCGCCTGCCTGCGCCTGACCTCCGAACTCGAGGACCATGCCCGCGCCGGATGGAGCGAGCCGGTCATCCGCCCCGGCGCGACCGCGCTCGGCAAGGTCGATCCCTATGCCTACCGCCACCGCATACGCGACGTCATGAGCGCGCCGCCGCTGACAATCGCTTCCGGCGCCACGCTGCAAGAGGCAATCTCGCTGATGACCGGCCGCAAGGTGAGCTCGCTATTCGTCAGCGAAAGCGGCGAACAGGGCGGAGCACTCGACGGTTACGCAATCATAACCGAGCGCGACGTCATGCGCCGCATCGCCGCTTCCGGAGCAAATGCCTTTGCCGAAAAGATTGGCGGCATCGCCTCCGCCCCACTCACTTCGATCCGCGCCGACGCCTTCGTCTACCGCGCCATCGCCCGCATGAGCGACCTGAAAATCCGGCATCTCGCCATCGACGACGGCCGCGGCAACCTCGTTGGCGCCGTTTCCGCGCGCGACTTGCTCAAGCTGCGTGCGGGCGCGGCGATTTCACTCGACGATCGCATCCGCACGGCAGCATCATCTTCCGAGATGGCGACGGCCTGGGCAACGCTACCGGAAGTTGCAGAAAGTCTCATCAAGGAAAAGCTCGAAGCCCGCACGATCGCCGAGATTGTCAGCGACGAACTGCGCGCCATGACAAGGCAGGCGGCAATTCTGGCGGAGGCCGCGATGCGCGACGAGGGCCGGGGTGCGCCGCCGTGTTCATATGCGGTGCTGGTGCTCGGCTCCGGCGGCCGGGGCGAGAGCCTGCTTGCCGCCGATCAGGACAACGCCATTGTATTCGCCGTGGGCGAACCCGACGGACCCGAGAACAAATGGTTTGCCGAATTGGGCGACCGCATCGCCACGCTGCTCGACGAGGCCTCGATCCCGCTTTGCAAGGGCGGGGTGATGGCGAAGAATCCCGCATGGCGCGGCAGCGCCGCATTGTGGCGCGAACGCATCGGCGAGTGGGTGCGGAGATCATCGCCCGCCGACCTGCTCAACGTCGACATCGTCTTCGACTTCATGCCTGTGCACGGCGATCGCGAACTCGGTCTGTCGCTTTTCTCCGACGCCTTTGCCATTGGCCGCGCGCATGTTCCCTTCGCCAAGCTGCTCGCCGCCCAACTGGAAAACCGCGAAAGCCCGTTCACTTTCCTGGGCAAGTTCAAGAGCGACAACGGCCGTATCGACCTGAAGAAATTCGGACTGTTTCCTGTCGTCGCCGCCGCCCGCGCGCTCGCCATCCGTCACGGCGTCGAGGAGCGTTCCACCGCCGCGCGCCTGACCGGACTGATCGAAAAGGACATCGGCGGCGACAGGGACATGAAGGCCATCCTCGACGCGCACGAACGGGTGCTCTCCGCGATGCTGCTGCAACAGGCGCGCGACCTGCGCCACGGCATTCCGGTATCCAATCTCGTCGAGATCGGCGCTCTCGACCGCGATGAACAGGCCGATTTGAAGGATGCCCTGAAACGGATCCAGATCATCCCGGATCTCGTTCGGGACCTGATGTTCTCGTAAATTCCGAATCCGGAAAGCCTATTATTGTCAACCGTTTGCGGAGCCAAACGGAATCTGGCTGCGAAGCGCTTGAATCGTTACCCGAAGGTTCGCCGCACCTTGGTCGGCAGCCGCTCGAACACCTCGTCGGGCACGAAGAAGTCGGCAGCCAGCGCCGCTTCGCCACCCGGCGCATATTGCGCGAAATCCGTCACGCCCTCCGCCCGCAGCACCTCCTCGTCGATGAAGAAATTGCCGGTGCAATCGCGGGACGGTTTCGTCAGGATTGCGTGCGCCGCATCCGCCATGATCGATGCCGAGCGGCTCATCTTTGCCACGGTCTCGCCGCCGAGCAGGTTGCGCACCGCCGCTGTGTCGATGGCGGTCAGCGGCCACAGCGAGTTGACCGCGATGCCGTCCTTCTCGAACTCCGCGCTCATGCCGAGCGTGCACATCGACATGCCGAACTTGGCCATGGTGTAGGCGACATGCCCCTTGAACCATTTCGCCTCCATGTCTAGCGGCGGCGCGAGATTGAGGATGTGGGCATTGGCCGATTTCTTCAGATGCGGGATGCACAGTTTCGACACGAGGAAGGTGCCGCGCGTGTTGATCTGGTGCATCAGGTCGTAGCGCTTCATGTCGGTGGCCAGCGTGCCGGTGAGCTGGATGGCCGACGCGTTGTTGATGCAGATGTCGATGCCGCCGAAGGTTTCCACCGCTCTGGTGACCGCGCCTGCAACCTGTTCCTCGTCGCGGATATCGCAGACGACCGGCAGCGCCTTTCCGCCCGCCGCCTCGATCTCCTCGGCCGCCGTGTAGATCGTGCCCGGCAGCTTGGGATGCGGCTCGGCGGTCTTCGCCGCGATGGTGACATTGGCCCCGTCGGCTGCCGCGCGCAGCGCGATCGCCAGCCCGATGCCGCGGCTCCCGCCGGAGATGAACAGCGTCCTGCCCTTCAGTGATCTTGTCTCGGCCATTGCCCTTACCCTCTCAACCTTTTGGCGAAAAGGTAAAGTGTAGGGCGGAATGGCGCGCAAGGGAATGGGGAAGGAATCGCCCAACCGGAGTACCCGGAAATCAGCCGGCACTTCCCTGCACCCCGCGAGGCGTTCGCGGCATCGGAGCATGATCGAGATTTCCGGCATTTCCCGACTGTGCTAATTTAAGCCTTCAGCATGACTTTGACATGTTCCTGACGGTTTCGGCAGATCGAGAGCGCTCTGATGACCTACTACAATCTTGGAACGTATTCGCGGACGGTTTCTGCCGGTTCCGCGCAGGCGCAGGAATGGTTCGACCGCGGCTTGGTGTGGACCTACGCCTACAATCACGAGCAGGCGATATCCTGTTTCCGGAAAGTCCTTGAAGCGGATCCGTCCTGCGCCATGGCGCACTGGGGCATCGCCTATTGCATCGGTCCCAACTATAACAAGCCGTGGAAGGCGTTCGAGGCGGCCGAGAAGCCGAATGCCCTGGCAATCGCGCGCCAGGCGATCGATGCCGCCAAGGCCCTTGAGGACAAGGCCGGCCCGGTCGAACGTGCGTTGATCGAAGCGCTGGCTGCGCGATATCCCGACGGAGCCACGGTCGAGGATTTCAGCCCGTGGAACGACGCCTACGCCAACGCGATGCGCCAGGTCCACGCGGCCCATCCGCGCGACCTCGACGTTTGCGCGCTGTTTGCCGAAGCGATCATGAACCGGACGCCCTGGCTTTTGTGGGATTTGCCGACCGGAAATCCCGCCGCGGGCGCCGACACGCTCGAAGCCGTCAAGGTGCTCGAAGATGCTTTCGCGCGACTGCCGGGAGCCTGGAATCATCCGGGCCTGCTGCACATGTACATCCATCTCATGGAGATGTCGCCGCATCCGGAACGGGCGCTGAGGCAAGGCGACCGGCTGTGCACCCTGGTTCCCGACGCGGGCCATCTGTTGCACATGCCGACACATATCGACGTGCTGTGCGGCGACTACCAGAATGTCGTTTCCCGCAACACGACGGCAATCGTGGCCGACCGGAAATATCTGGAACGGGAGGGCCCGGAAAACTTCTATTCCGTTTATCGTTGCCACAACTATCACTTCAAGATCTATGGAGCGCTGTTCCTGGGCCAGCTCACGCCCGCGCTGGAAACAGCCGAGGAGCTGATCAGAACCCTTCCCGCCGAGACCCTCAGGC
>JBFIBB010000199.1:0-6524 GCA_041582695.1 Rhizobiaceae bacterium
AGCATGCCGTTGCGTTCCTGGCGCGTGTAGATCTCGCCCTTGAAGTCGATGACACCGATCATCTCGCGGCCGGTCGACTTGTTGAACTCGATCACCTCGGGCATGTCCTCGGTCAGAAGATACATGTGCTCCATGGCGAGAAGCGGCAGTTCGAGACCGGCCATGCGCCCGACCTCGCGCGCCCACAGGCCGCCGGCGTTGACCACGTGTTCGGTCTTGACCGTTCCCTTTTCGGTCACAACGTTCCAGGTGCCGTCCGGTTCCTGGGTCAGTTCGACCACGCGGTTGCGCAGCACCACTTCCGCGCCGAGCACCCGTGCCGCCTTGGCATAGGCATGGGTCGTGCCCGACGGATCGAGATGGCCCTCGACCGGATCCCACATGGCGCCGATGAAATTCTTCTCGTCCATCAGCGGAAACATCCCCTTGGCTTCCGAAGGCGTGATCAGTTCCGTCTCCATGCCGAGATAGCGGCCCTTGGCATGGGCAAGGCGCAGAAAATCCATGCGCTCGGGCGAATCCGCCAGCATCACGCCACCGGTCAGATGCAGGCCGCAGGACTGGCCGGAAATCTCCTCCAGTTCCCGGTACAACGACACCGTGTAGGCTTGCAGCTTGGCGACGTTGGGATCGCCATTGAGCGTGTGGAAGCCGCCGGCGGCATGCCAGGAAGAGCCCGAGGTCAGTTCCGAGCGTTCGATCAGCACGATGTCGGTCCAGCCGGCCTTTGCCAGATGGAAGAGAACCGAACAGCCGACGACGCCTCCGCCAATAACCACCGCGCGATAGCTGTCCTTCATGAAAAGTTTCCCGTTGCTTGTCGCTACCCGGCGTCAGCCGTGGAGCTCGTATTTGTCAAAATCGATATCGCCCGTCCAAACCCAGACAGCCACGAAAGGTTCGGCGGCGGTCCTGCTGGCATGGCGCTCGCCGGAGAAATGGTGAATCCGCCCGCCGGCCATCCGGACCGTTTCGTCCATGCCGGACCGGCGCCAGAACGCGCTTCCGGAGAGCATGACAAACAGTTCTTCGGCCGGATGCGAGCGTTCGGGATAATCCAGATTGGCGTTCTGCGCGAAAAGGCCGACACGGCAATCCGGATCGAACACAATCCCAGTCGGACCCACGAGCTCGCAAGTGAGCATCTGTGCGCTGAGATCGTTTCTGATCTTGCCGTTTTCCGATCCCGAATGCCGCCAGTTCAGTTTTGAGAACAGGTCGTGCAGGTGAGGGCCGACCGCGTGGGCGTCGGGGCGCAGCAACCCGGGCAGGAAAACCGAACTCAAGCCGACTGCCGCCGCGACCCCCGGCATTGCCGCAGGCGCGTGCCGGCGCAGCGCCGCAGCGCCGATTTGCGCGATCTGTTCATTGCCCGCTTCCAGAATGGCCGCGATCGAATGGTAAAGGCCGGTGAGCGGTATTTGCGCAACGTCCGGGGATTGGGCCTCTGCGCCCGCAATATTGATCGTCGGGATCATTTCAGAAATCCGTCGGTGCGCCGCCCTCGGCGATGCGCCGGCCGACGAAGTCGTCCAGCTCCTCGGCAATCGCCGGATCGAGCGGCGGCTGTTCATACATCGCCAGGCGTTCTTTCCATATGCGGTTCGCCTTTTGGATCGCGATCGGACTACCGGCTTCGGCCCAGGTTTCGAAATTGCGCCAGTCCGACAGGATCGGAGAATAAAAAGCGGTCTTGTAGCGCGACTGGGTGTGCGGGGTTCCGAAGAAATGCCCGCCGGGACCGACGTCGCGCATGGCTTCGACGCCGAGCGCGTCTTCGGAAAGGTCGAGTGGCGTCATGAACTCGGTAACCATCTGCAGCAGGTCGATGTCGAGGATCGTCTTTTCGAACGAGCAGGTCAGGCCGCCTTCAAGCCAACCTGCTGCATGCTTGACGAAGTTTCCGCCGCCTTGAATGCATCCCCACAGCGAGAAAACGCTCTCGTAGGCAGCCTGCGCGTCGACAGTGTTTGCCGCGCAGGTGTTCGATGTGCGGTAGGGCAGCTTGTAGCGCCGGGCCAATTGCCCGCCGAGCAACTGGGCCTTCATGTATTCCGGCGTGCCGAATGCGGGCGCTCCGGATTTCATGTCGACGTTTGAGGTGAAGCCGCCATAGGCAACCGGCGCGCCTTTTTTGACCATCTGCGTGAAGGCGATGCCGGCCAGCGCCTCGGCATTCTGCTGCACCACCGCTCCCGCAATCGTAACCGGGGCCATTGCCCCGGCAAGGGTGAACGGCGTCACGACGACCAGTTGCCCGTGCGACGACATCTGGATGATGCCTTCCATCATCGGAATGTCGAGCTTCAGAGGCGAATTGGTGTTGATGATTGTCAGCAGCGATGGCTCTTCGAGCAGTTGTTCCTTGGAAATGCCGCGAGCGATCCTCGTGATCTCGATCGCGTCCAGATTGCGCTCCCGGCCGAGGGAGTAGGCATGAAAGATCTTGTCGGTGAGCTTGGCGAAATCGCGCAGGCAGTGCAGGTGCCTGATTGCCGGATGCAGATCGATGGGCTCCACCGGATATCCGCCGGTTAAGTGGATGATGTTGTGCATCTGGCCGAGCTTGACCAGTTTCCGGAAATCCTCGTGGTTGCCGGCCCGCCGGCCCTTATCAGTGTCGGAACAGTTCGGCGCCGACGCCATCTGCGCGAAGCAGACGTTGTTTCCGCCGAAAACCAGATTGTGATCCGGATTGCGTGCATGCATCCGCACAACCGGCGGACATGTCCTGATGGTCTCAAGGATCATCTCCGGATCGAAGCGCACCCGGGTCGAACCGTCGCTCACGTCGGCGCCGGCCTTCTTCATGATCTCGCGGGCTTCGTCGTGCAGAACCTCCAGACCGATTTCCTTCAGGACCCTGAGCGATGCTAGATGGATTGATTCCAGCTCGTCTTCCGAAACCAGCGCGGTCGGCGCGAAGGGATTTTTTAGCTGGCGGAATGGCTGCTGCTCGAACACATGCTCCGCGCCGCTGCGCTTGCCGGCCCGCCCGCCGCGTCTGGCCGCATGATGTGCCGTTGTTGCTTCCTCGGCGTTCGCGATGCTCATGATCGTGGTATCCGGCGAAATGTCACTTGCCACATTGTTCAACGTCGCAGCTTCGATTACGACGAAGCATGCGACTGAATTGATGACTTAGGCGACATCGGGCCGGACCCGCCCGCCGGGAACCGCACATGGTTGAATCCAAACAGAAAAGGCTCGAAAAGGCCTACAACAAGGCCCTTCGGCTGGAAAAATCGGGCGATCTGGACGGGGCGGCGGCGCTGTATCGCGAAGTTCTGCTTCTCGATCCGCAGGATCGCGGCGGCGCATCCGTCCGGCTTGCAAGCATGCGGCGCGGCGATGCGCCGGATCGCGCGCCGCCTGCCTATGTGGAAACGCTCTTCGACCAGCATGCCGAGGTGTTCGACAACGTTTTGGTCGAACAACTGGGATACGCGGTGCCGGTGCAGTTGCGCCAGATGCTCGCCGACCTCCGGGCCGGTTCGTTCGGGCGCGTGCTTGACCTTGGCTGCGGCACCGGTCTGACCGGCGGAGAATTGCGCGCCATGTCCCGGTTCATTGCTGGTGTCGATATTTCCGAGAGAATGATCGAACTGGCCAGCGAACGGGAAGTCTACGACGAGCTTTTCGTAGGCGAGGCGCTGGAATTCCTGCTGTCCGGCGGCGATGATGAGCGCTGGGACCTGATCGCCGCAACCGACGTCATGCCCTATCTCGGCAATCTGGAGCCGCTGGTGGAGGCTGCATCACGGAAGCTCGAGCCCGGCAGCCTCTTTGCTTTCTCGACCGAAACCTTGTCCGAAGAGTTGTTTGACGATCGCGGATACACGGTTGGAAAGTACCAGCGTTTTGCGCATTCGGAATCTTACCTGCGCAGCCTATTGCAGAGGGCGGAATTAGCGGTCGAAGCGTTCGAGCCGATTACCGTGCGCCACGAGCAGGGCGAGCCGGTGCCGGGACATCTGGTGCTGGCGCGAAAGACCGGTCAGTCGTAGCGGCGCCTGGCGGCGTCATTTGCCTCCGACTCGAGGCCAAGCCTGCCGTAGACATCCGCCAGCATCCGGTTCAGCGGCACGCCGTCGGGATCGAAGGTCCTGCGCATTTCCAGCATCTGCTGCGCCTGCACCAGATTGCCCGCTTTGAGATGGGTGTCGAGCAGCAGTTGCTCGAACAGGTCGCGCTGGGCATGGCTGCCGCCGGCCTCGGCCATGCGGGGCAGGGCGATTGTGAGCTCGCGGATTGCCGTCTTGTGGTCACCGCGAGCATGGGCGAGCACCCCGCGACAGGCGGGCAGCGCCACATCCGCCCACACCGATCGCTCGAATGCATCGGCATTTTGCGCCTTTTCCTCCACGGCAAGCATCAGCCGGTCGGCTTCGGCGCGTTCGGCCCGCGCCAGCCCGCAGAGATACTGGATCGTCAGGAACGGTTGCACCGTGTCGGCAGCTCGGCTCGCCAGATGGTCGGCGACGTCCTGCCAGCGGTCGCCGACGTCTATCCCGGCGCATTCCATCCGCGCCAGCAGCGATACGGCGCCGATCTGGTCCTGCGAATATTCCTTGTCGACGCCCCAGCAATGCTTGTCATAGGCCGCAATCACCGCGTCGAAATCGCCGAGCGAAATGCCGAACAGCGCCTTGTGCCACCAATTGTGCGTGTACATGAAGGAATTGAGGTCGTGCCAAGTCTCCGAAACGCTGTCGAGAAATCCCGCTCCCTCGCGAATCCTTCCCTGGGTGAGCATTACATGGGCAAGTGCGTGATGCGCCCAGGGTTCCTCCCGCTTCAGTTCCAGGGCCCGGTTTGCCGCCGCCTCGGCCTTGCCGAGCAGATGACACTGCTCGTAGGCGAAAGCGGCCATGCCGTGGAAATGCGGATTTTGCTGGTTTGCGCCTTCGGCGAGCCGCGCCAGCCGCAGCATTCCAGGCGCGTCTCCCCGGTTGAAACAGAAATACTGGCCGAGCTTCATCATCACGAGATCGGTCGGCCAGTTGGCGACGATTTCCTCGCACAGGGAGGTTGCTAGCGGGACATCGTTGGCGTGCCACGCCCGAAGCACAGATACGTTCATTTCTTCGCGCCGGTTTGCGGCGGCAAGATTGGCTTCCGCCCGAAGCAGGTACTGCTCCGCCGCCGACGGCGCATGGGGCGATTCGAGGAACATCCAGATCATGCCGGAATAGGCGTTTGCCAGCACGTTGTCCGGATTGCCCTCGGCGGCTTTCAGCACGTTGACCGCGCGTTTCTCGTAGCCCAGAAATCCGCCCGCGAAATCGTCGATGCCCGCGAGGATTGAAGCGTCGCCCGCCGAAACTTCATTTCCCAGATGGTCGTGCATGTAAGCCCCGGCTGCTGCTTGGGAGAAAATCACGATTGCAAATCGGACCCGGCCTGTCCAGTTTGCGTGGAGCAAATGAAGAGTGCAAAACATGCCTTATCTGCAACGCGACGATGCCCGGATCTATTACGAGGTCACCGGCAACGGCCCGCCGCTTCTGTTGATCGCGGGCATTGCCAGCGATGTCGCAAGCTGGGCGCCGGTGGTGCCGCTGCTGCAGGACGAATTCCGGCTGATATTCTTCGACAATCGCGGCGCCGGCCGAACCGGGCATTCCGGCCCGATCGATCCCGGCGACTGGGCGGGCGACGCGCTGGCGCTGCTAGACCATTTGGATATTGCGGCTGCCGGCGTCGTGGGGCATTCCCTTGGCGGCATGATTGGCCTGCGGCTCGCACAACATGCGCCAGACCGCGTTGTCAGGCTGGTCGCCGCCGCCACCACCGCCAATCCGGACAAGAAATCCGCCGCGTTGCTGCAGGAAATGGCCGCGCTTTACGAAAGCGGTATCGAGCCCGAAGCATGGTTCCGACTGCTGTTTCAGTGGCTGTTCGCACCGCCATTTTTTGCCGATCCGGCCGCGGTGAGCGAAGCAGCAAGGCTATCTGCAGCCTATGCCTACTGCCAGCAACCGGCCGATTTTCGCAGGCAGGTGGAGGCAGTGGCGAAAATGAACCCGGCCGATCCGGCGGCGCTGGAAACGGCGATCGATCTTGTTGTCGGCGACATGGATATCATGGTCCCGCCGGAAGCGAGCCGCCGGTCATTTGCCGCATTGCCCGGCGTCACCGAAATGGTTGTTGAAGGCGCAGGGCACTCGCTTCACTGGGACAGGCCGCAGGCATTTGCCGATGCGGTCAAGCGCAGCCTGAGCGGGTGATACGGCGCCGGCGGTTCTAACCGACAAGTTCCTCTCCGGTTCGTTCGACTGCTCGAATGAATGCAGGTCGTTTCCTTATGCGTTCGACATAGGCTTGCAACGAAGGATAATCGGCCAAAAGCCGTAATCTGCCTGCCAGCGAAACGATGTAGCCGACCCCGATATCCGCACCGCTGAAGGCGCTGCCGAGAATGTACGGATTGTCGCCAAGCGAATCGGAAAGATAATCGAGATGAAGCCGTGTTTCGGTTTTGGCAAAATGGTCGATCAGCTTGGGGACCGGCTCTTTGGCGC
>JBFIBB010000200.1:0-6522 GCA_041582695.1 Rhizobiaceae bacterium
AGCGGACATTTGTTTCAAATCGGTTGTCCACAAAACTGCGCTCTAAACATTCAATGCCTCCGGCTCAGGTGTTTACATGTTCCGAGCGAAAGCGCGCTTCCCATTGCCGACTCGTACCGTCCGCAAGTTTCGCAACGCCAGGTTTGATGCCTATTGCCGCATTGCGATCCAGTCCGAGGTGATCCAGCACCGTCAACAACGTCTCTATCGGGTCGGTACAAAGATCCTCGTAGGTCAGTCGAAGCGGGTCAATCGCCTCTTCGGCAAACCATTGTTCCCACGCGAGGTCGTATGAAGTCATTTCCCCTACGGTGGCTCGGATCTCATCCGCATTGTAAACCGGCTGCTGCGATGGTGACAGCCGTTCCAACTCGGTTCCATCAGGCGCGGCATGCCACAAGCCGGACTGCGTCGCTTTCACATAAGAAATCGCTTGTGCGACTTTATTGAGCCGGGTCAGGTGAACAAAAAGCGTTTGCCCGAATGCGGCGCCGAAAAGGTCAGCGTCGTTGGACCATCCCGGAAAAAGCAAGGCCATATTCTTCATAAGGAAATCGAAGCTGTGTCTTTGGAGGCGCAAGCCAAAGATGCTGGTATCGCTTCTTCCTTTGCTGATGGCTGTCTGAAATACCCGATCCAGCAAGTCCTGTTCGGATCCTGGCGAAACCGGAATTAGATCGAGGTCCGCGAGCCAGCCGGAAATCGAGGGCTGATGGAAGTAGGAATCCGGATGGCCCGCAACCCCCGTCGCCGAAAGCAGATTGCACAATAGGGTGCTGCCGCTGCGCGGAGAGGTGCAGATAATGTAGGAATCATATTTCGCCAAAGCGCACCATTACCAAATCTACGCGATGCCGGGACGGTTTTCGGGAGCGGTATACCATCCACCTAGTTCGGTTTCATAGGCGAGGCCCGCCTGAAAAACGTCTGCGTCGCAATAGGTGCGGCCGACAATCTGTATGCCGGTCGGCACGCCATTCAAGGCATGGCCCGAGGGAACCGACAACACAGGGCAGCGGCTCATCGTATTGAAAGGGGTCGTCATCACCCAGCCAAGTTCCGGCCTGACCTCCTTGCCGTTAATCGTTATTTTATCTTTAGACTGGTCAAAATCCGCCGGCACGGCCGGCAAGGCATTGGTGGGGCACACCAGAATATTGAAATCTTCGAGCAGCGGGCCGAGCCTCTCATACATCTTGCTCGCTGTCGCCAAGCTGCCAATGAAATCGCGCGCCGACGATGTCAGCGATTTTTCGGCGAACGCGCGGGCGTAGGTCGTCATCTTGTCCCCATGTTCATCGAGCATCGTCGACATGTAACCGCCGAATAAATGCCCCAGATAGGTCATCGCCGCGTCCATGATTTCCGGGCCCCAACCGATGTCGATCTGCTCGACCGTGGCGCCAAGTGAGTGGAAAACCTCGAGCGCTTTCTCGGTATTGGCACGCACTTCCGGATCGACCTCAAAGCAGCCGAGGTCCGGAGAATAGGCGATTTTCCAGCCTTTGATGGGCTCGTACTCTGTTGGCAATGTCAGTTTCGGCCGCAAACTAGCAATGTCTTTCGGATCGGGGCCGCACATCACGTTTTGCAGTAGGATTGCGTCTTTGACGGTACGGGCCAATGGTCCGGTATGACAATAGAAGTCGAGATTGAAAGGCGGATCGTCAGGGTTGCGGCCGTAGGGCGGCTTGAAACCGACAACGCCACAGGCCGAAGCCGGAATACGGATAGAGCCGCCGATGTCGGAACCGGTGCACAGCGTTGACGTTCCGGCGGCGAGCGATGAAGCAGAACCGCCGGATGACCCACCTGGCGTGAATTCCGTGTTCCAGGGATTGCGCGTAACACCCCACAGTCTCGACCATGTGTAGCCAGCACAGGAAAATTCGGGCGTTGCCGTCCGGGCATGCACAATGCCCCCAGCTTCAATGATGCGTGCGTTGTTGGCCGAAGTGAATTCGGCGACATAATCCTTTGCGATCAGAGAGCCGTTCGAGGTCGGCTTTCCCTTGATATAGCTCTCGTCCTTGATGCCGATCGGCAGACCCTCGAGCGCACCGACATCTCCGCCGGCGGCATACTTGGCCTCGGCGGCTCTGGCTAGGTCCAATGCCTCATCGAAATGCGTGAACGTGAACGCATTGATCTTGTCCTGAACCTTTTCAGCTTGCTCGATTACAGCTCGAACGAGTTCCACGGGCGAAAGCGACTTTGACTTGAATGCCGCAAGTGCATCGGCCCCCGACATGTAACACAGGTCTTCAGAACTCATGCTCTTCTCCTCTCGAAGGTTCGAACGGTTTTTTATATCAACCAAGATTCTGCGCGATCGCATGTATTGCGCACAGCGTGTTGGCCTGAAGTTCGCTGTTCAGGAAATCCGGCCAAGACGACAGCTTGACGACGACCATGTCGTATTCCGGCGAGACGTAGATCATCTGTCCGAACACGCCCAGGCATATGATGGTTTCACGCGCCGAATCCTCGATCCAAAACTGGTTGCGGTAGACGCCGTTCGGCAGCATTTCGCGCGCATCGTCATTGAATAGTCCGTGGTCTCCATGCCTGATATCGGCGATCCAGTCGGCGGGTATGATCTGTTCTGCACCGTATTTGCCGCCGTTGAGCAACAGCAAGCCGAAGCGGGCAAAATCGCGCAGAGTGGCATTGAAGCCGCCGTCGGCTAGCGCGTAGCCGGTGCTGTCCACGGTGAAGCAGGCGTCCTCGTCAGTGCCGATCCGCGACCAAAGTTCTTCACCGACAAGTGTTGCAAGACGGCGACCACTGGCGCGTTCCATGGCATGGGCGAGAACATCGGTTTCGATGGAGCGGTAGGAAAACCGGCTGCCATGCTCAACTTCCTGAGTTTTGAGCGACAGGATCTGGCTCCAAATGTCGGTCGGCCAGACTTCGTCTGGACCTGTGTTTTCCGGCTTCAGTTTCCAGCCGCAGGCGACATCGGTTTTGGCGATATCCGAGTCGGTGCTTGTATACTCCTCATCGAACCTGACGCCTGAAGTCATGTCCAAGATATGCCGCAACGACGCTCCGCGCCAAGCTGTCTCTCGCAGTTCAGGCAGATATTTCGTCACTGGCGCTTCGGGGTCGAGCATGCCGCGCCCGATCAGGATACCCGCGACGCTCGCCACCACCGACTTCGATACGGAATGCGCTAAATGTAGGCGACGCGGGTTCATGCCATTGTAATAGGACTCGTGAACGAGTTTCCCGCCACGGATAACGGCAAAACCATCGGTATAGGTGTCGTCGAGCATAGTCTCCACACTGGAACGGGTGCCGTCCGCTGCCTCGAAATCAATTCCACCTACGTCCTCGAAACTCGTCTCGAACTCCCAGGCGGATGCAGCGCGATACACCGCGACGGTCGGGAGGATTTCACGAACATGCTGGAACGACCATCGGTTCCAGGGCGCCCTGTCCCAGTCTGCCTTGGGCACCCGCCAGTGCTGCTGCGGCGGACTGCCGAGCATGATCGACGGCGCCACCTCGCTGTTTTTGTATGATCGCATAGATTGTAGGCCGCTTTGGGGCGGGAAAGCGGGCGGCCCCGTCGAACGACGCCGCCCAGCAGCGACTACTTCTGCAGGTCCGTCCAAATGCGTGTATAGAGCGCCTGGGTTTCCGGCGGGCAGGTTGGGATGAAATGACCCTTGTCGGCAAACTCTGCCGGAATGATCACCTCCGGTGCCGTCTTCATGTCCTCCGGCATGAAGGCTTCAGAGCCCTTAATGCCGTTTGCATAGCGTGCGAATTCGGAGATCAGCGCGGCGTTTTCCGGATCCATGATGAAATTCTGGAATAGTTTGGCGTTCTCGACATTGGTGGCGTCCTTCAGGACCGCGACGCTGTCCATCCAAAGCACGTAGCCTTCCTTCGGATAGCCGTACCGGATGTCGGGGTTCTGCAGGCGCATGCGGAAGGTCGAACCGTTCCAGTTGACACCGGCCAACAGATCTTCTTTCGCGAATTTCTCAAGATTTCCGTAGTCCATGCCAAGCCAGCTTTTTTTGGCTTCGACGAGACCATCGCGGACTTTTCGCAGTATCTCCTTGTCGTCGGTACATACCTCGCCGCCGTAATAAAGGATCGCAAGACCCATCACATCGCCCATTTCTGGTACTACGTTGATCTTCCCTTTCAATTCATCTGGCGGATCCAGGAAGATAGCTGACGTGTTTATATCACCCTTGTAGTACTTGGTGTTGACGACAACTCCGGTCGAACCCCACTGCCACGGCACCGTGTAGTGGCGACCCGGATCCCAGTCGACATTGACCCAGCGCTCTTCAACGTTTTTGAAGTTCTCCATCTGGTCGGGTCGGCTCTCCAAAAGCAGCCCTTCAGAAACCCAGATCGGCACCCAACTCGCGGAGGGAACGACGATGTCGAAGCCGTGACCGCCTGCCTTGACCTTGGCCATCGCGGTGTCGTTGCTGTCAAAGTCGGTGATCGTTACCTTGATATTATGTTCCTTCTCAAATTTCTCGATCAGCTTGGGATTTGTATAGTTGCCCCAATTGTAAATGTTGAGCACCCCGTCAGCTGAGGCTTTGGTGATTCCGCAAGCCAGCACCAAACCAGCAACTCCGGCTATCAGTTTGTTTTTTTTCATGACTAACCTCCATTCGCCTTTTCGGCTGTTGACAATTCTGCGGTTACCTTCCCCTGCGGTTCAGGAAGAAGAACAGTGACACCAGCAATATACTGAGGGCAAGCAAGGCGGTCGAAATCGCATTGACTTCGGGTGTCACCACCCTGCGCAACTGCCCGAGCATATAAGTCGGCAGGGTTTCCTGGCCCGCCGATTTGACGAATTCGGTGATCACCACATCGTCGAGCGAAATGACAAATGCCAGCATGAGTCCCGCCATCACGCCCGGCCACATGAGCGGCAATGTCACGCGCCTGAAAGTCTGCCAGCGTGTCGCATAGAGATCAGACGCCGCATTCTCCAACGAGAGGTCCATCGTCTGCAGACGCGCCCTTATCGGCAAATAAGCGAAGGGAATGCAGAACGCCGTGTGCGCGATGATGAGATAGGCCATGCCGGTATATCCAGTGGCAACCTTGATCATGGCAAAGAAGATCAGAAGCGCGACGGCAGTGACGATCTCGGGAACCATAAGCGGTTGATTGATCAGAGTATAGATGACGGTGCTGCCTCTGAACGGTCGCGTCCGCGTGGTCGCGAGCGCGGCCATCGTGGCGGCGATGGTCGCGATCGTTGAAGCGGACGCGGCGAGCACGAGCGACCGCACCCCCGCCTCTTGGACCGCTTCGTTCCGCCACGCTTGGGCGTACCATTTGAGTGAAGTGCCCTCCCAAATCGCAAGCGAGGTTCCGGCATTAAAAGAGTAGGTAATGAGGAGAATGATTGGAGCGTACAGCACCACGAAGGTAATTAGCGCGACCGTGGTGAATCCGGGAACCCGTTTAACCGAGAACGGTCTGGCGATACGGGCGGGTTCAGCCATGATTCCGCTCCTTGCCGCCGGTCACTTTCACGTAATAGATCAGCGCGATCATAACCATTAACATCAGTGAAATCGACAAGGCCGCCCCCAACGGCCAGTTGCGCCCCTGTCCGAACTGCAGCTCGATCAGGTTGCCGAACATCAGGTTCTTGCCGCCGCCAAGCACCCGCGGCGTGACATAAGCGCCAAGCGATGGGACAAATACGAGAATGGAACCTGCAATGATGCCCGGTCTTACCAATGGCAGGATGATGCGCCGGAAACAGGTGAAGCGATTGGCATACAGGTCGTAACCGGCCTCGACGAGCCTGAAGTCGAGTTTCTCGATTGCGGCATATACGGGGAGGACCATAAGTGGCAGGTAGACGTAGGTCATGCCGAGCGCGATAGCGAAATCGGTAAACATCATCTGGATGGGCTCCGAGATGATGTGTAGCTTCTTCAATACGGTATTGACCACACCTTCGTTGCGGATCAGTTCCATGATCGCAATGGTCCTGACCAGCAGGTTGGTCCAGAAGGGGATGGTGATCAGGAACAGCCACAAATCGCGGCGCGCCCGGGGCCTTGTCGCGATGAAGTAGGCGGTGGGAATGCCAAACAGCAGAGTTAATATTGTCGTGGTCAGCGACAATTTCAGCGACCGCCAGAAAATGCTTAAGTGTGCATCGGACCACTGCAGTGTGTCATCGAATATATCCCGCTGGACGATGACGCTGGTCCAACCTTTCGTCGAAAACTCCCACTTGACGTTGCCATAGTCGCCCGGTGTCAGGAACGAATACACCAAGACTATCAGGAGCGGCCCGGCTGCGGCAAAGACGATGATGAAAAGCGCGGGAAGCGATAACAGCCAGCGCCTGCGGGTATCGGCTTCGACCACCTCTTTTTCAAGAGCGCCGGATTGCAGGAATTCGTTCCGAACCGGGGCGTCCATCGATTCAATCCCTCAGAACCGTTACTGCGCCGGGCCTGATGGAGATGGCGGCAGACTCGCCTTCGCAGATGATCGCCTGGGACTCGG
>JBFIBB010000201.1:0-6517 GCA_041582695.1 Rhizobiaceae bacterium
GAGGGCATTGGCGTCCTCTATGTTGGCGGCTATCACACCGAAGCAGGCCTGATGGCCCGCCAGATGCGCGAGCAGGGTATGGACACCATCCTCGTATCCGGCGATGCGCTGGTAACCGACGAGTACTGGGCCATCACTGGTCCTGCCGGTGAAGGCACGCTGATGACCTTCTCGCCCGACCCGCGCAAAAATCCGGACGTCCAGGATCTGGTCGAGAAATTCCGCGGCATGGGAGTCGAACCCGAGGGCTATGTCCTCTACACCTATGCGGCCATCCAGGCTTGGGCACAGGCTGCGGGCGCTGCTGGCTCGACGGATTTCGATGCCGTCGTGAAGGCGCTGGACGAAGGTGAGTTCAGTACCGTTCTCGGCAAGCTTTCTTTTGACGACAAGGGCGACGTGACCCTGCCAGGTTACGTGTTCTACGAATGGAAAGACGGCAAGTACGATTACATCAGCCAGTAATCAAACTATGCAGCCACCGAGGAAAGCCCGGCCATTGCGCCGGGCTTTCTGCATATTGGACAACGCGTCGCAATTGCATGGCAATTATCAGCGGGTTAAGGAACCTGCGCCCTTGCCGCCACGGAGCTTGTCCGCCCGATGAAGAAAGTACTCGTTGCAAATCGCTCGGAAATCGCCATTCGCGTATTTCGTGCCGCCAACGAACTGGGATTGAAGACCGTCGCGATATGGGCGGAGGAAGACAAGTACTCACTGCACCGCTTCAAGGCCGATGAGAGCTACCAGATCGGCCGCGGCCCGCATCTGGCCAAGGACATGGGGCCGATCGAAAGCTACCTGTCGATCGACGAAGTTATCAGGGTCGCCAAGCTTTCCGGTGCCGATGCGATACATCCGGGATACGGGCTGTTGTCTGAGAGTCCGGAATTCGCCGATGCCTGTGTGGCCAACGGTATCGTCTTCATCGGGCCTTCCGCAGATACCATGCGCCGGTTGGGAAACAAGGTGGCCGCGCGCAATCTGGCGATTGAAACTGGTGTTCCCGTAGTGCCCGCGACCGATCCGTTGCCGGAGGACATGAACGAAGTCCGCAGTATGGCGGAGGCAATCGGTTATCCGCTGATGCTGAAGGCTTCCTGGGGCGGCGGAGGGCGCGGCATGCGGGTAATCCGCGAGCCCGCCGACCTCGATCGGGAGGTGACGGAAGCCAAACGCGAAGCCCGGGCTGCTTTCGGCAAGGACGAGGTCTATCTGGAAAAGCTGGTCGAGCGCGCCCGCCATGTCGAAGTGCAGATACTGGGCGACAAGCACGGCAACGTGGTCCACCTGTTCGAGCGCGATTGTTCGATCCAGCGCCGCAATCAGAAGGTCGTCGAGCGCGCGCCTGCGCCTTATCTCAATGATGTGCAGCGGGCCGAGCTCGCCGGGTACGGCCTGACATTGGCGCGGGCGACGAATTATGTCGGCGCCGGTACCATCGAATTTCTCATGGATGCCGAAACTGGCAAATTCTACTTCATCGAGGTCAATCCGCGCATACAGGTCGAACATACGGTCACCGAGGAAGTGACGGGCATCGACATTGTCAAGGCGCAGATTCATATTCTCGACGGCGAGGAGATCGGTACTCCGGCTTCCGGCGTTCCGCGGCAGGAAGATATCAGGCTCAACGGACATGCGCTGCAATGCCGGATCACCACCGAAGATCCCGAGCAGAATTTCATTCCCGATTATGGCCGTATTACCGCCTATCGCGGCGCTACCGGTTTCGGTATCAGGCTCGACGGCGGCACGGCCTATTCGGGAGCGGTAATTACCCGTTTTTACGATCCGCTGCTGGAGAAGGTGACCGCCTGGGCCCCGACACCGCAGGAAGCGATCGCGCGGATGGATCGCGCCCTTCGGGAGTTCCGAATTCGCGGTGTCGCCACCAACCTGACGTTTCTGGAAGCGATCATCGGGCACCCGAAATTCGCCGACAACAGCTATACGACGAAGTTCATCGACAACACACCCGAACTGTTCGCGCAGGTAAAGCGGCGCGATCGCGCGACGAAGTTGCTGAACTATCTTGCCGATGTTTCGGTTAACGGACATCCCGAGGCGCGGGGCCGGGCGCAGCCGAAGGCGGATGCCGCTCCACCGCAGATCCCGTTCTTTCACGGCGCGATTCCGGATGGCACAAGGCAGCGCCTGGATCGCGACGGGCCGGTGAAATTCGCCGAATGGATGCGCAATCACAAGCAGGTTCTGGTGACCGACACCACGATGCGCGATGGTCACCAGTCTTTGTTGGCGACACGCATGCGAACCTTCGACATTACCCGTATCGCAGGCACGTACGCGCGTGCGCTGCCGAACCTGCTGTCGCTGGAATGCTGGGGTGGCGCTACATTTGATGTGGCCATGCGGTTTCTTACCGAGGATCCATGGGAGCGTCTGGCGTTGGTCCGGGAGAAGGCGCCGAACATACTTCTGCAGATGCTGCTGCGCGGCGCCAACGGCGTCGGATACACAAATTATCCCGATAATGTAGTCAAGCACTTCGTTCGTCAGGCGGCGGCAGGCGGGATCGATCTCTTCCGGGTTTTCGACTGCCTGAACTGGGTCGACAACATGCGCGTTTCCATGGACGCCGTGATCGAGGAAAACAAGCTCTGCGAGGCGGCGATCTGCTACACCGGAGACTTCCGGAATCCGGACCGGGCAAAATACGATCTGAAATACTATACCGCACTGGCGCGCGAGCTCGAGGCGGCGGGCGCCCATATCATCGCGGTCAAGGATATGGCTGGCCTTTTGAAACCGGCGGCGGCCAATGTGCTGTTCAAGGCACTTCGCGAGGAAACCGGCCTGCCGATCCACTTCCACACGCACGACACTTCGGGAATCGCCGCGGCCACGGTTCTTGCGGCGGTCGACGCCGGCGTGGATGCGGTCGATGCAGCCATGGATGCGCTGTCGGGCAACACGTCGCAACCTTGTCTCGGCTCGATCGTCGAGGCGCTGGCGGGATCGGATCGTGATCCGGAACTTGATCCGGAGTGGATAAGAAGGATTTCGTTTTACTGGGAGGCCGTCCGCAACCAGTATGCGGCTTTCGAAAGCGACCTTAAGGGACCTGCATCCGAGGTCTATCTGCATGAAATGCCGGGCGGCCAGTTCACAAACCTGAAGGAACAGGCGCGTTCGCTGGGCCTGGAAACGCGCTGGCATGAAGTCGCACAGGCATACGCCGACGCAAACCGGATGTTCGGCGATATCGTCAAGGTGACGCCGTCGTCCAAGGTGGTCGGAGACATGGCCCTGATGATGGTGAGCCAGGACCTTACCGTTGGAGATGTCGAAAACCCGTCCAAGGATATCGCCTTTCCAGACTCGGTCGTGTCGATGATGCGCGGCGATCTCGGCCAGCCGCCCGGCGGATGGCCGGAGGCATTGCAGAGAAAGGTACTGAAAGGCGAAAAACCGATCACGGCGAGACCCGGATCGCTGCTCGACGACGCGGACCTCGATGCCGGTCGCAAGGAGATCGGCGCCAAGCTCGGACGCAAGCCGAGCGAATCCGAGTTTGCTTCCTGGCTGATGTATCCGAAAGTCTTCTCCGATTTCGCGGCAGCTTCGGAAGAATACGGTCCGGTCAGCAACCTGCCGACGCCGGTCTATTTCTACGGCATGGCGCCGGAAGACGAGATTTTTGTCGACATTGAGCGCGGCAAGACGCTGGTAATTCGCTGTTTGGCGATCGGAGACACCGACGAGAAGGGCATGGTGACAGTGTTCTTCGAACTGAACGGACAACCGCGGCGCGTCAAGGTTCCGGACCGGGCGCATGGCGCCGGCGGCAGCCGCACCCGGCCGAAGGCCGATCCGGCCAACGAAAACCATGTCGGCGCGCCGATGCCGGGCGTCGTGTCCACGCTTGCCGTCACAAAGGGCCAGAAGGTCACAGCCGGTGACGTTCTTCTGTCAATCGAGGCGATGAAGATGGAAACGGCGCTGCATGCCGAGCGCGACGGCGTGATCGCCGATGTGCTGGTGCATGCAGGGGAGCAGATCGACGCGAAGGATTTGCTCGTCGTCTATGAGTGAAGTTAGCTGGCATGATCTTGCCGGCAGCCGACGGAACAAGAGGCTGCATGTCTTGTTACAATCAAGCCGGGCGCTGCGGCCCGGCTCTTGTTTTAAGATCGCGCTGACATCCTGCGCAAGCAGGACAATACCTACGGATCGGCCCTGCCGCCGCGCAGAAGTTTCTTGAAAAAGCCGCCCTCCGACTCTGTTGCTGCTCCGGTCTCAGTCGGGACTTCGGAACTGGCGGCCACAGAACCTTCTCCGGGGAAGCGTATATAGGTTCTGTAGACATAACCGAGCCTGCCGTCATAGACGACCCGGCACCAGTGCTGGCAGTCGGGGTCGGACAGAATGTCGGAATCTTCCGGCACAACCATCATCTTGACAGCGCCCTTTCTGGCGTCGGCGCGCATATTCACCCATCTGGTGGCGCGGGCGGGCACCAGGTCACCGGTCGCAAAAACAGGTGCGCTGACATGCACCGGGCTTATCGGTTCTTCTGCGATTACCGCACCGGCTGGATCATCTCCGGCGTCCGGCGATACCATCGCCAGCAATTCCGGGTTCATCTTTTCTTCGAGTGCGACGACCTCTTCCTCGGTTTCGGCAATAGCGACATTGCGAAGCGCCTCCTCAACGGTTTTTGCTCTGCCTTGCCTTGGTTCCCTTTTGATGGCGGGTTCAAGATCGTCCGACCAGCGCGGATTGTTTTTTCCAAGCGGTATCAGTCTGCCATCAGAGACGTCCGCAACGGCGACCTCGACAGTTTGATCTGCAGTGGCTGCGCCGGTCGGCCGTTCGCCAGCCATTGTTTCAGCCGCCGCCTGCTCCGCCTTATCCTCCGCGGCTTTCGCACTGACGGTGTTGGCGGAAATCGCCGTATTGATAAATGTGGATGTATCAAGAGACGCAACGCGCACCGGCGTAGGATCATCGCTGCTGGCCATGAGCGCGTAGGCTGCCGCGCCGCCGCAAAGCGCAGACAAGCAGGCCGTTGTCACCAGCAGAAAGCCGGAGCGTTTTCTTGGCGGACGCATCCGCAGATCCTGGAATGTGAACGGATATTGGTGTGACGGTTCCGATGTCACGAAATACTTGGACATGGTTTGTCTCCCCGGAGGCAACGCCTCTTGCTTGAACCCCTCGCCCTCGATTTTTCCCGCCGCTACTGGGCGAACTCTTGTGAGCGTCTTTCCCGATGCGCTCACTTGGCGGCATTATAGGAATCAGAATGTGGCATGGATTGGTCATATTTGCGGGTTTTGATCTCAAAAACCCGTTGCAATGGCATGATCTCGTGAAAAATGACCGGCTTGGAGTGCGCCAACCACCTAGAGCCGCAGTTTTCTCAGCGCCTCGGCGAGGTAATCATAAGTGCGGCGAACCTTGCGGCTGGTGCGCAATTCACGGTGCGCGGTGAGCCACATCGGGATGGATCCGGTCGGCAGCTCGGGCATTATTTTCTCTATTCCGGGCCGATTGCGGGCAATCGCATTGGCGACAAAGCCTATCCCAGCGCCAGCCTTGACAAGTTTCCAATGCGCGACCTGTGCGTCTGTGCGTATGGCGAAGTTGTGGCGGTCTACATCGTAGCCGAGCGAGCGGATGGCGTTGATCAGCAGTTCGGCCCGGTCATAGCCGATGATGACATGGTTAAGCAGTTCGCCCGTGCTTTTGGGTCTACCCGCCCGCTCCAGATAGCTCGCCGCTGCATAGCAGCCGATGGACAATTCGTTGACCTTGCGCGCGATCAGTTCGCTTTGCGTTGGTTCGACCATCCGGACGGCAATGTCGGCATCTCGGATAAGCAGATTTTGCACTTCGTTGGAGCTTATCAGTTCGATTTCGAGCGCCGGTTCGTCGCGCTTCAACTCCGCAATGATTTCAGGCAGAAAATAGTGGGCGACGATTTCGCTCGCCGTTATCCGAACCGTGCCGGCGATCTCACTCGATCTTCCCGTTGCCGCAAGAGAGAAGGCAGCAGCCTCGCGCTCCATTCCCCGCGCGCGTTCGAGCAGAGCCCTTCCGGTTTCGGTCAGAACCATGCCCTTTCGCCGGCGCTCGAAAAGCGTGACTTGCAGGGCCGCCTCGAGATCGCCGATGTGGCGACCCAGCGTAGGCTGGCTGATACCGGTGAACCTTGCGGCGCCGGACAAGCTGCCCGCGCTGCTTACGGCGATGAAGCTCCTCACGAGATCCCAATCGAAACCTTCCATCGCGCAACTATCCATTTGAAACTGAATAGATGCAATACAAAAATCGGCAATTTCAATTCGTTTTCGTTGGCATCATATTGATTTCCAGAAACGACGGAGTTGATCCGATGACAGAGCAATCGATTGAACAAAACCGGTATTTCACGGAGGTTGCGGCCAATCTCGTTCTTACGCTTGCCTGGCGAGCATTCGTCGCCACGCAATGCCGTGCGCTGCCTTCCGATATCCACAATGGCATCATCGCCATACTCGGTTCAGACAAC
>JBFIBB010000202.1:0-6466 GCA_041582695.1 Rhizobiaceae bacterium
GACGCCAGCCAGATTTTCGGGCGCGATATCGCCGAGCGCAGAGGGATCGAGCGGTTCGGAATCGGCAGCATGATACGCGCCAAGCCAGGCGCGTTCGATGCGGGCGACATCGCCGAGCCACGGCATCGAACGGGTGTGTTCGAAGCCGTCGATGAAGTCGGCGAATGAATGGCCGTATTCGAACAGGAGCGGCGAAGTCGGCGGTTCGGAACGGACATGGACACGCGCCAAGTCACGGAAAAACTGGTCGCCGACAATCCGGAGCACGGCCGGGAAGTTATCCGCCAATGCCTCGATCAGGCTGACGGTGACATTGTTGCGGTAGACGGCGTAGCGGCGGACGGCCGCTTTTCCGCGCGGTCCGGTGACGAAATCGGGCTTGGCCCTTTCCGGATCGAGCAGCGGTGCCGAAAAACGCGTCGCATAGCCGGCGCCGGTCGCATTCTCGTTTTCAGCCGACGGATGCATGTCTGCTGCCCATCATGTATGTCGACGCATGGCGGTCGAGAATGGCCTGTGCGGCTTCTGCTTCCGCCTTCAGCACCGGCCATTCGGGAATCTCTGCATCCCATTCGACAAGCGTCGGGATCGGACCGCACTGGCCAATGACGATATCATAGAGTTTCCAGACCGCATCCGCGACGGGCCCGTCATGGCTGTCGATCAGCAACGGTTCGCCCTCGTCGTCTTCCTGCTCCCTGTGACCTGCGAGGTGGATTTCTCCAACCATGTCCAGCGGAAAGTCCGACAGATATTGCATTGCCGAGAAGCCGTGATTGGTCGCCGAGACGAACACGTTGTTGACGTCGAGCAAAAGCCCGCAGCCGGTTCGCGAGGCGATTTCGCGGATGAAATCTGTTTCCGAGAACTCGGAGTTCGCGAAAAGCACGTAGGTGGACGGATTCTCCAAAAGGATCTTCCTGCCGATCGTATCCTGCATTTCGTCGATGTGGCGGCAAACATTGGCAAGTGTCTCGCCCGTGTATGGAAGCGGCAGGAGATCGTTGTAGTAGACGTTGTCGTGTGTCGACCAGGCCAGATGCTCGGACACAATCGCCGGTTCGTAGCGGTCGACAAGCGATTTGAAGCGGGACAGATGCCGCTCGTCCAGCGGTCCCGGTCCGCCTATCGACATGCAGACGCCGTGCAGCAGAACCGGATAGTCCTGACGAATGCGGGTGAGCACGGCATGCGGCGCGCCGCCGGCGCCCATGTAGTTTTCGGCATGCACCTCGAAAAAGCCGACCGGCTTTTTGTCCGCATGGATTTCGTTCAAATGGTCATGCTTGAGGCTCGCCCCGGCGCGCCCGGCGATCGGGCGGACCGGAAATCGGAGATTTTCCGTATTCGCAATGTTCGTAGTCTTGCTCACGGCCAACTCCCTTCCGGTCCGTCCGTATATTTACTTACGACGGCAGGTCGCGGTCGAGCTCTTCAAGCGAACCCGTGCGGCCGTCGGGAAGTTCCATCGTCGTGCAGGTGCCTGCATCCACGAGCTTCCAGGAGTTGCCCTGATAGTCTACCGTCGAGGTGCCCTTGCAGGTCGTTCCCGCGCCGGCCTGGCAGTCATTCTGCCCGGCAAGAGCGACGCCGAAACACTTCTCCTGTTCGGCAGCTTGCGCCTGACCGGACAGCGAAATGGAACCCAGCGAAACTGCCGTGGCGACAGCGCTGGCGAGAAATGCGGCGTTGATTGCGGTGGTTTTTGTAGTCATGTCGATCTCCTCTGCGATCACGTTTCCGGTTATCCGGTGCGCCCATAAACTCAAAAGCCGTGATCATATGGAAATCACTCACGCGTTATCTCAGTTCAAATACGCGTGAGTATCGCAGCCGCTATGCGGGGATTGCGGCGTTTGATAACATCGACCGTGAAAATCGGGCGTTGGTTTCGATTTTACCGATACCCGGACGGGGAGGGTCTCGAATGAAGAATTACTTGTTGGCAATCGCCGCAGTTTTTGCCATTTGCTCCGTTTCGGCTGCCGCAACACTTACGGTTGGCGAAAAGACTGTCGATGTGCCGGTTTGCGGCGGGGTTGCAGGTCTGGCATGCGGCGACAAGGAATGGTGCGACTATCCGGACAGCAACGCTTGCGGGGCCGGCGATTTTTTCGGCACTTGCCGGTCGCGGCCGGAAGTCTGCACCCGCATCTATCTTCCGGTGTGCGGTTGCGACGGCATGACCTATCCCAACCGCTGTGAGGCACAAACGAACGGTGTGGATGTTCTGCACGAAGGCGAATGCTAGCGGCGGGACCAGCCGGGACTAGGCGTTTGCCGAAGCCACCGTCGCCTCGATGTGGTTAACAAGGGCATCGGGCAGTTTCAGCCGGCCCGCCAGCATGTCGAGATAGCCGCGATCGGCCCGCCCATCGGCGTCAACGGCAAGCCGGGAAGCCGTATAGAGTTCCATCTTCTGCGCATCGGTTTGCGCCAAAGCCACCAGATCGCCCATGTCGATGGGGTTTTCGATTTCGGCACGCAGAAACGCGCCGGTTTCATCGTCGATTCCCGCCAGCATGATGCGATCTGAAATCTTCGCGCGTTCGGTCTCGTCAACGACGCCGTCGGCATGGGCGGCAGCTACCATCGCCCGGATGAGTGTCAGGGCGAACTCCGATTCGCCTTGCGGCGAATGCGATGGATGAAAGCTGGTGTTTTCCGGTGGAGGCAGCACTTCGCCGTTCAGCGCCTCGCCGGAAGGCGCCGGCGCACTGCCCTGCTGGTAGTTCTGGTAGGCCTTGTAGGCAAGGCCGGCAACCGCCGCCAGACCGCCGATCTTAAGTGCTGATCCCGTGATCGCACGGCCGGGACCGGTGCCGAGCAGCGCCAGGGCAATCGCTCCGGTTGCGATCGGGTTTTCGCGGGCCAATTGTCCAGCTTTCTCGGCATTTTGCCGCACGGTGGCGCCTGTACCCGGAACCTCCGCGCCCAGCAGATCATCGAGAAGTTTCTTTGCGTCTATCATGTGGCCTCTCCCTGGGATGCACTGCCCGTCCCGCCAATAGGGGCGCTCCGCTTCCTCGCCAGTCAGGTAGTCGTGCAGTTGGCAAAATGCAATGCCGGCACCGATAACATGCTGCGACAGTCTGCAAGGAAGCCGGCGAGGGGCTTTTCTTGCATATTACTTCGATTCGACGGCGCTCGAATGCGATTTATCCTGCCGGCGTCCGATCGGGTGTTCCTCACCGCGGGCGAGCGCCCGTTCGACCTGTTTCTGGCGTTGCGCATATCGATTGCGGTCATCATCGGTGCGAGCGGCTCGGCAATGGGGGCATGAGATACCCGCTACATACTCCGGCGAGTTGCGTTCATCAGGCGTCAGAGGATGGCGGCAGGCCCGGCATAGCGATGCCTCGCCCTCGGCCAGTCCGTGGGTGACGGTCACCCGCTCGTCGAACACGAAGCACTCGCCGCGCCAGCGGCTTTCCTCCGGCGGTACTTCTTCAAGGTATTTCAGAATACCGCCCTTCAGATGAAAGACATTGTCGATCCCGAGCGATTTGACATAGGCCGTCGCCTTTTCGCAGCGGATGCCGCCGGTGCAGAACATCGCGATCTTGCGGCCTTGCAGGTGGTTTTGATTTTCTGCCACCCAGCCTGGAAAATCGCGGAAAGAATCGGTCTCAGGGTCGATGGCATGCTCGAAGGTTCCGACCGCGGTTTCGTAACGGTTGCGAGTATCGACGACGATCGTGTCCGGATCGGCGATCAGCGAATTCCATTGCCGCGGATCGACATAGGCGCCCCGGCCTGAAGACGGATCGATATCGGGTACGCCCATGGTAACGATCTCGCGCCTGACGCGAATCTTCATGCGCCGGAACGGCATTTCGGATGCGGTGGAGTATTTGATTTCCGCTCCATCGAAGCCATTCAAACGGCGGAGTTCGGCAACAAGCTCCGCAATTGCCTCGCTGGTGCCGGCAACGGTACCGTTGATGCCCTCGGTTGCAAGAATCAGAGTGCCCTTTATCGCGAGGCCTTCGCACAACGGGATCAGGCGGTCGCGCAGCGCCTGGGGGTCACGCACCGCGAAAAAGCGGTAGAGCGCCATCACCTGCAAGTTTCGTCGGGGCGTGGACTGATTCATGGTGGCGATTGCCTATCGCGTTAAGCCATACCGATCAATAGCACCGGACATCGCCTTGCGATTCAAGCGGGAATCGGTTTCTCGCCAGGGTCTCAAATAGCGAGGCGCAGTAGCGAGTTGTCCACGCCGCCGCCGGCCCTCCGATAATTGCGGCCTGTCGAACGAACGCGGACCCCGTCATGAAATCTCCGGAAACGATCAATGCCATCGCCAGAATTGCTGTGGAAAGCGGCCTGGAACCGGCATCCCTGCTAGCCATTTGCGATGTTGAGAGCGGCGGCAGGGTCTTTGCTGCAATCAATGGAAAACCCGAACCGCTGATCCGCTTCGAAGGCCATTACTTCGACCGGAGGCTTCCGGAAGCAAAAAGGAAACTGGCGCGGGCGCAGGGGCTGGCCTCGCCCGCCGCCGGGGCTGTCGCCAATCCCCGGTCGCAGGAAGGGCGCTGGGCGTTGTTGCGCAAAGCCGAGACGATCGACCGCAGGGCCGCGCGGGAATCCGTTTCCTGGGGCTTGGGACAGGTGATGGGCGCGCACTGGGCCTGGCTCGGCTACGGATCGGTCGATGAGCTTGTGGCGGAAGCGCGCAGCGGGATCGTCGGGCAGGTTCGGCTAATGATCCGCTTCATCAGAAAGTCGGGGCTCGAACCTGCAATAGCTGCCAAAGATTGGGCGGCTTTCGCCCGCACCTACAACGGTCCGGGATACAAGAAACATCGATACGACGCCAAAATCGCTGCGGCCTACATGCGTTACAGCAAGATCAAACCGGATTTGACGGCAAACAGCGACAAGCGGACAGCGTTGCAACGTGGCTCGAAGGGGGAAAACGTTGCGCGGCTGCAACGCAAATTGTCAGCGCTTGGTTATCCACTGAATGCGGATGGCGATTACGGGAACCGGACTTTGAGCGCCGTGAGGTTGTTTCAGGAGCGAAACGGGCTGGCGCCTACTGGTATCGCCGACGCGGCAACGATAGCGGCGATGGACAACGCCATGCCGCTGAAAGATGGCTGGCGTCGTGCTCTGGCATGGCTCGCCGGTCTGCTGCAGTTCATTTCGGGCCGGCGGCGGAGTTCGGGCACGAATATGGACACCGGCCGCGGCGCCTGATAACCCGCGTTGCAGGATTCTCGATGGTGGTGCACCCATGTCTCAGAAAACAGATGCGCTTCTTCCCATTCTGGAAAGCCAGCCCGTCATTCCGGTACTGAAGATAGACCGGCTTGCCGATGCTGTGCCTCTGGCGCGGGCGCTTGTCGCCGGCGGCCTTCCCGCAATCGAGATCACGCTTCGCACGCCGGATGCGTTGGATGCGATTCGGCTCGTGGGCGAAGAAGTCGAAGGCGCGGTCCTCGGCGCAGGCACTGTCCTGACGCCGCGGCAATATGACAAGGCCGCGCAAGCCGGCGCCAAGTTCATCGTCAGCCCTGGTACGACGCAGGAGTTGCTGGATGCCGCTCGCTCCAGCGATGTTCCGATGCTTCCCGGTGCGATTACCCCGAGCGAGATCATGGCGATCTACGAGGAGGGATACTCGGTGCTGAAATTCTTTCCGGCCGAACAAGCGGGAGGAGCGGGTTATCTTAACGCTCTCTCCTCGCCACTCGCCGGAATACGTTTCTGCCCGACCGGCGGCATTACGGCGGCGAACGCCCCCGACTATCTGAAACTGCCCAATGTGATCTGCGTGGGCGGCTCGTGGGTCGCACCGGGCGACCTGGTGAAAGCGGGATCGTGGGACAAGATCGAAGCGCTGGCAGCCGCGGGCGCAGCCCTCAAGTCCTGATTTTCATGATCTGCTAGTTGAAGCGGGCAACCGAAAGAAACTGAACAGCCTTGCCGGTAAAGCGGTAGGGGTTCGCGATCCGGGCGGTTCTGCTGAAACCCTCGGTATAAACCTCGCGCGGCGCCCGGCCGACCAGGTCGAACACGAATGACGGTGCGCGAGTTGTGTTTTGCGCCCGTGCGATATGGGTTTTCGCAAAAGCGCGCTGCGAAAGTCCTGTCGGCAGCGGCACAATCATCACCTGCGGTTCCGGCGCCTGATCGGCTGCGACAGGTTTGGCGGATTTCTTTGTCGTATGGATGCCGCCGGTCACGACCGCTTCGGGATCGGTTGTCCCCAGGCTGGCGAGCAGCAGCTCGCGCGGCGAGGTCGCCGCCAAGGGTACACCTTCAGGATTGCGTTCTTCGGTTGGGAGGCTGATCCTGTCCGACTTGCCGGCAAGCGCAGTCTCGCGAAGCACGGGAACGCCGAACCGCGCCGGACCGGCATCGATCGCAGGGCCGGCATCCGGCAGCGAGGCGACAACAACCGGTCTGGAAGTTTCGCCGGGTCTGGCTTCGGGAAGTGGTACAGTCGTTATCC
>JBFIBB010000203.1:0-6369 GCA_041582695.1 Rhizobiaceae bacterium
CGTGCGGCTGCAGCATGGCGACGACAACATCGCCACCTGCTACGATGCCGCGGGAATTGTGGAATGGGCGGCGCGCGCGAAAAAATGGGCTTCCGGCGGCGCTGCCGAAGACCTGCAATTCGCCGACCCGTCGCACAAGCCGGACATGATTCCGCGCGACGTGTTCGTCTTCTTCATCCGCCAGGGCAAGGCGCGCGCGCCCCATGGCGCGATGGCGTTCATGGAGCAGGTTGCGACTGCATGACTGCGCGGTTCCTGCTCTCAGCGCATCGCCCGCCGACCGCCTGCGCTGCCGCTTTCACGCGTTCGCGTTCCCAGTCGAAGGCAAGCCTGGCGCATGCGTGGTCGAGCGCCCGCGCGGATTGCAGTTCGATTGCCTCGCGGTACCGGGCCGGCAGAATGTCGGCGGCGACACGCAGCGTTTCCTGCAGCGCCGTTGCGACCTCCACCAGCGCCGCGCCGTCGCGCCCGACCGCCTCGAAGGCGGCGCCGATCAGGTCCTGTGGATCAGGCGGCGGCAGGGTAACGATGCCGTTGCTCTTGGCGGGCTCGATCCGGCCCGCCTTGCGTGCAGCGCCATCGAAGACCGCGGTCAGCGTGTTCAGCACGTCGATGGCGGTTCCCGGATCGTTGATCCCCGGCGATAGCGACCGGCTGGCGATTTCGGATAGCGTCCGAAGGCTGAGCACTGCATTGCCGCGTGGCCGGCCCATTCGCCCGATCAGGAAACACGACCGGATCGCCGCGATCTGGTCGGCGGTCAGCCCCTCGGCTCCCACATGGCAAAGCGGGTCTGCCGGTCCCGCCACCGCGCCGCAGGGTGCCGCGACGTGAATGGGCGCGCCAATCGCTTCCGCACAAGCGGCCAGCGAGGAGAGCGAGATGTCCTGCACGACGCCTGCGCGATTTGGATAGACAGGGCAGGAAGCGCCTCCCGCCGGCTGGCCCGAGGGACCGGTCGCAGGCTTGGCCAATACGGCGGCCAGTTCCCGCTGGGCGCGGCGTGCGACCTTGCCGATGGTGTTTCGCACCTGACCGATTCTTGCCACGTGATCGATCCAGTAAACCAGCGTGCCGACAACCCAAAGAAAAATCCCGATCGTCATCACCATCAACAACAGACGCCCGGATTTCTCGATCAGTCCGGTACCGATCCCGACATATCCGATGACCGAAAAGATGAATGCGCCGACGAAACTCGATAGCGCCTGTTTTGTCGGGCTGTCCGCGATCACCATGTCGAAGGCGCGGGGAGAGGCGGTTCCTGTAGCGTTGATGTATCCGGCGATCAGCACGGAAACCGAGAACGTCACCACCACCAGCATGCTCGACGCCATGATGCCGAGCAGCCCCTCGATCAGTCCCGCTCCAACGTAAATATTGGCTGGCGAGGGCAGATAGCGGTCGATCGTGGCGGCGATGACGACGATGGCAATTGCCGAAACACAATAGATCGCCGGCCTGATCCAAAGCCGCGAAACGAATTTGCTGCCGTAGCGCAAGATCAGCGCTTTAAGTCGGATCATCGTAAAGGCTCAACTCCGAAAACAAGATCACGGCCGGTATAGCATCATTGTCCGCCGCCGCCATGGCCTTGCCGCGCAGTTGGCCGGCGCGCGGAACCCGCTTCGATCGATCGCGCGGCGTATCTTGGGTCGGCTTTCGTCGGGGTCAGGCGGATATCACCAGAACGGAAGTCCCCCAGGCGATCAGCGCTGCCCCGGCAAGCTTGCTCGTCACCACGCCATAAGGCGTCAGTTTCTCGACAGCCACGAAAGCGGCCAGACCGACGATCCAGTAGAGGTTCATCACGCCGCCGGCAAACAGAAGTGCCATCAGAAACCAGCAGCAACCGAGACAGTAGGCGCCGTGTTCGCAGCCCATGACCATCGCGCCGACCGGTCCCGAACGCCGTCGCCAGGTCAGGAAATGAACTGGCGATCGACAATGGCTGAGGCAGGACTGCTTGAGCGGCGTGAACTGAAACACACCGGTGGCGATCAGAACCAGCGCAAAAGGTGTTGAGTCGATGAACGTCATCATCGCTGCCGAGACGTATCCGCCTGCCTCCAGCGCCCATTGCGCCAATGCCGCGGCCACGCTGAAGCCGGCCCAGGCCAGCAGGTAACCCGCAAGGAAACAGGACGACATGAAGGCGGCCCGTTCGAGGTCGGAACCTCGGCGCAGCAAAGCGGTGTACAGGAGTACCGTTGGAGTGACGCTTGGCAACATCATGGCGATCATCATGATCCACCACATCAGGAAGACGAGCAGCGCATATCCGGGCGGCCACTGGCCGGGTGCGATGGCGCCCGGCATGTCGCGCATGTCGCGCATCGCGGTCATCTCCACGGCCGACATCGACATGCCAACGCCGGTTACCGTATAGATGGCCGCGAGCGCGAACAGTACGAATATCAAAGTTGCGAGAACTACGCGGTCGCGCCGCAGCAGCCGCTCCGCCATGTACCGTTCTTCCATGGATTTTTCAGCGCCGGTCAGGCGGCTTCGAGAACGCCCTTGTGCGAGAGGTGGATGTCCACGATATGCACATGGCTGTCCTTGTTGTTCGACAGTTTGATCGCGCCTTTTGTGACAGTGGATCCCTTGGCCATTTCGGCGATCCGGTATTCGAAGCCGTGGGGCAGATTGATGCGCGCCCTGTGTTCGGCTCCGGTCACCGGATTTGTCAGCGGCTTGGCTTCGGTTTCGAACACTCCGGGCACCCGGATGTGCCCCTTGCGGGCTTCCTTGTCGATCTTGACTTCGACCGGCTTGTAAAGGGTTTCCAGCTTGTTCGGCGACATCGCCGAGAACACCCACCACATGGTCGCCATTTCATCGGTGTCTTCGCCGGTCATGATCTTCTGCAGCGCCTCGCGCTGCTTGGGCGTTGCTTTCTCATCGATGATGATCTGCATCGTGCCGTTTCCCTGATGGATCGCTCCCGGCCATTGCACCACCATGGCCGAGCGAGTGCCGGCGAGATCGACATCTCCGTAGAAGCCGGAATCGAAGGTGAAAGCTGCGACGGCCTCGCATTTTCCTTTGGTAGGCATGGACATGAACTGACACGGGCATCCCGCATCGCAGTTGCAATTGGCCAGTTCCTGGCCGTGCAATTCCCAGTTTGTCATTGGACATCCTCCCTGAAAACCGATCATATTAGCACATCCTGATAAAATACTGAACCATAGGTCTTGCTCGCCGCTGCATCGGGCTGTCGGTAAATATTCCTTCCTTTGATGTGCGGTTGTCCCGGCATATGCTGCAAATGGTGCATCGGGAGAAACAATCGTGAAATCTGGAAGAGAACCTGGCGGCAGGGCTTCTCTCCGCTATCTGCTTTTGGGTGGCGGAACGCCCCGAAAGGCCGCCGGCACGGCGCTAATCGTCGGAACGATACTCACGCTCATCAATCACGGCGACGTGCTGCTGGCCGGAGCCGTTCCGCCCATACACAAAGTGCTGCTCACCTACTGCGTGCCGTACTGCGTCACGACGTGGGGAGCTGTGACGGGCAAGCTGTCGGAACTGAAAAAGGCGCGCTGAGAAGAGCAGGAAAACGCCCGCAGCGCGTTTTGCTCGCGCGAGCCGGTTTCAAGCGCGGAATGAATTCGGTCCGGCTGTCAAATCAGTTCCGCGAGCACTGCCGGCAGCAGGTGAACGAAATCCTCGGCAATCGCACCGGGGCCTGCAAGCTTGCCCGCCTCGGCATGCAGCCATGCGGCGGAGGCCGCTGCTTCGAAGACTGGCATTCCCTGGGCGGCAAGCCCGGCGATGATCCCGGCCAGCACGTCGCCCGAACCGGCCGTCGCCAGCCACCGCGTGCCGTTGGAGTTGATCGCTGCCCGCCCATCCGGCGCGGCAATCACGGTATCGGGTCCCTTGAGCACCACCACGGCGGCGGCCCTTTTTGCAGCAGTCCTCGCCCGATCGAGTCGGCTCAGATCACTGTTTGCGGCAAGATCTGGCCAAACCCGCGCAAACTCGCCTTCATGTGGTGTCAGCACCATGGCAGGGCCTCCGTCCGGCCTGTTGAACAGCATTGCCGGCGCGCTCGTAAACGAGGTCAGCGCATCGGCGTCGAGCACCAGCGCCGCGGGTGATTTTCCAACCGGCCGCGCCGGGTCGGCGCCCGTGATCACGGATACGAATTCGCGCGTCTTTTCGCCGACGCCAAAACCCGGACCGATGACAAAGGCGCGCGCCCGGCTTTCGCGCAGCATTGCCGCCAGATCATCGGCGGTGTCGAGTCGCGCCAGCATGATTGAAGTCAGGTGGCCGGCGTTGACCTGCATGGCGCTGGCAGGAGAAAAAACGGTCACCGCCCCCGCGCCTGCCCGCTGCGCGGCCATTGCCGCGAGCCGCGCCGCGCCAGTGGACGAGGGGCCGCCAGAGAAAACGCCGGCCGCCCCGCGCGAATATTTGTGCGCATCCACTGCAGGCAGTGGTATCGCGCCTTGCCACAGTGGCGGCAGGTTTTCGAAACACCTCGGCCGCACCTCGTCCAGGGCGCTCGACGATATGCCGATATCGGCGACGATCACCTCGCCGCATAGCCCGCGCCCCGGATAGAGCAGGTGCCCGGGCTTCTTGCGAAAGAAGGTCACGGTCAGATCGGCCGCGCACGCCCCGCCGAGCACGAATCCGCTGTCGCCGGAAACACCGGACGGCAGATCGACCGCAACGACCCGGCTGCCGGCCGCCGCGGTTTTTTCGACCGCCTCCAGTGCTGCGCCGGCAAGCGGGCGCTCCAGCCCGGCGCCGAACAGCGCATCGACAACCAAAGCGCTCCTATCCGGATGAAAAGCCTCGATCGGCAACGGTGCGAGCGGGCAATCGGCCGCAGCCCGGGCCGCATCGGACTGCGGTTTCGGCGGCGCCAGCGCGTAGACGGCGACCGCCATCCCGGCGCGATGCAATTCGCCGGCGATCACGTAGCCGTCGCCGCCGTTGTTGCCCGGTCCGCACAGCACGTCGACGCGCGCTGAATCGGAAAACCGCCTGAGAATTTCGCCCGCCGTCGCCACGCCGGCGTTTCGCATGAGTTGCAGGCCGGCGAACGGTCCGGCTTCGATCGACATCCGGTCGGCCTGGCCCATTTCCCCGGGGGTCAGCAGTTCATGCATGGCTGTTTCGTCATAGCTGTCCGCCTCCGCCCAATCAGTCGCCCAAAGGCCGCCGCAAAGCAAGGGTTGCGGTTGCCACTGTCTTCTGCCTATTTTCTAGGCACACTGTTGCCTGGATAAGCAGCGCGACCCGGCATTATCATCCGGAAGGTCGAATATTCGTGCCCGGAGCGCTGCTTGGGCGATACCTGAAACCGGTAATCATCGCGTTCCGGCGATTTTTCAGTTTCCGCGATGAACTGGCATGGAACATGCATTTTTGCGGTTCAACGGGAACCCACCCGCTAATTACCCGGAGATTGATCCTGACATGAAAAAGATCGAAGCCATCATCAAGCCGTTCAAGCTCGACGAGGTCAAGGAGGCGTTGCAGGAAGCGGGGCTGCAGGGCATTACCGTGACCGAAGCCAAAGGGTTTGGCCGGCAGAAGGGGCACACAGAACTCTATCGCGGTGCCGAATATGTTGTTGACTTTCTGCCCAAGGTAAAGGTCGAGGTCGTGCTCGCCGACGACGCGGTGGAGGGCGCAATCGAGGCGATAAGAAACGCCGCGCAGACCGGCCGCATCGGCGATGGCAAGATTTTCGTGACGAATGTGGAGGAAGTGGTCCGCATTCGTACCGGCGAAACCGGTGAAGCCGCGATCTGACGGCCGGCTTGACCAATCAGCATTCCGAACCCTATCAACCGTTCCATCCAAAAAGGCAGGAAAACAGTATGACTTCAGCAGCAGACATCATGAAGCAGATCAAGGACAATGACGTGAAATTCGTCGACCTCCGCTTCACCGATCCGAAAGGAAAGCTCCAGCACGTGACCATGGACGTTTCGGTCGTGGATGAGGACATGTTCGCCGATGGCGTCATGTTCGACGGTTCCTCGATTGCAGGTTGGAAGGCCATCAACGAATCCGACATGGTGCTGATGCCCGATGTGGAGTCCGCCCATATGGACCCGTTTTTCGCGCAGTCGACCATGGCAATCGTGTGCGATATTCTCGATCCGGTCTCCGGCGAGGCTTACAATCGCGACCCGCGCGGAACCGCACGCAAGGCCGAAGCCTATCTGAAATCGGAAGGCATCGGTGACACGGCCTATTTCGGCCCGGAAGCCGAGTTCTTCGTCTTCGACGACGTCAAGTACAAGGCCGATCCTTACAACACGGGCTTCAAGCTCGATTCCACCGAACTGCCGTCGAACGACGACACCGACTATGAGACAGGCAACCTCGGTCAAG
>JBFIBB010000204.1:0-6364 GCA_041582695.1 Rhizobiaceae bacterium
ATCAGCACAAAGGTACCGGCGAAGGCCAGATAGTTGAACAGGAGCCAAATCGGTCCAAGATAAGTCCGCTTGTGCTGGTCGCTGATGTCCTCCATTGCCAAGGCCATCCAGACGTTCCGTCGCCGGAACGCTTCGCGGAAATCGGCTGCGCCGTTGCTGATCGTTTCGAACATGGCCGCGTACCTAATAAAATCTGACCGCCGCATATCATACGCAAAGCACCAAATGCCAGACTTGGTTGCCGCATTGATACGGGTTATGACCCGGATAGCAGTAGCGCGTCGAATTGACCCAAGGCCGACCGGTCCAAATGCAACACTGCACCGGTTTGAGGTCTCAATGCGCGAATACCCAAAGATCGGCAGGATGCAATAGCGAGCGAACGCATGCCCCCCATCATTCTTCACAATTATTTCCGCTCCTCCACCTCTTACCGCGTGCGCATCGCGCTGGCGCTGAAGGGGCTCGACTACGAATATGTCGCCCATCACCTGCGTTTCGGCAAGCATCGCGAGGAGGGGTTCCTGGCGGTCAACCCGCAGGGATTGGTGCCCGCGATGGTCTGGAGCGACGGCGCCGTCGTCAGCCAGTCGCTGGCAATCATCGAATTCATCGATGAGATGGCGCCGGAACCGCCGCTATTGCCGGCCGATCCGCACGGCCGCGCCCGAGTTCGCATGCTTGCGCAGATGATCGGCTGCGACATTCATCCGGTGAACAACCTTCGTGTCCTCAACGAATTGCGGCGGAGGTTCGGCGCCGATGACGCCGCGGTCGCTGATTGGTTCCGCCATTGGGTCGGCGAAACGTTTCGTCCAATGGAAAAGATGCTGGCGGAAAGCCCGGAAACCGGCAGGTTCTGTCATGGCGACACTCCGGGGCTAGCCGATTTGTGCCTCGTGGCGCAGGTCGCCAATAATGGCCGCTTCAATGTTGACATGACGCCCTATCCGACCATTAACCTTATACATGCCGCGTGCATGGAAATACCCGCATTTGTCGATGCTGCTCCTGCCAACCAACCCGATGCGGAGTGATCCGGTCCGGCCGGAAAGCAAGCTATCGCTGGGTTTCGCTGATGAACCAGGGATTTGCGAAGTCGCGATCGTCCTGTCGGCCGCGCTTGCCATACACAAATGGCCCACCGTCGATCAGCCGGGTGTGCCCGCCTGCCGCCCGCAATACGGCATCGCCCGCCGCCGTATCCCACTCCATGGTGCGCCCAAATCGCGGGTAGAGATCGGCCTTGCCCTCTGCCAGCAGGCAGAATTTCAGCGATGAGCCAACGGAAACGATCTTCGCGTCGGGAAACCCGGCGATGAAGTCATCGGTCTCGGCGGTCCTGTGCGAACGGCTGGCGACGATACGCGGCGGCTTGCGCGGCTCGCTCGTGCAAATCGTATGGCGGGTTTCAATCTTTCCTTCGGACGAAACGGTAAACCGTTCTGCCAATCCGGGCAGGGCGGAATAACCCTCGTTCCGGGCCGGGGCAAGCACAACACCGATCTCGGGCGCACCATTGCGCACAAGCGCGATATTGACCGTGAACTCATCGCTGCCGGAGACAAACTCGCGCGTGCCGTCGAGCGGGTCGATCAGGATGAAGCAGTCGCCAAGCTCGGCGGGTACCTTGCCGGCGGAAATCTCCTCTTCGC
The DNA here is from genome assembly GCA_041582695.1 of Rhizobiaceae bacterium. GTDB lineage: Bacteria > Pseudomonadota > Alphaproteobacteria > Rhizobiales > Rhizobiaceae > JAWKWH01. The sequence continues at coordinate 1,656 of JBFIBB010000204.1, forward strand.
CGACATGCGGAATGTCGGGCAGCTCCCGTTCGAGACCGGCGAGAATGATCTCCTCGGCGCGAGTGTCGGCAAGCGTCACCGGCGAATTGTCCGCCTTGCCATGCACCACGAATCCGCCGCTGCGTACCGCCATGATCTCGCAGCCCGCCGCAAGGGCGAGCCGTTCGAACAGGGACCGGATTTCCCGATCGCCGCGGCCTGCGCCCTCCGCCATCAGCAGTATCCGCGCTCCTTGAGCCAGATTTCCAGCTTGTCGGCCAGCTCTTCCGGAGCATGCCCGACCGTTTGCAGATGGATGTCGGCACGCTCCGGCACCTCATAGGGCGAATCGACGCCGGTGAAGTTCTTGATCTCGCCCTTGAGCGCGCGCGCGTATAGCCCCTTCGGATCGCGCTTGACGCATTCCTCGAACGGAGTGTCGATGAACACCTCGATGAACTCGTTCTCCTCCATCATCTCGCGAACCATGCGCCGCTCTGCGCGGAATGGGGAAATGAAAGACACGATGGTGATCAAGCCTGCCTCGACCATCAGTTTTGCGACTTCGCCGACACGGCGGATGTTTTCGACGCGGTCTTCTTCCGTAAAGCCAAGATCGCGGTTCAGGCCGTGCCGCACATTGTCTCCGTCGAGAATGGTCGTATGCCGGCCGCCGACATGCAGCTTCTTCTCCAGCAGGTTGGCAATCGTCGACTTGCCGGATCCCGACAAGCCGGTGAACCACAGAACGACAGGTTTTTGATGCTTGATTTCGGCGCGTAGGCTCTTGTTCACATCGAGCGCCTGCAGGTGCACGTTCGATGCGCGCCTGAGCGGAAACTCGATCATGCCCGCGCCAGCGGTGGCGTTGGTTATCCGGTCGATCAGCACAAAGGCGCCTGTGTACCGGTTCTTCGAGTATTCGTCGAAAGCAACAGGCGCCTGCGTGGAGATGTTGCAGACGCCGATCTCATTCATTTCCAGCGACTTTGCGGCGTCATGCGCAAACGTGTTTACATCGACGCGGTATTTCAGCTCGGTGATCGTCGCCGTCGACTGGTCACTTTGTGTACGCAGAATATAGGAGCGGCCCGGCAGCAGCGCGTGATCATCGAACCAGACGATCTTGGCCATGAACTGATCGGCCACATGCGGGCGGTTGTCGGGGGCAACCAGCATGTTGCCGCGCGAAACCTCGACTTCCGCGTCGAGAACCAGCGTCACTGCATCACCGCTCGTGGCGTCATTGGCCTCTTCGCCCTGGTTTATGATCCGGCGGACCTTGGCGGCCTTGCCCGACTTGGCGACGACAACGGTGTCGCCGACCGAAACCGAACCCGATGCCAGCGTTCCGCTGAATCCGCGGAAATCCGAATTGCGGCGATTGACATACTGCACGGGAAAGCGAAGCGGATTGTCTGCGCCTGGCGCCGAGACGATCACAGTTTCCAGATATTCCAGAAGGGTCGGACCGCCGTACCATCCGGTACGGGCCGACCGCGCCGTGACATTGTCGCCAAAACGCGCCGACATCGGTATTTCGACTATCGTTTCAAAGCCCAACCCGGTTGCGAAAGCACGGTACTCGGCGATGATTTTGTCAAATACGGTCTGCGAGAAATCGACCAGGTCGATCTTGTTGACGGCAAGCACGATGTGGCGAATGCCCAGCAGCGAGGCGATAAAGGAGTGCCGTCGCGTCTGTTGCAGCACGCCCTGGCGGGCATCCACCAGCACAACCGCGAGATCGGCTGTCGAGGCGCCGGTCGCCATGTTGCGGGTATACTGCTCGTGGCCCGGCGTATCGGCGACAATGAATCGACGCGCAGGCGTCGCGAAGAACCGGTACGCCACGTCGATGGTGATACCCTGTTCGCGCTCGGCCTCCAGCCCGTCGACCAGCAGCGCCAGATCGATATCTTCACCGGTCGTTCCGTGCTTTCTTGAATCGGCTTCCAGCGACGCAAGCTGGTCCTCGAAGATCAGTTTGGTGTCGTAGAGCAGGCGGCCGATCAGCGTCGACTTTCCATCATCGACCGACCCGCAGGTCAGAAATCGCAGCGTGGATTTCTCTTCCTGCTCGGTAAGAAACCGGCGCATGTCCTCACCGATCGCCTTTATATCGCGATGAGCCGCCATCAGAAATAGCCCTCACGCTTCTTCTTTTCCATCGAACCTGCCTCGTCGCGGTCGATCAACCGCCCCTGCCGCTCCGAAGTGCGCGCCGTCAGCATTTCGCTGACAATGGCCTCGAGCGTTTTTGCATCCGATTCGATCGCCCCGGTCAGAGGATAGCAGCCGAGTGTTCTGAACCGGACCATGCGCTCATCGACCTGTTCGCCGTCGCGCAATTTCATGCGGTCGTCGTCTCTGAGCACCAGCATCCCGTCACGCTCCACGACGGGCCGTTTTGCCGCAAAGTAAAGCGGTACGATCGGGATGTCTTCGAGCATGATGTACTGCCAAATATCGAGTTCGGTCCAGTTTGACAGCGGAAAAACCCGGATCGACTCACCCGCTCCTACCCGCGTGTTGTAAATATTCCACATTTCCGGTCGCTGGTGTTTCGGATCCCATCCGTGGTTGGAGTCACGGAAAGAGAAAATGCGCTCTTTGGCGCGGGATTTTTCCTCGTCGCGCCGGGCGCCGCCGAAAGCGGCATCAAAACCGTATTTGTCGAGCGCCTGGCGCAGCGCCACCGTTTTCATGATGTGAGTATGAGTGTTCGAGCCGTGATCGAACGGATTGATGCCGTCGCGGACGCCATCCTCGTTGATATGGACAAGCAGGTCGAATCCCAGTTCGCGGGCCATGCGATCGCGAAACTCGATCATTTCGCGGAATTTCCACGTGGTATCGACATGCAGGAACGGAAAGGGCGGTTTGGCGGGATAGAACGCTTTCATCGCCAGTCGAAGCATCACTGAGGAATCCTTGCCGATGGAATAAAGCATGACCGGCTTTGAGAACGATGCGGCAACTTCCCGAAAAATATGGATCGATTCGGCTTCCAGTTGCCGCAGATGGGAATTTGGGGCGAGCAAGTTAGATATCTCCGTTCGATCCGGTCGTTCAGGCAATGGCACTTGAACGGCGTTCAGCCTTCAGTGTGATTCCATTGCCGGGCGCGGTTTATCATTGCCGCGCCAATATAAGAAACGGCTTTGTACGCAAAAAGTGGCCTGTTTCCGAAATTGCATGCCAATTGGCAGCCGGATTGCAGAAGATTTGCACCGTAACGAAAAACCGCCGCAACCGGGAGTGAGTTGCAGCGGTTTTGCATCTCCGCCACGGCGGAGATGGGTCAGCGGTCAGTTGCCGATCGGCAGTTTGAACTCCAGAACAGCACCCACGGTATGGATGTCTGCCCCAAAGCGGTTATCGGTACCTGCGTTGAAAGGTGTTGCGTGTGCCTTGCGGAATACCTTCGTGTAGTTGTAACGCGCACCGACAGCGATCATTTCAGTCACCGCGTAATTGACTCCGAGGCCAGCAGTGAAAGCTGGATGCACAACAGTCTGGCTGCCCGCAACATTGCTGCTCTTTACGCTAACTATGCCGCCACCGACACTGACCAACGGCAACCAAGGACCATAGGCGCGCCCAACCTGCGCTGTCGCGAGCGCAGCAAAGTTCATCTTGACTGAATCAAAAACCGCCGGGCCACCGATTGAAGTGCCCTTTTCTGCCAGCACTGGGATGTTGAGTTGAACACCATATACGACATCGTTGGGCTGTTGCATGCGATACCCGCCGAGCAGACCCAGCACGAATCCGTCGTCGCTAATTGTGGGATTGTTGTGGATCGGGTCCATATCCGGATTGCCCCAGCCATAATTCACGAATGCCCCGGCATACCAGCCGGACCAGTCGTAGACGCCATGGGATTCTGCAAATACCGGGGTGGAAAAGAACAGCGCTGTTGCTGCGCCCAGCGAAGCAAGCAATTTTTTCATTTGATCCCCCTTACTCAGAGTTACTATTCAGATTTGTACCCCTTGACTGCTCGCCTCTCAATCAGACCACCGTTGCTTTGGTCCGATACTGGAAACCTGTTGCCAAAATATCACATGGCGGCGGGAGGGATTCGGGTTTTGATGCGTCGGTCTGGGCATATTGAGTGTCATGGGGCGAATAGCGCGCTCCAGAATTGCGATAGAACTTGGCGTATCCTGATCTTGGTGCTTTGATTGAGGCGCGGCTCGGCTGTTGCGGACACCGTGGGGGCAAAAAACATCCGGGCGAGGACGGGGAATATTTCATATGGGGCAGAGCAGATCAGATTTGCGCGACTACGTTCTGCACCGCGGCCGTTTCGAAGGTAGCGCGCTCGCAAAGGATGGCGGTCCCTGGTTTGCCGAGGTCGACCGGCTGAAATCACGGATCGAGGCGTCGGGAGGCAAATGGCGCAGTTTCTCCCATTACGATTATCTCGGGCTGTCGAACCATCCCGCCATCGCCGAAGCTGCAACGGAGGCCCTGCACCGGTTCGGACCCGGCGTCGGTGCTTCGCGCCTGGTGGGAGGGGAGCGTTCGGCGCAGCGTGAGTTTGAAGCCGATATTGCCGCCTTTTTGGGTATGGGTGCATCGCTTACCCTCATCAGTGGATATCTGACCAACTATTCGATCATTCCGCATCTGATCGGCAAGCGCGACCTGATCGTCTATGACGAGCTTTGCCACAACAGCCTGTTGATGGGCATCGCAGCGAGTGGCGCCATGGCGATACC
>JBFIBB010000205.1:0-6325 GCA_041582695.1 Rhizobiaceae bacterium
CCGCATCCCGCTGACAAAATCGCCGAGCAGCAGGACGATATCGCCTTCAAGCCGGTTTGCGGACTGGCAGATCTGTCCGATCCGCTTCGCCGTCATCCAGGGTTCGCAGGCATGGAAATCCGCAAGCGCGATGATCCTGAGTTTCGGTCCGGTTCCCCAGCCGGTCGGTTTTAGTCTGTAGGCCGCTATCCGCAACCGGTACCGCGGCTCGATGGCGGTAGCGTAAGCGCCCAGAGCACCGGCAAGGACGAATCCCGCGCCGAACAGCTTCAGAAATCCGCGCCGTGTAATCAGCCCGTCAACCCTCCTCCTCGAACAGGCTAGCCTGCACTGCGGCGAGATCCCGCGGCGCCTCGAGGCCCAGGTGCCGCCACGCATTGGCGGTCAGCAGCCGGCCGCGCGGCGTCCGCTGAATGAAACCCTGCTGGATCAGAAACGGCTCGATGATGTCCTCTATCGCGTCGCGCGGCTCGGACAGCCCGGCGGCGATGGTCTCGATACCGACCGGACCGCCGCCGAAATTGCCGGCAATCATGTTGAGGTAGCGCCGGTCGAGCTGGTCAAGCCCGAGTGAATCGACTTCCAGCCGCGACAGCGCCTCGTCGGCGACTTTCCGGGTAACTTTTTCGGCCGCAGCCACATCGGCAAAATCGCGCACCCTGCGCAGCAATCGTCCGGCAATGCGTGGGGTGCCGCGTGCGCGCCGGGCGATTTCCAATGCGCCATCATCGGCTATCGCCAGTCCCATGATGCGGGCGCCCCGGCGCACGATATGTTCCAGTTCTTCCGTGGCATAGAAATTGAGCCGCACGGGAATGCCGAAGCGGTCGCGCAGCGGAGTCGTCAGCAGGCCGAGGCGGGTGGTTGCGGCAACGAGGGTGAACCTTGCAAGCTCGATCTTTACCGAGCGCGCCGCAGGTCCCTCGCCGATGATCAGGTCGAGCTGATAATCCTCCATGGCTGGATAGAGAATTTCCTCCACTGCCGGGTTGAGCCGGTGAACCTCGTCGATGAAGAGCACATCGCGGTCTTCCAGATTGGTAAGCAGCGCGGCAAGATCGCCCGCCTTGGCGATCACGGGACCGGAGGTAGAGCGGAAATTGACGCCAAGTTCGCGCGCCATGATCTGCGCGAGGGTTGTCTTGCCAAGACCGGGCGGGCCGACGAACAGCACGTGGTCGAGCGCTTCGCCACGCGACTTGGCCGCCTCGATGAACACCTTGAGATTGGCACGCGCCGCCTGCTGGCCAATGAAATCGTCAAGCAGTTGCGGCCTCAGCGTGCCGTCGGTGTCCTCGCCGCGCATGTCCGGCGATATCAGGCGGTCCGGATTGTTCATCTGTTCCCCTTCGCACCTTCACAAGGCGTGTTGCAACCGGTTTTCACCTGGCCAGCTCCTTCAGCCCCAGCCGGATCAATGTCGCCGACGCGGCATCCTCGCCGGCCTGTTTCAGCGCGGCGGCGACCGCATTGGCCGCCTGGTCGCGGCTGTAGCCCAGATTGGTGAGCGCCGAGACCGCATCGGCGACCGGCGCGGCGGCAATGCCCTCGCCCAGTTCCTGTTTCAGCCCGATCGTGCCCGCGGCCTCGCCTGCGAACGCCGGCGCCTTGTTCTTCAATTCGGTGACGATGCGTTCGGCGACCTTCTTGCCGACGCCGGGCGAGCGGCTGACCATGGCGATGTCGCGCAGTGCGATCGCATTCGCCAGATCGGCGGGCGCCAGGGTAGACAGCACGGCCAGCGCCACCTTGGCGCCGACGCCCTGCACGCTTTGCAGCAAGCGGAACCATTCGCGTTCGAGCGCGCTCGCAAATCCGTAAAGTTTGAGTTGGTCCTCACGCACAAAGGTCTCGATAAAAAGGATCACCGCCTCGCCGGCGGCGGGCAGGTTGGCGAGAGTGCGCGTGCCGCAGTGCGCCACATAGCCTACGCCATGGACATCGATGACCACATGGTCATCGCCGATCTCCTCGACCGTTCCCTTCAGTTTGCCGATCATGACACAGCCTTGCCGGAAATCTGCCGGCCTGACAATGCGCGCAGGCGCGCCACAAGCATGTCCTTCTGCCCGGCCAACCCCTTGTAGGCGAGTTGATCCTTGTCGAGCGACTGCAGCATGCCGATGAAGTTTTCACAGATGCGCTGCCGTTCCGGGTGTTGCTCGAGCATGGAAAACGGATCCACATGAATGCGTATGGTGAACAGGATGTCGCCGCTTTCGGGCAGCCTGCGCAGCGTCTGGTATTCGACTCTCAGAAAAATACCGGCTTCGAAATCCCGTTTCTTGAGATGCTCGGCTAGCCGGTTGTCGTGAAACAGCTCACTGTCGGAATAGACCGACCAGTTCATTCGCCATACCGGAAGCTGCGTCTGCAGGCTGTCGAAAACACGGCTGATAATCGCTGCGTTGCGGGTGCCTGCACCGAAGCCGGGAACGGGTGCGTGGATCTCTTCCAGCCGCCGGCCGAATTTCTCGGTCAGCGACCATGACGACGGAAAGGCCACTGAACCGGCGACCAGCCGCCAGCCTTCGTCGTTGCGCCTGAGCACGACCAGGTCTTCCTGCACCAGCTTCGAAGCGATCTTCAGGCCGGGTTCGCCGCTATCGAGCCGGACCGGCCTGCCGTTTACTACGATCGCCTCGCCGCTGCGGCTGTAGACGGCCGGAAAATGCGTAACGAGGTGTTCGGCAAGGAGCTTCAGCACTTCCGCCTGAGCCGCCCCTGTGTCGGCTTCGGCCATGAACGTCCTGCCGGGATAGAGCGCTTCCAGCCGCTGTTTCTCGGCCAGGAAGGCATCGAGCCGGTCGTCAACCTCGATCCAGTTCTTCAGGTCGAGCGGCTTCAGTCCGATTCGGAACGGCTGGTGGCTGCCGTCGTAAGGTGTGTGCGCCAGTTGCCGCATGATTACTCCGACCACCCGGACTGTCAGCCGGTCATGGCGATGCGGGCCAGCGCCGGTGCGCCGCGGTGGTGCGCATGGCAGATCGCGATCGCCAGCGCATCGGCGGCGTCATCGGTGTCGAAACTGGCCTTGGGCATCAGCACCTTCACCATCATGTGTATCTGCTTCTTGTCGCCATGGCCGGCGCCGACTACTGATTTCTTCACCACGTTCGGCGCATATTCGGCAACCGCAAGGCCGGCCCGCGCAGGAACCAGCATGGCGACACCGCGGGCCTGGCCGAGCTTGAGTGTGGCTGCCGCATCGCGGTTGACAAACGTCGCCTCAACAGCCGCTTCGTCAGGCCGGTATTCTTCGACGCGGGCGGCAAGCCCGTCATGAATCTGGCAGAGGCGCGCGGCCAGATCGGCCTTGCCGTCGGATGTCACGGTGCCGGCAGCGACAAAGCGCAGCGTATTGCCGGTCGCCTCGATGACGCCCCAACCGGTGCGCCTAAGTCCGGGATCGATGCCGATGATGCGAATCGTTTCCGCCATGGCCGCCACAATAGCGCAGGCGGCGGCCCGCGCCACGGCGAACTTCGCTTTTCCGCTCAGCGCATGGAGAACGCGGTGTTGAGAAGCGATATCTGGTCGCTGACCGGATTGACTCCGGCGCGCGCCTTGTCGGCCGATTTGGCGCGGCCGTAGATTTCCTCGTCCATGCGGCGCACCACGCCTTGCAGACTGAGCGAACGTGAGACGAGTTCGCGGAACGCCTCCGGCAACTCCGCCCACGCCGCCGATTCGTTGGCCGACGACAGCGTGTCGAGCCGCACCTTGGATTTTTCCGAGGCTACCTGGTCGCGCGTCATTTCGCCGGAATTGGCGGCGCGCTGCAACAACAGCCATGAGGCAATCTGCATCAGGCGGGTGGTCAGGCGCATGGATTCGGCGGCATAGAGCGTGGCTGCGACGCGCGACAGTTTCCTGGCCTCGGCGCGGCCCTCGCCATCCAGATATTCGGCAGCCCGTTCGACAAGTTTCATGCCCTCGTCGTAGAGCGGCTTGAACGATGCAGAAAACGCGCGCCTTTCCGCCAGGTTGATCATTACCGAACTGGAATTGCCGGGCTCGTTCATGCCGCTTCAGCCCCTTTTGCTACACATTACGCATCACTGCCGGAGCCCGTGAACGGCTCCGCAACCGGTGCAATGAAATTCGAACGTGAACCAGCATTAGCACCGGTGGGAAACAAATTGCGCGCATCTCGCCGGCAAGGCAAGAAATTGTTTAACAAAGGGTTAACACTCGAGCCGGTTTTGTAAATGCCGGCAGCGCGCGGCGGGCGGCGCGAAGACGAAAAAAGAGCCGCAGCAAGGGCGGCTCTGAGAGTTAAACAGGGAGGCGTCAAACAGAGTGGCAAAACCACCCGGTAGGAATCCAGAAAACTGGATTGATTTGAGTAAACACCTGTAAAGCTTAACATAAGGTTAACGGATAAGGTTTTATTCAAATTCGGGCGAGTTTTCTTCTTCTTCGTCAGAAGCGCAGCGGCGTTGCAACTCCCGCATGATTTCCTCGCGCAAGGGCTGGAAGATTTCCTCTTTCAGCGGCACGCATGGCGGGATCAGCGGCGCCAGCGGATAGCTCCAATCGTCGGGATCGCGGCGGCCGAGGCAGTCGCGCCTGCGCCGGCATTTGCCGATGCGGCAGGTTTTCGGCGCCCCGAGATGGGCACAGAGCGTCTGGAATGTGCGCAGGTAGAGGCCCATCGCACGGGCGTGATGCTCGCGCCAGAAGGTAACATTTTCCCACTGCGCGTCGGTTTCGACCGTACGGGCAATCGGCGCCGGCGTGAACGTGGGATACCAGCCCGGCTCGCCTTCGTTCAGATTGCTTTCCCTGATTTGCTGTTCCATGCCTGATCCTTCCCGCGATTTGGCAACCCGGGTATTGAATGGAGACCGGAAAGACGGGCGGTCGGCAGAACGCTCATCTTCGTGTTTGCGTGCGATCCGCAGACCGCCCGTCCGGCGATTTCGGGCGCCCACCGTTCCTCTTGCCGGAACCGCGCTTCAGCGGCCGCCGGGTGCTTGCCGCACCCATTGGCCTCGACGCGGTTCACCCTAGCGCCACACAGACGCACCGGGACCGTAGTGTCCCGAGGGGAACATTCGGCGGAGCCTCCCCGGGCGCGCGGTCACGTCAACCGCGTGCCGGAGGCGCCGGCCCCTTCCCGCTGAACCACCGTCATGATCAGCGTTTCCGGCGGAAAAGGCTGACGGGGAGTCTAAGCGAGGTTTTGCGGGCGGGGACAGGCAAAAGCCGAAACGTCCGCCGCGGCCGGGGAAAACAGGGGCTTGGCGGGAGAAGGAAAAGAATTTCGTCCACGCGGGAGGCCTGACAAGGAAGCGATGCAGCGAGGCGATCGACGAATTACCGGCAACTTGTGCCGGTGGCGAATGGACCGGATTTCTGTCACTGTTCGTGGAGAACATCGTCCAGCGGACGGCGTGGCGATGCCGGGAGTTCTTCTGTCGGGTAGCCCAGCCGGAGGAGAATCTGCGGAAAACCATTCACTCCAGTCAGTTTACGCAGTCTCGGGCGAAGCGCCTCGACCTGAATCGGCTGATTGAAATAGGATGCCTGGATTCCGTATCCTGCGGCAACAAGCAGCAAGCGTTGCAGGGCTTGGCCGCAACTTAGCCAGTCTTTCGGATCATCACCTTCGGTCGCCAGCACTGCGAGAACAAGCGAGTGTTCCGCCAATTCGCTGTCCTTGGCTGCTATTCCCTTGCCCATGTTGAAACTGCGGACGATCAACTGCGCGACCGGTGCCGCAAAGCCTGGAACCGTGAGTCCGTCGCCCTTTCGCCGGGGGTTCATCCAAGCCGCCAGTTCCCGGCGCCAACTTCGGTTGTACCACTGCATGCGGTCGCCCTCCGCGACCAGATCTGCAATGACCCGACGGGTACTTTCACCCTTGAAGCAATAGAGCATGGCTGCTTCGGCTTCTGCAGCACGTCTGAGATTCTCAATTGTTGAATCGGGTATTTCCTTCCGATCGAACCGATTACGATAAGTGCGCCGCAATTCGATAGCATCGGAGAGCTTTTTTAGCTGATCATCGGCCCCTCCCGCCCTCGTCAGAATGATTTCTGCCAGCTCGTCTTCGCCGTTGATTGAGTAATGCAGTTCGCAAATCAGCCCTTCTTGGGCGGCAGCAACGCGCAGATTCATCAGGGCGCATCCGCAACTTATCGTCAGTTCCCTGTCTTTGGGATCATTTACCGGCAAGGCACGCGTTCGATCGGCGAGAGATCGAATCCGATTGCCTTCGATCTCAAACAGCCACGGCTGCGTGTTGTGGCTGGAAGGTGCTTTCGTCGCTCTTTCCAGGATTCTCCTGATTATCGGAATCTCTATCATTACGGTTTCC
>JBFIBB010000206.1:0-6274 GCA_041582695.1 Rhizobiaceae bacterium
ACAGCAGCGGACATGGCGATTATATCCGCCCCAGCCTCGTAAAGGCGGGTGTGTAGCTCAGATGGTAGAGCAGCTGACTCTTAATCAGCGGGTCCAGGGTTCGAGTCCCTGCTCACCCACCAACAAAATCAACGAATTATTCTATTAACTGCGCATCCGCATCAAAATATTGGTGCGCTTCGTGGTGGCAATGGGCGACAATGTCGTCTTTTCCAGCGTCGCGGTCTCCCGCGCTATCGGCACGGTCGACCTTGCGCGGCAGTGGAAGAAAAAAACACCACGCAAATGACAGATAGAAGATTGGTCGGAACCAACCTGGCATCCGCAGCATAGCGGGCAACAGAAAATCAGTTCCGTGTGGCGTCCGGCGTGCTGTTTCCCTGCGCCGAAGCCGGAACAGGAACAAACAGGAAGTATCTGCGGTCTTCCGCAACCGGTTTGATTGCATTCCCGAACACTTCTGCAAATTCTGGATATTTATATTTTGGAACCAGCACGCCATCCCCGGGCCTGAGCCAGGCGGCAAGCTTGGCCGGCGTTTCCAGCCGAACGATCTTGCCTTGCGTGTAAAACTCGGCCGAATAGTTGCGAGGGCCGAGAAGAGCAAGGCGTCCCGAGCCGGGATAGTCCGCGATCAGGCGCGCTTCGGTGGGCATGTAGGAGCGATCAGCGCCGGCTATCGAAACCGCGGTAAAACCCAGGGAGATCAGTACGATTTCGGCTATTCCGAGTTTCAGCCAATTCGCTCCCGTGGAGCTGGTTTTCGTCCAAAGCGCAACGGCCAGCAATGCCGCCGCTGGCACACCGGGCAACACATATGTGATGAGCACGTTTGCGGTGAACGTGAAGAACACGAGAGGGGTCAGCGCGAACAAAAGCAGATAGGAATAAAGCCCCGCGCCGTCAGGCAGCCCGGCCTTTCGCAGGCGCAATGCAAGCACCGGCAACAGCGGGCTCCAGGGCAGTGTGGCCGCCAGCCAGAACAACCAGACAATGCCCCTTGGATGCTCCCGGCCGGCGCCGTAGCGGTCACCTGTCCAGCCGGGATCGAGGAACCGCTGCACGTGCTCGCCGATCAGGAAATAGCGAAGAAAGCCCGGAGTCGCGATTTCTGCGGCCACGTACCAGGGTATGACGAGAACAGCGCACAAGATGACCCCACCGGATAATGGGAGACGGGCGATATCCTTCCAATTGCCGCGCCAGAACATCCATACCATGATCGGCGTCAAGGTGAGGACCGCCGCAATGGGACCCTTGGCGAGAAGCCCGATTGCAAGGCCCAGAAAAAAGAGCCAGCCCCAGCTGCGGCTTCCCGCCAGCCCGTTGTAAAAGCCCGCCATGCTGGCGACGACGCCGAGGGTCAACACCATATCGGTTTGCACAAAAGCGGAAGCGACAAAGAACAGTGCTGAACTGGCTGTGACCAATATTGCCGCAGTGGCCGTTCGCCTGCCGGTCAGCGGGCAGGCCCATCGCCACAGTATCAGCAGGGTGGCCATTGCCGTAAGCAGGATTCCAATCCGCGCCCCAAACGGCGTGGCGCCGAACACGGACATGCCGGCCGCCGACAGCCAGGAATACAATGGCGGCTTTGCCCAGTATGGAATGCCATATTCCAATTGGAGGGTAATCCAGTTGCCGGTCTCTGACATGATGCGCGCGATTTCGGCGTAGCGGGCTTCTGTCGAGTCCGTAAGGGGTATCCAGACCATCGCCAAAAGCCGTGCGGCGAGCAGCAGGATCAGACCCAGTTGCAAAGGGGGGATTTTGGTCATCCGACCGCATTTCCAGTCAGAATTTCGGTTTCTGCCGACCGGCTCGCGGGCGCGTGTCCGGCGCACTGGATATTGTCGGTGGCATCACCAGGGTGAAGCATTATCAGGCAATCCGGGTCCTTTGCGGATAACAGACGCGGCAGCCACCGGCGAACACTCGATGGATCGTGCAGGCGGAGGAACCCCGTGAAATCACGATTGGTATTCAGGCCGGCCCTGGCAAATATCCCTCCGGCCCTTGCAGCCAGCGCCATGACGATGAATGCCTTTGCGCCGCCGGCCAGACAATTGAGCCAACGACCCTTCCATGTAGCCGGTAATGGAACACGTACCCATGTTTGCGACGTCCGCGGCAGGCGCACTACGAGTGGCGCGATCGCCGGAAAGCAATGGCAGTGTTGGTGGCCATCATAAAAATCGGGTGAGCTGCCAAAGAGTTGAATAAAGCGGTTTGCCTGATCGGTCAGGCTGGACGTGATAGCGTTCAGGGCTTGCCCATCCCGCCTTGGCCAAATCAGCCGGTTCAGGGGCCATACTGGGCCGCCCCCCGGAATAGCCTGCGTGAGGTTCAGGTGCAGTCCCACCAGCGTGCCGGCTTGGCGCAATTCCCGAAGCCGGCCGATATCGCCAGGTTCCATTGCGCTGCCCATCATGACAGAGGTGCCGTCGAGCCGCCCTTTTTCGAGCAGGGAGAGGATTGCCCGGTCGTGCCTGCGTCCCAGTCCGAAATCATCCGCTATCCGCACTATCCTGTCCCTCGCGGTGGATGTCTTCGGCCAGAATGTAAATCGGGCGCTTCTTGGCTTCCAAAACGGATTTGCCGATGTACTCGCCCAGAAGGCCCAGAAACATAAGCTGAACACCTCCGAAAAAGGAGATCAATGCCAGGACCGAGGCAATGCCAACCGGAACTCCGGGGAAAAAGAAATGCTGGATCACGATGTAGGCGCCATAGGTGACGCTCAAAATGGAAATGACCGTTCCGGCGATAGCCATCAGACGCAAGGGCGCGGTCGAGAAGCTGGTGATCGCCCCGACAGTCATGAACAACAACCAGAGCAGGCTGTATTTGCTTTTGCCTCGCGTGCGAGGCGGGGGATCGAGAGCAAGTCCGGTTTGGCGAAATCCCACCCAGCCATAAAGTCCTTTCATGAAGCGGTCGCTCTCCGGCAGACTACGCAGCGCTTTCATGAATTGCCGGTTGATCAAGCGAAAGTCTCCGGCGCCTGGCGTGATTTGGTACGGCAGATCGCGATTGATGATCCAGTAAAACAGCCGGGAAAAAACCGCCCTGACCAGTCCCTCAGAGCCGCGGCGGCTGGTTTTGTAGGCATAGACGCTGTCGGCTCCTTCTGTCCGCCAGATACGGACAAAATCGGCGATCATTTCCGGGGGGTGCTGAAGATCGGCATCCATCAGCACAGCCGCATCGGCATTTCCGGCGGCATCTATTCCAGCGGACAGCGCCGCCTCCTTTCCGAAATTTCGCGAGAAACGTAGCAATCGGCACATTCGCGGGCCAAAATCATGCGCTTTGAGAACGGCAAAACTGTCATCGCTGCTGCCGTCGTCGATAAAAACAAACCCGATATCAAATCCGAATTCGCGCGCTACGTCGTCCGCGATGCGGTCAAGGCGCTTCAGCAGTTCCGGCAGGTTCTCCGCCTCGTTGTAGATCGGAACGATGACGCAGAGGGTTTGTGCGCTCATGACGATCCCTTTGCGAAGACGATGGCTGACGAGAAAGCGAAATTGATGATTGAAGCCATCCCAATCGCCACGAAGAGCGCGATAGCCAACGGCAGACCGATGCCCAAGCCGCCCAGCATTAAAAGAGCGCGGAGCAGATAGATCAAGAAGGTCCAGCCCATGAAAAGAACAAAGCGCCTAAACCGGCTCCCGCCCGAGTAATCGAACGTCACGCGAAGGTGGAAAAAGAACACAACTGTCCCGCTGATCAACATTGCCAGCGCCAAGGCGACAGCCGGTTGGAGGTGCAGGAGACCGGTTGCTGTGAGAGTCACGGTGTAATCGATGACCGCGCCCACTGCGGAGCCGCCGACAAATACGGGAAAGCGCTTAAAAAACATCACAGGCCAATCGACAGGTGGCAATGTTGTCCCCGATTCCCCGCCAGCCGGCGCGCCTCGTCAGTATACCGGATATCCCCATCGGCTGAAGGGGGAGTCTTGGTACATTCCCGGCAAAATTACCTCGATTCGGCTGTTTGAACATGGATGCGATCTGCGCATCGGCGAACTTCGACCTGTTCTTGGGCTCCTTTTCCTCCTGCAACCGGGATTGTGATTGGAGAACTGCAGCTCAAAACATACCGTTTTCTGGCAGCAGATCACCTTAGCTGGCGGCAAAACCGGCATCGAATATGTGGTGCTACAATTTGCCAAGAACGTGCCCGTGCGGTTGGACCAGGTTATGCTCCTGGTCCTCGGAGAAGTGGCAGAGGCGGCGAAAATGTGGGTTAGGGCAGAGCAGTGCACACGGCTTAAATAATTGATTTCATTATCATCCATGATCCAAGTTTGTCTTTGTCATTCCATTGTTTAGGTCTCTTGATCAGCGGGTCCAGGGTTCGAGTCCCTGCTCAGCCACCAGTAAAATCACAGAGTTATAGAAACTCTCGTTTTCCAGCAGGCTCTTAGTTCGCTCGCCAGTTTGCAACGGCCGGGCGGATCGGAATGAGGTGCGGCGGCCATTTCTGATCGACGAACAGCACACATCGAAAACAGCAAATCGCTAGCCGAACATCTGTTGCCTGAACCGGCAGGTTTCTGATCCGCGCCTGCGGAAATCTTCGAGCAGGATTGCCGGGTGCCGAAAATTTGTCCCACGGATAACTCTCTTGCGCCCGGACAGCGTCGCCGATCCGGTTTCAGACAACGGGTTGCCGGAGGATATTTCCGATAATGATGATATTCTAATTATACGAATCACTGTTGTTGCTTTGCGGGTGGCATTCAAAAAAATCCTTGCTGGAAATCGGTCCGGAACGGGAGGCACATATCACGTGATCGCCATGCTGCTGGGTCACAACCGGCTGATTTGTTCGGCATTGGCATTTCTGCTCGCCGCTTTTACGTTTTTTACGATCCAGCTTCAGTTCGGCCAAGCGCTCAGCGTATCAGACAACGGGCGCAGGGAAATCCTGTTCGTCGACAGCGATGTTACCGATCGCGGGCAATTGGTTGCGGGTGCGAACCCGAACATAGAAGTTATTCACATCGACAGCGCCGAAGACGGGATCAAGCAAATGGTCCGCGCACTTGCCGGCCGCTCGCAAATCGATGCGATCCATGTCATTGGGCACGGCCGGGCAGGCGAATTTCTTCTCGGCACCTCGCGCTTGAACGACCGGTCCATGGCCGGCCGATATGCTGCGGACCTTGAAGCCGTTTCGGCCGCGCTTTCCGAAAACGCCGATATCCTGATCTACGGTTGCGATTTTGCCGCCGGGAGCGCAGGACGCCGGGCAATGGATCGCCTTTCCCGTTTGACCGGGGCTGACGTTGCTGCGAGCGTAAATGCCACCGGCCACCGCGATCTTGGGGGCGACTGGATACTCGAAGCCGCCACCGGTCCGGTCGAAACCCCAATTGCGATTGATGCGCGCGCGCAGTCCAGCTGGGCGGTGCTGCTGCCGACCGTGAGCTTTCGCGAAGGCGTCAACGGCTATGCGAGCACGGAAGATACCTTCGTGTGGGGAGCTCAACCCAACACATCCCAGGGAAACGACACCGCATTCGGGGCTGATCTCAATGACAGCGGCTCGGAGAAACACGGGCTCATTCGCTTTGGCAATATATTCGGTTCCGGGGCAAATCAGATCCCGCTCGGATCAACCATAAATTCGGCGACCCTCACGCTTCAGGTATTCGATGTTTCAAGCAGCGGTGCGTCGATTACGCTGCATCGAATGCTGGTGACTTGGAACGAATCGTCGACTTGGAATTCGATGACAAACGGAATTCAAAGGAACGACATCGAAGCCAGCTCCGCAATCGATGCGACGCTTCCCAATCCAAACACCACCGGTTCCAAGTCATTCACCGGGCTTGCGGCGACCGTCCAGGCATGGTCGAACGGTGCTACCAACTTCGGTTGGACGATCTATAACGACAATTCGAACGGCATAGATTTCGTCAGTTCGGAAGGGTCGCCGACCTCCGAGCGTCCTCTGCTGACGATCGACTATACGCCGCCTGCGCCGGAGATGAATGTCACTGGTCTGGGCGTGACGATCGCCGATGGCGACGCGACGCCGTCGGTTCTCGACGACACCGACTTCGGCTCGCACGACATCGCCACCGGCTCCAACGCCAATCCCTTCACCATCACCAATTCCGGCTCCGCGGTGCTGAACCTGACCAGCAATCCACGGGTGACGATCGGCGGAGCACATGCCGCCGACTTCATCCTGACTGTCGATGCCGCTGCGAGCGTGGCGGCCGGCGGCGGCACGACCACGTTCACCATTACCT
>JBFIBB010000207.1:0-6255 GCA_041582695.1 Rhizobiaceae bacterium
GCACAATGAATTCATCTGTCGAGGATAAAACCGGCAGCGCCAATCCGGCTGAACTCGCAATGACGGATCCGCTGACCGGTCTCGGAAACCAGGCGCGTTTTTTTGACAAGATGCAGCGGTTGATCGCCGAACGCCAGGATGATCCGGCTCCGTTCGCCATCGGAATCATCGATCTTGACGGATTCAAGCCCATTAATGACCTGTTTGGCCGTTCTGCTGGCGACGACATCCTGTTGCAGGTTTCAATGCGCTTGCGCGCAGCGATGGACAACCATTCGGTGATGACCCGGATCGGCGGTGACGAGTTTGCCTTCCTGTTTCCGATGACCTTCCGCGAGGAAACGGTAAAGGACCAGGCTTCCATGCTGGTAGAGGTCCTGTCGGCCCCCTATGATGTCGGCGAGCGTACCGCTCGCCTCTCAGCCTCGGTCGGCTGTGCGCTTTATTATTTCAACGACGACACGCCCCAGCAGCTCGTTTCCAAAGCCGAGACCGCGCTTTACCACGCCAAACGTTCGGGCCGCGGACGGGTTGTCGTCTACTCCCAGGAGATGGAAGAACAGGCCAAGCGTGTGGCCCGCATCGAACAGGCCCTGCGCCGCGCCGTCTCGGCGGGCGAGGTCGAGCCGCATTTCCAGCCGATCGTTGATCTGAGATCACGCCGAACAATAGGATTTGAGTGTCTTGCGCGCTGGACCGACCGCGATCTCGGCTTCGTGTCGCCCGCGGTGTTCATCCCTATCGCCGAAGAACGCGGCATCGTCGGCGCGCTGTCGCAACTGCTGTTGCGCAAGGCAACAGAAGCCGCGCGCGAATGGCCCGAGCACCTTTTCTTGTCGTTCAACCTGTCGCCTTCGCAGCTCGTCGATCAGAACACCGGTCTGCAAATCCTGTCGATCCTTGAGAAAACCGGTTTCGATCCGAAACGGCTGGAGATCGAGATCACAGAAACCGGCGTGATGAGCGACCCGGCTTCGGCCGAAAAGATCGTGGAAGACCTGCGCCGTGTCGGCATACGGGTGTCGCTCGACGATTTCGGCACCGGCCAGTCCAGTCTCGGCCGCTTGCGCGAGTTCCAGTTCGACAAACTCAAGATCGACCGGGCCTTCGTCGCTTCCATTCTGGACGACCGTCCCTCCGAGCACATCATCCGGGCCATACTGGCGATGTGCGAGGGTTTGGGCATGGACGTCGTTGCAGAAGGCATTGAAGACGAGAAGCAGGCCGACAAACTGGTTCAGTTCGGCTGTCAGGGCGGTCAGGGCTATTTCTTCGGAAAGCCGGTCGACGCCAACGCCACGCTCGGCTATCTGCGCGATGCCTATCGCGGCGCCCTGCACGCCAAGGCGATCTGACCGCCGTCGAACTGTTTCACGGGAAAACCCGCCTCAGCTCTTGGAAAAGCAAACGGGAGTGTGCCCCGAGCGGATAAAACCCAGCTCTTTGGCGGCGGCCTTTGAAAGGTCGAGTATGCGGCCGCGAATGAACGGTCCGCGATCGTTGATGCGAACAACCACTGATCGGCCGTTTTGCTGATTGGTCACGCGAATGCGCGAGCCGAACGGCAGGCTGCGGTGTGCGGCGGTCATGGCGGCCGGATTCATCCGTTCGCCTGAGGCTGTTTTCGAGTTAAGTGCATACCATGAAGCGCGGCCGCATTGCGCGGCATCGGCCGTATCAGGCAAAGCAATGGCGATCAGGCCGGCTGCGAACAGCAGGCCCGCAATACGAAATGACATTCTGTATTATCCCTCGGTGGTTTCCAGTGCGGCCGGGATAAAAACAGAATGCGGCGCCGGGACGCCGCATTTGCATGATTCGGATCAATTTTGATGACGTCCGGCAACAGTCGGACATCGCGGTCCCGGTTCCATGGCCCTAGGTTGTCTGTACCTTGGCCTTTGCCTGTTCCTCGGCCATCTTCTGCTGGAACATCTGGGCGAAGTCGATCGGATCAAGCATCAGCGGCGGGAATCCGCCATTGCGGCTGGCATCAGCAATGATATGGCGGGCAAACGGAAACAGCAGCCGCGGGCACTCGATGAACAGGATCGGCAGCATGTGTTCTTGCGGAAAGCCTTCGATATGGAACACGCCGCCATAGAGCAGTTCGATATTGAAAAGAACATCTTTGCCCGATTCGGCCTTTGCGTTCAGCGCCAGATTGACGTCGAATTCGGACTGCGAAATCGGATTTGCGTTGACATTTACGTTGATGTTGATCGAGGGCGCCTTGTCGCGCGAGCGAAGTGATTGCGGCGCGCCCGGGCTCTCGAATGACAGATCCTTGACGTATTGGGTCAGGACGCTGAGCCGCGGTGCCTTGCCGTTTCCAGACTTTTGGCTCTCGCCGGGTGCGTTTGGGTTCTCTGCTGGCTCTTTTGCCATGTCGGATGTCACCTCTTCAGCTTGAGCCATCTCCGGCCCGTTCAAAATCGCCGGTTGGCTAGCATGCGCCAAGTTTCGTTACAAGGCGCGAGCCGGTGCAATTTCCGCGTACAAAGCCCATCCAGGCTTGCGCGCTTTAACGCCAGGGGGAATCCGGATTGCCGCTGCTTGTGAATTCATCCTCGTCCAGGTCAATGGTCTTAGGGTCGCCGGGGCGCGGATGCGCCGAACCGCTTCCCATCCCCTGTCGCGCAACGATCACAACTCGGTCGCGCACAAGACGCCAACCGAAATCGCGCACGGCCGGAATGAACAGCAGGAAACCCATAGCGTCGGTCACGAATCCCGGCGTCAGCAGCAGGATTCCGGCAATCAGGATCATGACGCCGTGTACGAGTTCGCGCCCCGGGACCCTGCCCTGCTCGGTCTCCATGCGGATTTTGTTGATCAGCCCGAAGCCCTGGATCCTGAGCAGGATCGAGCCGATCACCGCGGTGGCAAACACCATGGCCAGCGTTGCCAGTACGCCGATCTTGCCTCCGATCACGATAAATGCCGCAATCTCCAACAGCGGAATTGTTAGGAGCAGCAGCGGTATGACAGAAAAGGGCAAATTAGCTTCCTTCGCGGGCCCGATTACGGAAATTGCCATCTTGATTGAACGGCTCAATTCACCGAGATAGGTATTCGAACGGCGAATTTGAATGATAGCCGATTGCGTTCTATATCATAATGGGATGTGAACCGGCCGGATATCCGGCAATTCAGGAGCCGTTTGCGGCGGAACGGCAAGATTGGGTCCGACATGGAATTCTTCGATTTTGGCACGATTTTCTTTCTCGTCGCCGCAGTGATCATCTTCTATCAGCTGCGCAGCGTTCTCGGCCGCCGCACCGGCCATGAACGCCGCCCCTTCGATCCGTATTCGAGACGCGACAGCGCAAATGATGCCGAAGGACCGGCTGACAACATCGTCGCTCTTCCGAAGCGGAAGAAGCAGGGCGCTGATGACGCCGATGGCCGCTATTTCGATATCGACCAGTACGCAAAACCGGGCACTGCCATCAACAAGGGTCTTCGCGCCATCAAGGACGCCGATGCCTCGTTTGCGCCGAAGAACTTTCTCGAAGGCGCCAAGACTGCATACGAGATGATTGTCATGGCTTTTGCCAACGGCGACCGCAAGACGTTGAAAAACCTGCTTTCGCGTGAAGTCTATGACGGATTTGTCGAGGCGATAAACGGGCGTGAGGCTCGCGACGAGAAGGTGCAGTCTTCCTTTGTCGGCATTTCCAAGGCCGATATTGTCGGCGCCGAAATGAAGGATGGCGAGGCTCATGTCACGATACGGCTGGTGAGCGAGCTGATCTCGGCGACGCTCGACAAATCGGGCGAAGTGATCGACGGCGATCCCGAGACCGTTGCCGAGGTCAAGGACGTCTGGACATTCGCCCGCGATACCCGCTCCCGCGATCCCAACTGGAAGCTGGTGGCCACCGAAGCCGAAGACTGACCGGTTTCGCCGCGCCTGTGGCGTCCCTCGGCGACATATTCCAGCCCTGCGGCTTCGATGAACTTCCAGGTTGGCGCGAAGACGATCACGCACAGGCGTTCGCAGCGTTCCGCCGCTCGGCACTGCATGTTCTGACGAAGCCGTACCGAACGGGGTCGCTGGGCGTCGATCATGCGGCGTTTTCCTCAGCGTTTGCCGCGGCGAGGGCTGCGGGTGGCATTTCGGCAATTGGCGCGCGGCGGTTCTTCGAGAGCCATTTTGCCGCCTGCCGGATCGTTGCTGGCAAAGAAGAAGCCGGCTTCGTCACCGGCTTCTACGAACCGGTAGCCGAGGCGTCTCAGGTTCGCACCGGCCCGTACCGGCACCCGCTTTATCGCCGGCCTGCCGATCTCGTCGATGTCGATGACGAAAACCGTCCGTCCGGTCTTGATCCATATTTCGCCTTCGCCCGCCGGGCTCGGGATGGATCGCTGGTTGAGTATTTCGACCGCGCGGCGATCGAAAAGGGCGCACTCGAAGGGCGCGGCCTGGAAATCGCCTGGCTGGCCGACCCGGTCGAACTGTTTTTCATTCACGTCCAGGGAGCCGCAAGATTGCGCTTTCCGGATCGATCGGTCCACAGGGTGACCTACGCAGCCAAGAGCGGTCACCCGTTCACCGGCCCTGGCGGCGTGTTGGCTTCGTTGGGGGAAATACCGTTGCGCGACGTGACGATGCAATCGATCAAGGCGTGGTTTGCCTGCAATCCCGAACGGATCGACGAAATCCTTTGGCAGAACAGGTCGTTCATCTTCTTTCGCGAGGCGCCGGTGGACGATGTCAAGCTTGGACCGGTCGCAGCCGCCAAGGTGCCCCTGACGCCGGGCAGATCGCTGGCGGTCGACCGGATGCTGCACACCTTCGCCACGCCATTTTACATTCATGCGCCTGAATTGACTGTATTTGATGGAAAACCATTCGCCAGGCTCATGATCGCGCAGGACACCGGCTCGGCGATTATCGGTCCGGCGCGGGGCGATCTGTTTGTCGGCAGCGGCGAGGCGGCCGGCGAGATTGCCGGCGTGATCAGGCACCGGGCGGATTTCTTTGCATTGCTGCCGCGCCTGCTGGTATCGGAAAGGCGATGAGCAGAAAGCGCAAGAACGGCGAGTTGTCGGCGGATGACCGGATACTGTGGTCGCAGGTAGCCCGGTCGGTAAAGCCGATGCATGACCGGTTTCTGACCGAAGCGCGCGAAACACCTGAAGAGGTACAAAGCCACCGCCACGGTGCTCCTTCGCTGGTAAATCCGGTTCTGCATCCACCCTATCAGGCGCCGGCGTCGAAACCGAAAAAGCGCGATCCGGCAGCCGCCATCGATGTTCCGACACGACGGAAGCTTGCCAAAGGGCGGGTCGCCATCGATCGCACCATCGACCTGCACGATCTCGACCAGGCCGAGGCCCATGGACGGTTGCTCGCGTTTCTGTACCAGGCGCATGCCTCCGGCAGCCGGCACGTGCTGGTCATAACGGGCAGGGGCGCTTCGCTGGGAAGCGCAGGCATACTGCGCCGCGCGGTGCCGCAATGGCTTGAAACCGAGCCGTTTCGGGGACTCGTCAGCGGATTCCACGGCGCCGCGCGGCATCATGGAGGAACCGGCGCGATCTACGTCCGGCTCCGTCGAAGGGAGGGCTGACCATGACGCCATTCGGCGAGCGATTGCGCGAACTAAGGCGCGCCAAGGGAGTGACCCAGCGTGAAATGGCCGAAGCTATCGGCGTCAGCGCCGCCTATCTTTCTGCCCTCGAGCATGGACGGCGCGGCATGCCCGCCTGGCCGCTGTTGCAGAAGATCACCGGCTATTTCAATGTGATCTGGGACGAGGCGGACCAATTGCAGAGGCTAGCGCTCAAATCGCACCCGCGCGTTGTCATCGATACGGCGGGCCTGTCGCCGCAGGCCACCGAACTTGCCAACCTGTTGTCGCGGCATATCGGGCAACTCGACCTCGACACGCTTTCCGGCCTCATCGCGACGATCGAGAACGGCGCCCGCAGGTACCGGCGATAGGTGCGACGGGCGGCCTATACCTCGAACAGTGAACAGCGTGTCGACAATTGACCCCTGTTAGCGAACCGCTGTAGCTCCTACATTGCGCCAACGAAACAAGGGAAATGCAACAATGTCGATACGTCCGGTAAAACAGATTTCGGCCGCACAGCCAACTCTGGAGGGCGCAGGCGTGCACTTGCACCGCGCCTTCGGTTTCGGCAATCCCGAACTGGCCGATCCGTTCCTGCTTTTCGACGACTTCCGCAATGATCGTCCCGAAGACTACCTGAAGGGATTTCCCTGGCACCCGCATCGCGGCA
>JBFIBB010000208.1:0-6162 GCA_041582695.1 Rhizobiaceae bacterium
GAAAGCGCGGTCCTGTCCGATGGTCAGGGCAGCTTCGTCTATGTCGTCGACGATGAAAACAAGGTCCGACGCATGGCAGTTGAGACCGGCATGGTCACCAGCGAAGGCGTGGTCATCGAAAGCGGCATCAGCGGCAACGAGAAGATCGTCCTTCGCGCTGGCGGCTTCCTCACAGAAGGCGAAACCGTCAACCCGCGTTCGGCCAACGAATAAAGGGCGCCCGGCGATGAATTTCCGCAATATTTCCGCCTGGTCGATCCGCAACCCGGTTGCGCCGATCCTGCTGTTTGTGGTGTTGCTCGTACTGGGCGCGATGAGCTTTTCCAAGCTGCCGGTCACCCGCTTTCCCAATATCGATATTCCGATTGTGGCAGTAACGGTGAAGGATCCCGGCGTTGCACCGACCGAACTTGAGACCCAGGTCGCCAAGCGCGTGGAAGATGCGGTCGCCAACGTCACCGGCGTCAAGAACGTCACCACCAACCTGACTGAAGGCACGTCGACGACAATCATCGAATTCCGTCTTGAGGTCGACACTCAAACTGCGGTCAACGATGTCAAGGACGCGGTCGAGCGCATTCGCGCCGACCTGCCTGCCACCGCGAACGAGCCGCTGGTCAACCGCATCGAAGTCGAAGGACAGGCGATCCTGACCTACGCCGTATCCGCGCCGGCCATGACGCTGGAAGAGCTGTCGTGGTATGTCGACGATACGGTGATCCGCAAGCTGCAAGGTCTGAAGGGCGTCGCCCGCGTCGACCGCTATGGCGGCGTCGACAGAGAAATCCAGGTTGAACTCGATCCCGAACGGCTGAATGCTCTGGGCGTATCGGCCGGCGATGTGAACCGGGCGCTCCGCGCCGCCAATGTCGACCTTACTGGTGGCAGCAGCGAAATCGGCCAGCGCGCCCAGACGATCCGCACTCTAGGCGCCGCACAGACCATCGATGATCTGCGCGCGCTTGAAATTCCGCTGGGGGGAGGTCGCACGGTCATTCTGTCCGATATCGCCACAGTTACCGACGCCTGGGCCGAACCGCGGTCCTTTGCCAGGGTCAATGACAAGACCGTTGTTTCCTTCGGCATTTTCCGCGGCAAGGGCGAGAGCGATGTCGACGTCAATGCGCGCGTGACGAAGGCGGTGGCGGAACTTCAGTCCGAGAATCCGGATGTTCAGATCGCGCTTGTCGACAACTCCGTCAATTACACTGTCGGCAATTACGATTCGGCGATGAAGACGCTATACGAGGGCGCCGGTCTTGCTATCCTGGTCGTGCTGCTGTTCCTGCGCGATTTCCGCGCCACGATCGTCACCGCCATTGCATTGCCGCTGTCGATCATCCCGGCATTCTGGGTTCTCGACTTGATGGGATTTTCGCTCAATCTGGTCAGTCTGCTCGGCATCACCCTTGTGACCGGCATTCTCGTGGATGACGCGATCGTCGAAATCGAAAACATCGTCCGCCATATCAAGATGGGCAAATCGCCATACCGTGCGGCGCTGGAGGCGGCTGACGAGATCGGACTTGCCGTCATCGCCATTTCCATGACCATCATCGCCGTATTCGCGCCGGTGAGTTTCATGGGCGGCGTGGCCGGCCAGTATTTCAAACAGTTCGGCCTGACTGTTGCGGTTGCCGTGTTCTTCTCCCTGCTGGTCGCCCGGCTGATCACGCCGATGCTGGCAGCCTACTTCATGCGCAACCATGGACATCCCGAACCGACCGACGGAATTCTGATGCGGGCGTACACCGGGTTTCTTGGCGTTACGCTGCGGTTTCGCTGGCTGACGCTGCTTGCCGGCATCGCCTTCTTTGCGGGAGCAATCTACGCGATCGGGTTTCTTCCCTCCGGTTTCGTTCCGCGCCAGGATGCTAGCCGGATCGTCTTCTCGCTTGAACTTCCGCCCGGCAGCAGGCTCGAAGATACCCGCCGGGTGACCGACCGGGCTACGAAGCTGATGCTCGAGGTCCCGCAGGTCGAGAATGTCTATGTGATCGGCGGCTCTAACCCGCTCGGAACCCTTGAACTGCGGCGCGCGACCATGGTTGCCGACTTGCAGCACAAGGGCGAACGCGAGGTCAGCCAGTTCGAGCTGGAATCGATCCTGCTGGCCAAACTGGACAGCATTCCCGATCTGCGCGCCTATTTCGTCAATGATCGCGGTGTGCGCGAACTGGAAATCGGCGTCATGGGCACAAACGGCGAGGTTCTCGACAGCGAGGCGCGCAAGGTTCAGTCGGCAATGGCGGCGTCGGGAAAGTTCCGTGCGATCACGTCCAATGCCGCGCTCGACAGGCCCGAAATCGTCGTCGAACCGCGCATGGACCGGCTGGCCGAACTCGGCCTCTCGACCGCGGCGATTTCGGAAACGCTGCGCATCGCCACCATCGGCGACATTGACGCCAATCTGGCCAAATACACCATTGGCGACCGCCAGATCCCGATCCGCGTGCAGCTGACCGAAACGGCGCGCGACGATATCGACGTGATCCGCAATCTGCCGGTTCCTGCTCCATCGGGCGTGGTTGTGCCGTTGTCGTCGATCGCAGAAATCAGTTTTGGACAGGGTCCGTCGTCGATCCAGCGCTTCAACCGGCAGCGCCGCGTGGTCATCGGCGCCGACATGGCCAACGGTGCCGAGATCGGCGAGGGACTGGCTTTCATCAAAGGTCTGCCGGAGGTCAAGAACCTGCCTGACGGCGTATCCATCCAGGAGACCGGCGACGCCGAGGTTATGGGCGAGGTCTTCGCCTCGTTCCGCGACGCGATGATCACCGGACTGATGCTGGTGTTCGTCGTGCTGATCCTGCTGTTCGGATCGGTATTTCACACGCTGACCATCCTGATGTCGCTGCCGCTTTCGATCGGCGGCGTGGTGGCCGGTCTCTGGCTCACCAATTCGGCCGTATCCATGCCGGTCGTCATCGGCATCCTGATGCTGATGGGCATCGTCACCAAGAACGCGATCATGCTGGTCGATTTCGCCGTGGAGGAGGTCAAGCAAGGCGTATCGCGCAAGGAAGCCATCATCGACGCCGGCCGCAAGCGCGCGCGACCGATCATCATGACGACCATTGCCATGTCCGCCGGCATGGTGCCGGCTTCGCTGGCGTTTGGCGACGGCGGCGAATTCCGCGCGCCCATGGCGATCGCCGTGATCGGAGGTCTGTTGGTTTCGACCGCTCTGTCACTGGTTTTCGTGCCGTCGGTCTACACGCTGATGGATGATTTGGGCGCGCTGGTGGCTCGCATGTTCCGCTGGCTGGTCAATCCGAACCCTGTCGACGAGCCGAAGGGTGACGATCTCGCATTGCCTCACAACGTGCAAGCTATCGCGGAAAAGCGCCCGCCGATGCAGATCGCCGCCGAGTAGCAGCCATCCGCGATCGCACTGGCGCCGCCCGGTTCGTCGAACCAGTCGTGATCAAAAAGAGCGTGGGGCCATTCTGGCGGTTCTGCGCCGTCCGGCGTGCAATTGCCAAAGAGAGTGGACGAAAAGCGTGACGATCAGAATCGCACCGCCGACTGCGCTCTGCCGTGTCGGCACTTCGGTAAACACGATCCACACCCACACCGGCGCCAGCACGGTTTCAAGCAGGTAGAACATGGCGACCTCTGCGCCCGAAAGGAATTTGGGCGCATAGGCGAGGCAGAAAAACGAGACCGGAATTATGAACCCGCCGTTGAGAACCAGCCACCAGGGCTGTTCCACATTGAACCCCGTGTCGATGATCATGAAGGTGGCAAGCAGGAACGGTGCGACCGACGCGACAAGCGCGGTGAATCCCATGTCCCTTTTGCTTGCCCGTGTGACCGTTATGGCGGCTGCAATAGCAAGGCTGGTGATCAGCGCCAGAACGTCACCGAAAAAATGCCCTCTGCCCAACCCCTCGTGAACGATGACAAGAACGCCACCGACCATGATGAACATGGCGGCGAGTGTAACGGGTTTCGGCCGTTCACCCAGGAATATCCAGGATAGAAGCGCGGCAAACATAGGATTGAAAGCCAGTATGAAAACGAGATTGGCGGTCGTGGTGTGAAAAACGGAAGTGAGAAAGGTTACTGCGGCGAATCCGTAAAGGGCAGTGACGATCCAACCGGATCGTCCCGGAATGAGCGATGGCGCCTTGCGCCCGCTCAGACGCATCGCCGCGATAAACACCGCCACCGATAAAAGCACGACTGAGCTGCGCATGAACATCACCGACCAGGGCTCTCCGTTGGCGAGCCGGATAACGGGTATGTCGAAGGTCAGCACAAGACCGCCCAATGCGGCAAGCGCCAGGCCTTTCATGTGGTCTGGAAGTTGATTGAACACTTTCGGAATGCCGGGCTAATGTCGCCGGAGCGGAATGTCATTCATTGGGCGACTCGAACAGTTTCCATCCGTCAGGTCCGAGATGCTGCTGCGGACGGAAGCGTGCCTTGTAGGCCATCTTGCGCGATCCTTCCACCCAGTAACCCAGATAAACATGCGCAAGACCCGATGCCCGGGTGCGTTCGATATGATCAAGGATCATGTAGGTGCCGAGCGAACGATCATCCAGATCGGGTCTGAAATACGAATAGACCATGGAGTAACCGTCCGCCATCCGGTCCGAGAGCGCGACGGCGATCAGTTCGCCTTCTCCCTTGCCGGTGATGAACGAGTCGGGCCCGCGCCGGCGGTATTCGATGATCCTGGTGTCCACATGCGTGTCCTCAACCATCATGGCGTAGTCGAGAACCGTCATGTCGGACATGCCGCCACGGCGGTGGCGGGCGTCCAGATAGGAGCGGAACAGCGAATACTGCTCGGTGGTCGGCTGGGCCGCGACCTCGGCCCCGACGAGGTCCGAGTTGCGCTGCACGACCCGCTTCATGTTGCGCGTGGGAGAAAATTCCTGCGCTAGTATCCGCACCGACACACAGGCGCGGCAGCTTTCGCAAGCCGGCCGGTAGGCAATGTTCTGCGAGCGGCGGAACCCGCCCTGGGTCAAAAGATCGTTGATGCCCGGCGCCTTGTCGCCGACAAGGTGCGTAAACACCTTCCGCTCAAGTTGGCCCTCGATATACGGGCAGGGTGAAGGAGCAGTCAGAAAGAATTGCGGCGATTGCGGCGTATGATGTGTCATCAGTTACCAGGCGCTGTCCCTCAAGCATGGCTCGGGCGCAAGCTCCGGCCACTAAATACCATAATACCATGGCCCGACTAGCGAAAACGTCAACCAAATTATCACGACAAGTGGCACTCCCGCCTTCACGTAGTCGAGAAACCTGTAGTTTCCCGGTCCCATCACCAGCAGGTTTGTCTGGTAGCCCATCGGCGTTGCGAATGACGAGTTGGCGGCGAAAATCACTGCCGCAACAAAGGCTTCCGGCGGCGCGTTGATGGCATTTGCGATGCCGATTCCGATTGGCGTGAACAAGACGGCAGCGGCATTGTTGGACAGGAAATTCGTCATGACCGCAATTACCGCGAAAAAGCCGGAGAGATAGACGACCGGGCTGTATCCGTCCAAAAGCGTCACCGCCGATTCTGCGACGAGCATCGCTCCGCCGGTTTTCTCGAGCGCCACCGCTGCGGCGACCGAGGCGCCGGCGATAACGAAAATCTGCCGGTCGAAGGCGCGCGCCGCCTGCGGCAGGGTAAGGCAACCCGTCGCCACGATCGCGACAGCGCCGATGATTGCGGCCGCGGCGATGGACACGGCACCGCTCGCCGCACCCAGCACGATTGCCGAAAATATCGCGATGGCAATGCCCGCCTTTCGCCGCTGCGGCACCGATTCGGCAGACCAGTCCAGCAGCAGCAGATCGTGATTGGCCCTGAGATTCTGCAATTCCGTATCGGTGCCGCCGACAAGCAGAGTGTCGCCCGGTTCAAGCCTGATTTCAGGAAAGGGAATGCGGTTCATCCGGGTCTTGCGCTGCACGGCGATCATGTCGACGCCGTAGCTCGTTTCGATGCCCGCATTGCGGATGGTTCGTCCGCTGTGGCGGGACCCGGGCGCGACTACGGCTTCGGCCACCTGGTATCCGGCGGCCGGTCCCCTGCCGGGTTCCACCGGATCCTGGTTCTGGCCGGGATTGGCCGCGCCGCCCGCCAGCGCGCGGGTGAAAGCCTGCCGCGTCGCTGACACCACCAGCTTGTCGCCCTCCGACAACACGACATCC
>JBFIBB010000209.1:0-6154 GCA_041582695.1 Rhizobiaceae bacterium
ATGGGTGCGCGCGATAAACGGCGAGTACATGTAGCCGGTCATCTTCGGGAACCAGTAATACCAGGCCGCGAAGATGGCGAAGACCGCGCCGAGCGACAGCACGTAGTGGAAGTGGGCCACAACGTAATAGGTGTCATGGAAAGCGCGGTCGAGACCGGCATTGGCGAGCTGTACGCCCGTCACGCCGCCGACCGTGAACAGGAAGATGAAGCCGATCGCCCACAGCATTGGCGTGCGCATGGAGATCGAGCCGCCCCACATGGTTGCGATCCAGGAGAAAATCTTCACGCCGGTCGGCACCGCGATGACCATGGTGGCAAACACGAAGTAGCGTTGCGCATTGAGCGAGATGCCGGTCGTGTACATGTGGTGCGCCCATACGACGAAGCCGACGACGCCGATTGCGACCATGGCGTAAGCCATGCCGAGATAGCCGAAGACGGGCTTGCGCGAAAAGGTCGAAACGATGTGGCTGATGATGCCGAAGCCCGGCAGAATCAGGATGTAAACCTCGGGATGACCGAAGAACCAGAACAGGTGCTGGAACAGGATCGGATCGCCCCCTCCTTCAGGTGCAAAGAACGCGGTGCCGAAATTGCGGTCGGTGAGCAGCATCGTTATGCCGCCGGCCAATACCGGCAATGACAGCAGAAGAAGGAAAGCGGTGACGAGAATCGACCAGACAAACAGCGGCATCTTGTGCAGCGTCATGCCCGGAGCGCGCATGTTGAAGATCGTGGTAATGAAGTTGATCGCGCCAAGAATTGACGATGCGCCGGCGATGTGCAGCGACAGGATCGCCAAGTCCATTGCCGGCCCCGGCTGTCCGGAAGTCGCCAAAGGCGGATAAATGGTCCATCCGCCGCCCACGCCGTAACTTCCGGGCGCGCTCGGCATGAAAGCCGACAGCAGCAGCAGGAAAAATGCCGGCGGCAGCAGCCAGAAGGAAATGTTGTTCATGCGCGGAAACGCCATGTCCGGTGCGCCGATCATGATCGGCACCATCCAGTTGGCGAAACCGCCGATCAGCGCCGGCATGACCATGAAAAAGATCATGATCAGGCCGTGTGCTGTCGTAAATGTATTGTACATGCTCTTGCCGGCGTCGATGGCCGCGTCGCCTTCGACGCCATAGACCATCGCGGCGAGGCCGTGGAAAATCTGGATCCCCGGCTCTGCAAGTTCCCAGCGCATCATGATCGACAGAAAGCCGCCAATGCAGCCCGCAACGATCGCGAACACCAGATAGAGCGTTCCGATATCCTTGTGATTGGTCGAATACATCCAGCGCCGGACAAACCCCTGCGGTTTGTGGTCGTGATGGTCGTGAGCTGCGGCGTCTGCCATTTCTTCCGCTCCGTTTTGCGTTCCTGTCGCCCGTCTACGCCGATTACTCGGCGGCGGCGAGCTTGTTCTTCGATTCAATCGCGGCCATCAACGCCTTGTTGGCGCCGGCAAGATCGGCTTTGGCTGCTTCATACCAGCGTTGGTACTGGTCAGCAGTCACGACGCGTATCGCAATGGGCATGTATGCGTGATCCTTGCCGCATAGCTCCGAGCACTGGCCGTAGTAGATGCCTTCCTTGGTCGCCTTGAACCATACCTCGTTGATGCGGCCAGGCACCGCGTCGGTCTTGATACCGAAGGCTGGCATAGCGAAAGCGTGAAGGACATCGGCCGCCGTTACCAGCACCCGCACGGTTGTGTTGACTGGGACGACAACCTCGTTGTCTGTCGCCAACAGGCGCGGATATACGGCCAGGTCCTGCTTGCCGAGCGCGGCGCGGTCGCCATCCTGCAGCAATGCGGCGTTGAAACTCAGTGGTTCCTCGCCGACCTGATATTCGTAGTCCCAGTTCCACTGGTTGCCGGTTGCCTTGATGGTCAGTCCGGCCTCCTCAGGCGGCGTGTATTGCGCGGTCAGAAGCTGGAAGGAAGGAACGGCAATAGCCAGCAGCACGAGAACCGGCCCAAGCGTCCAGATCACCTCGATCAGCGTATTGTGACTGGTGCGCGAGGGGGTGGGGTTCGCGCTTTCGCGGAACCGGATGATGCACCAGGCCAGAAGGGCCAGCACCAGGATCGTGATCGGCACGATGAACCACAGGGTATAGACCTCGAACCAGGCCACTTCCTCCATGATTGCGGTAGCAGGTGGTTGAAACCTCGACTGCCATGGGGTCGGTTGCGCCGCAAACGCCGCCGTCGTCCCCGATGAAAAAGCCGTTGCTGCCGCTGCCGCGAAGATATTCTTCATCAATTTCGTCAACTCCCGATCGCGGTTTGGTCCCGGCAAACGTCCGCAAGCGCCAAACCGATGGAATCCCGTCCATCATTTCAGGCCGTTCAAACCATACTCTCCGGCCATCCGCAAGAAAGGACCTGCCGGATTCTGTGCGGCATTTTTGCGCTTCTGCCGGCCGTCTGTACCGACATGCCGCCAAACCGCAACGATTCAAGGGCGTCGGCAAGCCGAATGAACCCGCCATGTCTCAATTCGGACCGAATTTTCCCACAAATGACCCCACCGTGGCTACAAGCAATTTGTGGGCGGGCCGGGACATGCGTTTTCATTTTACGGCTTTCGTCGCAATGTACAGTGAATTGATTCGCCAGAGGATGCCTATGCGGCCAAAGGTTTTTTCGTTCATTTTGGGGTTTGCTGCGGGCATCTCGGCCCTTGGTTACGGTTTCCTCGCGCACGCGCAGCAAGGAAATGTGCGATCCGAGCATGGTGCATGGTCGATCATATGCGACACGCCCGCCGGTGCGGCCGGCGAGCAATGCGCCATGATGCAAAACGTGGTGGCTGAGGACCGGCCCGAGGTCGGTCTGTCGGTAGTCGTGCTCAGGACAGCGGACAACAAGGCAGAAATCCTGCGGGTTCTGGCGCCGCTCGGGGTGCTGCTGCCAAACGGGCTGGGTCTCAACGTCGACGGCAAGGATATCGGCCGGGCCTATTTCGTTCGCTGTTTCCAGGATGGCTGCTACGCGGAAGTGATCCTGGAAAAACAGCTTCTCGACACGCTGAAAGCCGGTGGTTCAGCTACCTTCATCGTTTTCCAAACCCCGGAAGAGGGCATCGGCATTCCCGTCGATCTCAACGGATTTGCCGAAGGCTTTGCGGCCCTGCCCTGACCGGCTACTTGCTTCCGGGCGAGCCGGCCGAACGCATGCCCAGGAAAATTCCGACACCGCCTATTGCACCGATAACGGAGCCGGCGAGCGCGTAGTCGAAGCCAAAAAAGGCGCCCACACCAAGGCCGACGGCTGCTCCAATCGCGATCCAGTACGCATTCTTCATGCATGACTAGATGCCAAGAATCGGTCCGGCTCGCAACGGGTGTACGCCAAGGGCAGGCAGACTATATAAGGAAGGCGATTCACCGGGAGAAAAGTCTTGAACAACAGCCTGCTCGACAGTTTCGACATTGCAGAGGACAAGCTCCGCCGGATTGTGGCGGACACCGTCGCCGGCGCCGATGACGGTGAGTTGTTTCTGGAATACCGCGAAAGCGAATCCCTGATGTTCGACAACGGCCGGCTGAAAACCGCCAATTTCACGACCGATCAGGGTTTTGGCCTGCGCGCAGTAGCAGGTGAAGCCACCGGCTACGCCCATTCGTCCGACATGTCGGAAGCGGCCTTGAAACGCGCCGCCGAAGCGGTGTCGGCGGTGAAAGGCGGTTACTCGGGAACGCTGGCCGCCGGGCCGAAAAAGACCAACCGCCATCTCTATGGAGAGGAAAACCCCATCTCGGAGCCCGGCTTCGAGGCGAAGGCAAAGCTATTGCAGGAGATTGACCGGTGGACCCGCGCGCGCGATCCGCGCGTCCGGCAGGTGACCGCATCGCTTGCGGCCTCGTGGCAGCATGTGGAGATCTTGCGGGGCGACGGAACGCTCGCCCGCGATGTCCGGCCGCTTGTCCGGTTGAACGTCACCGTCGTCGTCGGCGAGGGCGACCGACAGGAAGTCGGCTCCTACGGCGCCGGCGGGCGCAAGGCTTTCGGCGAATTCCTGACCGAAAAAGCTTGGCAGGGTGCGGCCGACGAGGCGTTGCGCCAGGCGCTGGTCAACCTCGAAGCGCTTCCGGCCCCGGCCGGCACGTTTGACGTGGTGCTCGGCGCTGGCTGGCCCGGCGTGATGCTGCACGAGGCCGTCGGTCACGGTCTCGAAGGCGATTTCAACCGCAAGAAAACCTCCGCGTTCGCCGGGTTGATGGGCAGCCAGGTGGCGGCGAAAGGCGTGACCGTTGTCGATGACGGAACAATTGCGGAGCGGCGCGGCTCGCTCACCATCGACGACGAGGGAACGCCATCGGCATACAACGTGCTGATCGAGGACGGAAAACTGACCGGCTACATGCAGGACCGGCAGAATGCGCGGCTGATGGGCGTGGATTCAACCGGCAACGGGCGGCGCGAATCCTATGCGCACCAGCCGATGCCGCGCATGACCAATACCTACATGCTGGGCGGCAAGCATACGCCGGAAGAGATCATCGCTTCGGTGAAAAACGGCATCTACGCAGTGTCGTTCGGCGGCGGGCAGGTGGACATAACCTCGGGCAAGTTCGTGTTTGGCTGCACCGAGGCCTACAGAATCGAGAACGGAAAGGTTACACACCCGATCAAGGGCGCAATGCTGATCGGCAACGGACCAGACGCCATGCACCGGGTGTCGATGATCGGCAACGACATGAAACTGGACGACGGCATAGGCATGTGCGGCAAGGCCGGACAGGGGGTGCCTGTCGGCGTCGGCCAGCCGCATCTGCGGATGGACCGGATGACGGTCGGCGGGACGGAAGCGTGATGGCGTAGTGTATTAAATTTTTTGAGCTGAAACTTTAATTTGGACGCCGGAAATTCAAGCAAGCTATAAAAGCAAGTATTCAGCGAGGAACATGACCTCCCCCTCTTCCATCGTCGTGCTCACCGGAGCCGGGATTTCGGCCGAAAGCGGGGTTGCGACATTCCGCGATCCGGACGGTATCTGGGCCAAGGTCGATTATCGCGATGTCGCAACGCCTGAGGGGTTCGCGCGCAATCCGGAGCTAGTGCACGAGTTCTACAATCTGCGCCGCGGGAAGATCAAAGAATACAAGCCCAACGCCGCCCATGTTGCGCTGGCTGATTTCGAGAAGAAGTTCGCCGGCGAGTTCGTTCTGGTGACGCAGAATGTCGACACGCTGCATGAACAGGGTGGTTCGGTGAACGTGATCCACATGCACGGACAGCACTCCAACGTGCTTTGCAACAATTGCGGACACCGCGAACCGTGGGAAGGCGACCTCTCGACCGCAATTCCCTGTCCCGCCTGCAAGACGCCCGGATATCTGCGTCCCGACGTCGTCTGGTTCGGCGAGATGCCCTACCAGATGGATCGGATCCATTCGGCGCTGGCGGCCTGCGACCTGTTCATCTCGATCGGCACGTCGGGCAATGTCTATCCGGCCGCGCAATTCGTGCAGCAGGCCAACCGCGCCGGCGCCCACACGGTCGAACTCAATCTTGAGCCGTCAGAGGGAATCGACGATTTCGCCGAGGCGATTCACGGAAAGGCCACCGAAATCGTGCCCGCCTATCTGAACCGGTTGTTGCAGGGGTGACAACGTTGCGCCCGGGGCCGGCAGCCGATCCGGTCACTTCTCCAGCAAAGCCACTGCCTCGACATGCGGCGACCAGAGGAACTGGTCGATAGGGGTGACGCTTTTCAGCTTGTAGCCGCCGGCAATGAGGATCGCCAGGTCGCGGGCCAGCGTCGCCGGATTGCAGGATACCGCGGCCACACGGCGGATAGCGGATTTGGCGATTGCGCGGGCCTGATCTTCGGCGCCCGCGCGCGGCGGATCGAAGACCAGCCCGTCATATTGCTTCAGTTCGAGCACGGTTACCGGGCGGCGAAACAGGTCGCGGCGCTCATGCGTGACCGTTTTCAACCCCTTTCCGAAGCGGAATCCGATATCCAGCGCCGCAAGTGCGGCTGCGTCCTGCTCCACCGCGTGAACCGTGGATCGGCGCGCCAACCGCAAGGCAAAAGTGCCGCATCCGGCGAAGAGATCGATCACGCGCTTCGACTTTGCCAGATGGTCGCATACCAGATCGGCCATGGCCGTTTCCGCCTTTTCTGCCGCTTGCAGGAAACCGCCCG
>JBFIBB010000210.1:0-6092 GCA_041582695.1 Rhizobiaceae bacterium
ATAACAAGCACATGGCTACAGAGCATATGCTTCTTGAGTACATCGTCATTCTGTAAGCCTAATACTTGTATACGATCCGTCAACTGGAGTTTGTTAATCTTTTTCTCAATATTTAAAATGTAGCTTTTCGCAATATCAGTTCTCCCAAGGTGAACACGGTTCGATGCAGAGCGTCTTCTCATTCAAACTCCCCAGCCAGTCGCGCACAGCCTGGGCCACGAACTCAGGACGGTTGTCGGAACGGATATGTTCTGGTGGACCGTGCCTCAGGAAAAGCTTGCCGACCATGTGCCGATGACGCCAGCGACAGCCGCCCGTTGTCGCAGATATGCGTGACTTGTGCCCAAACGTCACGCGATGGGTCACGATCACGCGCGCCTTCGGCGCATATGCCTTTGCGGATGGAGCGGATGGCGCCGCGCCGGGTCAGTTCCATCTCCAGGCCGAGATCCATAAGTTCCTTAGACACATGCCTGACGATGGTGTCTGTAAACCCGCTGGGGCTGTGAATGGCGAGTGGGGCGCCCCTTCTGAATCGCATTATCACGAATTCTCGAATTTTCGGCAGTCACATTCCGTCAAAACGCGCTGTGACGAAGATCACACCTCGTTTCTAAGCAATTGCTAAAATGCAAACAGGTTCAACGGGGAACAGTGCAATGACCTTCAGGTTCAAACACAACACCAGCGCTGCAGCGGCACTTGGATTGCTTCTGGAAGCAGCCAATTCGGGTAAGATAAACGCCATGGATCCGAGGATACGTCACCTGGCCAGATTGCTGAGCCATAGCCGTTGATCAATTCCTTGACGGTACAAATATGCTCATGACAGGAAATACCGACATTAACGACCGAACCGAACAATTCGTGTCGGGAAATTCGGCGCCAGCGACCCGAGACACTGAACGACTTCCAATTTCAACTCGAGTTCGACACGGTCGGGAGACGGCCGATCGAGCCGTCGTTCAAGTGCGGAAATCCCGTTTGCCAGTCAGTATTTGACCTTCGATCCTGAGTTTCCGGGAAAGATCGGCGGCATCATTGTGCCAACCAGCCGTCCCTGGGCTTTACTGGCCCCAATCGGATACGTTGCGGTTGTCGTTGTCGGGAATCGGCGGAACCATCCCGAAAACCTTGTATGACAAAAGCCGGGCCTTGCGGGCGATCTCGGAATGTGCGCGCAGGTAGTTTAGCGAATTGTAGTCGAAGATCGACTTCGCCGGTATCACGCCCAGTGTTTTGGGCATGTTGTTTACAGAGAACGTCGTGAGCGTGCTTTCGGTCCAGTCCAAGATCCCGTCGATGGTCATGATGCCCAGGTCACGCCATGGATATGCATCCTCGTCCCAGATGACCATGTTGTTGAATATTTCCGGGTCTTCGTTTTCGGACGCCGGTCGGGTCTGGATCTGGATCTTGTAGCGCGCACCCTCGCGCAAAACCCGGTCCTCGTATTCATACTTCAGGTAGTTTCGACCGCGGGTCTCGTGAGGCAGGATGCGCTGGTTGCATTGGTCCCATTCACTTGGATCGCGATCAATCCCCGATTCAGCCTCACCGTCCGCAGGAACGACGCGATACTTCGCGTATCGTTTGATTCCGTCGCTGCCGATATAGAGGAAGGGAGTCTTGCAGTAATAGCGCAGGTTGTGGAACGACGTTGCGTGACGGCGGCCTGCGGCCTGCGACGCGGCTAGCCCATCGGGATACTTGCGATTGTATTCCCGGTATTCGATGCCGTACTTTTCGCGCCGCATCTTTGCGAATTGCAGGAAGCTGACCGCCGACCAAAAAAGGCTGGTTTCGCCCGTGTTCATCTCAATATCGAATGGGCTCTTGAAATGGTGGTCGGACAATTTGATCGACAAGCTGCGAATGCAGTTCATCGCGTCGTCCAGGAATGTTGCCGAGGCGTGCCGGATACGAACCGGAAATTCTCTGCCGGGCGCGAAGAATTCGTGCGCAGGGAATTCGGGGTTGTCCACTATGCGCAGATTTCCGGTGGCCCCGATGCCGTTATTGTGGCTCATCCGCTGCCGCTTGGGAAAGCATAGAAACAGCGCCAGCATAAGGCCGAACACCTTGGCGTAGATCCAGAGGACCAGTTTGTCTGCCAATCGGCGCAGCCAATAGGTTTCTATCTGGTGCGAGGTCTCTCTTGTTGTGGCTCTCATATGTTGGTCCTCGACTCGATAGCGTCCACGTCGACACCGAGAGACTTGAACTCCTCCCGCCTTTTCTCAAGTAGTCGTGCAAAGTGCGGATTCACGTCGCCCTCTTCGTTTCGCGTTATGAAACCGTATTCGGTGCGCGAAAGCAGGTTTGTGAACCAGAGCATTTGCGTGCTGCGGACGAGATCCGGGGCAATCTCATAGTCGCTCTCGGGCGCCATGATTCCCTCTGGCTTGCTGCCGAAACGCAATCCGCCGCAGCTGTACAGGATTTCGCCCAGATCGTCGTACTGGTGCTCGTTGATCCAGGTGTGCATGTACGTTGCAATCATGATCGCATACTTGCATGCGTCCTTCAGGTTTTGCCAATCCTCCGGTTTGGCGTCTTCGAACGTTTCTGCCGATGTTATCCTGGAAAGGGCGCGGCGCTGGCCGTCCACTATCGGGCGTTCCAGCGACGGATCGAAGGAGTATTGTTCGCAATAATAGTTGAAACGCCGGTCCGCCAGGTTCTTCCAGCGTCGCCCTTTGGGCGGGGCGTCCTGCGGTGCGCTGAACGCTACCGGTACCGAATGGTTTACGAGATCCTCCGAGAAGCAGAATACTTCGAACCAGTACTTCTTGATCTCGGTTTCACGGTCGCGGAAAAAGTCATCGACATACTCGCAGACGACGTCCCAGAACAGTGTCTCGGCGCGCGCGCAAGTATGCGCCGGGCTGAGCACCTTCATCGGCTTCCAGCCCTTCCAGTCCTGTAGACCCAGTATGTCGCGGGTTCGCTGCTCGAGACCCGGTTTCGTAAGGGCTGTCGCCGATGGAATATACCCGCCGATCAAGGTCCGGTCAGCGGCATGGTCGATCAGCGACACTTCTTTCAGGTGCGGCATCAGCAATGCGGCCACCGGATTGAGTTTGAGGTTCCGATAGCAGGCGACAGCGAACTGCTCGGCATTGAGATGCGTGCCGGCGAAATGCTCCTCGACTTCGGTGTTGAACGCGCCGTTCACACGCGCGACACGCTTGGCATATGTCCAGTTCGGCTCGTCGTCCGGCGTGTATACGCGCATTTTCCATGGGTCGCGATCATGATTGCTCAGACATCCTGTGAGGTGGATCTCTTCCGGCTTCGGCAATCCATTTTTCTTCAAGCTGAAGCGGATATCCACGTCCGGCAAGGCATAGACCTCATTGCACTGGTACCAGCACTTGCCAAAGTAACGTATCCAGAATTGGCCGGATTTGTCAGGGTCGGGCTGAAAGTAACCGCGGTTCATCCCGTTCATCATGCGCTCGCCGAACCAGTCATCACCACGAGTGTAGCCAGGAAGGTGTTTTTCGATGCAGGTTGTCAGGTTCAGCGGATAGTCCATTTGGATGTCGGGAATCGTAAGCGACCCCGGATCGAGGTCGATCTGATCCAGGTGCTTGATCTTCGTCAGCTCGATGGGAATGATCTGTGCCATCAAGGCGTCAATACGACCCTGACTGTAGTGCTCCGGTTCGTTCCCTTCCTTGTTGACTTTTGCCCGGGGAGTTGGCGCGCTTTCCCTGTAGCGCCAGAAATCGAGCCGGATTGTACGCAGGTTGTAGTCCATGCCGATCAGGTCCGATTTGGGTATCGGCTGCCGTGACCACAAGTCAAAGTGAAACCGGGGCTTGTTCTCGTGGAAATAGACCCGCGTTGTGGTGTGGATCTCGAAGTAAACCTTGCGAATCCAGAACCGCCTTGCCTGCCTAAGGTCAAACGGCAGTTTGAAGTAACCGTCTCGGTCAGATTTGCCTTCGCTCAGCTTGCGCCACGCGCCAAGCCAGGTGCGGCCCCAAAATTCGAGATGCAGGTGATGGATCGGGGGACCGTTGCCTCGATCGCCCTCGAAGATCGTGCGTCCCACCAAATGGCTGTCCACGCGATCGCACCAAATATGCCCGGTCCGCGGAAACATGTGCTCCGCCAAGCGCTTCAGGAAACTGCGGAACCGGGACCATTGAAGGTAGATCCACTCGATCAAGATGGTGACCGGGTTTGAGATTATCTTCGACCGACCGACTTCGAGGTGGTTGATACCTTTCATCCTTGGTTTGAAGAAGCCGCCGCCGTACTTGTATTCGATGCGCGTCTCGCGCTTGCAGCTTTCGATGATTTCGCGGATCGAACTGTCGTTCTCGGGCGTTGCGGTTGGTGCTTGCCGGGTTTTAGCGCGAAGCTTTTTTGTTTTCATGAGCCCTTTTCACATTTTCGGCTTCGAGAAAGTGATCGACGAAGTACATGGGAATCTTGCCCTTGCCTTTCGCCTCGAGATCTCCCCGAAAGGTAAAATCGAACTTGTCCCGGACGAGCTCGTAAGTTGTCTGGGACACGTTCACGCGACCAACCTCCCCGGCGGATTCCATTCGCGATGCGGTGTTTACGGTATCGCCCCACACATCGTACTGGAACTTCTTCAATCCAACTATCCCCGCAACAACCGGACCAGTGTGAACGCCGATACGCATGTCCATGGTTCTGCCGTTTCCGGCGGTTTTGCGCTGGCGGATGAAATCACGCATCTCCAGGGCGGCGTTAACTACATTTTCCGCATGTGTGGAATTCGGTATCGGCAAACCGCCTACCGCCATGAATGAATCGCCGATGGTCTTGATTTTCTCGATGCGATGCTTTGCGGCGATCAGGTCGAAGGCTTTGAAGCACTCGTCAATCTCCTTTACCAACTCGGCCGGAGCGAGTGCAGCGGACAGCTCGGTAAAATCCTTGAAGTCCGTGAGGAGCACCGTCACCCGATCGTAGTGCCGGGCGTCCGCGTGACCCTTCTGTTTCAGTTCTTGCGCCGTTTCCTTCGGCAAGATGTTGAGAAGCAGTTCGTCGGACTTCTGTTTTTCTTGCGCAAGTTCGGCCGTCCGTTCTGCAACCTTCTGCTCCAGTTGCTCGTAGAGCATGGCATTGTCGATGGACACGGCGATTTGACCCGACAGCAGCGTCAGAAGATCCACGCGGTCACGGGTGAACGCCCCGACCGTCAGGTTGTTTTCCAAGTACAGCACGCCAACGCATTTGCCCTGGTTGACAATCGGCACGCAGAGAATGGACCTTGGCTTGTGGCGCTCAAGATACTCCCGTTCCCTGACCCGATTGTCATTTGACGCATCTGCGACAACGACCGGCTCTCCGGTACGATAGACATACTTGACCAGGGGTACCGACAAGCTGTCGCACTCTTCGAGCGGTTTGCCCTGCATGACCTCGAGCTTCTCTCCCCCACCTTCGCATTGCGCCTGGATCCGCAAGCCTTCGGCGCTGTCCAGTAGAAGAAAACCTCTCTGTGCGCCGGCATTCTCCAGCACGATACGCATCAGTACCGTAAGCAAATTCGACGGCACGACCTCCCTGGAAATGGTCGCGGAAGCCTTGAGCACGGTCTCGATGTCGAGGATCGACCCGTCGATCATTGACGTCGTGGTCGTACCTGTCCCCATCAGGCCTTTTTCCTGATCGTTCGTCGACAGGTACTTGGGATAGTAATCTGCCAAGTCTCGTAGTTTGGCTCGGGCGCCCCATTCCCTGTAGGTATTGTAGGCCGCCTTCAGATGAAACTCCGCCAGGACCGTACGATCGCGATCGGCATAAAACCGGCCCGCGAGCTCGTAGGCGAGAGCCTGTTCGTGCAGGTAATTGTTTTCAGATGCGCCCGCCACCGCACGGTCGTAAGCTAACCGCGCCTCGTTCTCACGGCCCCTGATACGGGCCAGTTCTGCCGCACAAAGGTCATGCTTGTGGCGGTAGTTCTCAGGCGCAAATCGGGCCCAGCGCTTCAACTTTGCGATGTCATGGCGGGCTCGCGCCATCAACATCAGCCGCTCGCGTCCGCGACTTTGCTCCGCGAGTGCCAGCAGCGTCAGCGCCTCGTAGAAATGGTGGTTCGGGAT
>JBFIBB010000211.1:0-6063 GCA_041582695.1 Rhizobiaceae bacterium
CTACATGGCGCAGCAGGTCGTGGGGGATTACGGCTGGCTTTCGACCGGAGAAATGATGGACGGGCTTGGTCTTGCTGAAACGACACCGGGCCCGCTGATACTTGTTACGGAGTTCGTCGGATTTCTTGCCGCATTCCGCGAGGGCGGCATGTGGCTCGCTGTCTCAGCCGCGGTCCTGACGCTTTGGGTCACTTTCGCGCCGTGCTTTCTCTGGATTTTCGCCGGCGCGCCCTACATCGGCTGGATTTCCGCACAGCCACGCCTGGCGGCGGCACTATCGGCCATTACCGCTGCGGTTGTCGGGGTGATTCTCAATCTGTCGATCTGGTTCGGGCTGCACGTGCTGTTTGCGGTCGTAAACCCGTTGCAATACGGCCCGTTGACGATCTGGCTGCCGGAATGGCTCTCCCTTGACTGGCGGGCGCTGCTGCTCGCGCTAGTGGGAGCGTTTCTGCTGCTGCGGCAGCACTGGAACATCGCGACAGTGCTGGCGATTTCGGCCGGGCTTGGCTGGGTTCTGTCGACTGTGTTCTAGGGCCGCAAATCAGGTGAACTTGCGGAAGAAGCCGGTACGGTCGAACATCTCCTCCAAGGCCTTGACCCGGTTTTTGGATGCTCCCCAACCTTTCTCCTGAACGGCGGCGATAATCGTTTC
The DNA here is from genome assembly GCA_041582695.1 of Rhizobiaceae bacterium. Classification (GTDB taxonomy): domain Bacteria; phylum Pseudomonadota; class Alphaproteobacteria; order Rhizobiales; family Rhizobiaceae; genus JAWKWH01. Next base: position 656 of record JBFIBB010000211.1, read on the forward strand.
GACCAGCAGAAGGGTGGTAATCGAGGAATCCCAGGCTGAGGGCACGGTGGTACGGGTGGCAAAACAGAGCTCGGCGAACTTGTGGATCGGCGAGCGCCACTGGTCGGTGAACAGCACGATCCGGGCGCCTTTTTCGCGAGCCATTTCGGCGAGTTTCAACGTGCTGTTCTCGTAGCGCCTGATGTCGAAGATCACCATCGTGTCGCCCGTGTGCACATCGAGCAGGTAGTGCGGCCAGGCGTTCGCGGTCGCGTGGATATGCGACACGTTTTCGCGAACCATCTGCATGTGCAGGAACAAGTACTCCGCTAGCGCCTGGGTAATGCGCCCGCCCACGATATGCACCGCATGGGCAGGATCGCCGAGCAGTTTCACGCAGCGGTCGAAAGTTTCGGGAGAAAATTGCGCCAGCGAGGCGCGGATGTTGTCGATTGCCGCTTCGGTGAACCGGTTCAGGATGTGACTGTCAGGCGCCTTGTCGACCCAGGTATCACGCCGTTCGATCGGATCGGAGATCTTGGCCTGAAGTTCGCGGCGCAATTCGGCTTTGAAACCCGGGAATCCGGAGTATCCGAGCTTTTGAACCATCCTGGCGACCGTAGGCGTCGACACCCCGGCGCTGCGGGCGACTGATGTAATTGAGCCGAGGCCGGAGACGGGATAATTCTCAAGTATCGAATGCGCGAGCTGGCGCTCGGCCCGCGTCAGCGTATCGATTTCTCGTTGCAGCTTTTCGGCGATCGTCAGCGTCTCGTCAGCCAATATCCGGCACTCCCATTTGTAAATTTTATCAACATATGGACTTTGATTGAAGAAAAAATTTCAAAATCGTGTTGACGCATTTTGAGGTTTGTCTGAAACTCCCGATCCAGGAGAGGGTGGTTTGGTCAGATTAGCCACAAACAGATCGGCAAAAGCGGCGGAGCGGCCCCCGGTGGAGCTGATCAATGGCGCCGGCACATCGCCGGTGCTTCTGGTTTGCGAACACGCCTCGAATTTCATTCCGGAAGAGTATGACGGGCTCGGCCTCGGAGCCGAGGCACAGGCGAGCCATGTCGCCTGGGATCCGGGCGCGCTGGCGGTTGCGCTCGACATGAGCCGGATGCTGGACGCCCGCCTTGTCGCCGGCACGATTTCGAGGCTTGTTTACGATTGCAACAGGCCGCCGGAATCGCCGGGGGCGATGCCTGCCCGCAGCGAGCTTGTCGACGTACCGGGAAATACGGGATTGAGCGCCGGGCAGAAGGCTCACCGGGTGACACAGGTCTACGAACCTTTCCGCCATTTTCTGGAGGGCCAGATCAGTGCCTCGGCGCGCCCGCCCGTATTGGTGACGGTCCACAGTTTCACGCCGGTGTACATGAACAAGCGGCGCGACGTGGAAATCGGCATACTGCACGACGAGGATTCGCGGCTTGCCGACGCCATGCTCGCGGCGGCAGGGGGCCATCGCGACCACCGGGTGGAGCGGAACCAGCCCTATGGTCCGGCCGATGGCGTAACCCACACGCTCAAACTGCATGCGCTCAAAAACGGGTTGCTGAACGTCATGCTGGAGATCGCCAACAACCTTTTGACAACTGAGCCCGACCAGAAGGCGATGGCCGGCCTGCTGACAGGATGGCTGACAAAAGCCCTCGGGCAACTCGGTGTATCCATGACGCTGAAGGATGAAGAATGCCGCGCCTAGCCATTTCGTTCGTGCGATTTGTCGACGCTTTCAACTACCGTGTCGGGCGGTTCGTCATGTATGGCGTCTTCGTCATGGTCGGCATCCTGCTCTGGTCGTCGATCTCCAAAACGTTTTTCCTGCCATCACTGTGGACGCTTGAAATGGCGCAGTTCGCGATGGTTGCCTACTACATCCTGGGCGGGCCTTATTCGATCCAGCTCGGCTCCAACGTGCGCATGGACCTGATCTACGGCGAGTTCTCCGACCGCAAGAAGGCCTGGACCGACGCTTTCACGGTGCTCATGCTCGTATTCTATCTCGGCGTTCTCCTCTACGGCGCGATCGAGAGCACCGAGTACTCATTTCGGTACGGCGAGCGCAGCCCCACCGCCTGGAGGCCTTATCTCTGGCCAATAAAGGTGATCATGTGCTTCGGATTTGTCCTGATGCTGCTGCAGGCAATCTCGGAGCTCATCAAGGATGTGGCGAAAATCCGCGGAGTGACACTCTGATGTCCTACGAGATGATCGCCCTATTGATGTTCTCGTCGATGATGCTGATGCTGATGACGGGGCAGCGCGTATTTGCGGCGATTGGCGGTGTTGCCGCAATTGCCGCATTGCTGCTTTGGGGAACAGGCGGTTCGGCAATCCCGTTCTCGGCGGCGATGAAGCTGATGAAATGGTATCCGCTGCTGACCCTGCCGATGTTCATCTTCATGGGTTACATACTGTCGGAATCGCGCATTGCCGACGATCTCTACAAGATGTTCCATGTGTGGATGGGACCGGTCAACGGCGGGCTTGCCATCGGCACGATCGGCCTGATGGTGCTGATCTCGGCGATGAACGGGCTTTCGGTGGCGGGCATGGCGATCGGCGCGACAATCGCTCTGCCTGAACTGTTGAAGCGCGGGTACGACAAGCAGATGGTGACCGGCGTCATCCAGGCCGGTTCCTCGCTCGGCATTCTGGTGCCGCCATCGGTGGTACTTGTGCTTTACGCCATGATCGCGCGCCAGCCGGTCGGCCAATTGTGGCTGGCCGGCGTGATTCCGGGCCTGATGATGGCCGGCATGTTCGTTGTCTACATTGCGGTACGGTGCAAGATCCAACCGCATCTCGGACCGGCGCTTTCCAAGGAAGAGCGCAATGTACCGCTGGCCGAAAAGCTGCGGCTGCTTCGCGCCGGTGTGCTTCCGCTGGCAATTTTCGCCATGATGATGGTCCCGTTCGTCAATGGCTGGACCAGCCTCGTCGAATCTTCGGCCGTCGGCGCGATGACCGCGTTTGTGGCGGCGGTGATCAAAGGTCGCATGACCAAGGATGTATTCGAGGTTTCGGTCAGGCAGACACTGGCGATTTCCTGCATGTTTATGTGGATCATCCTTGCCGCGCTCGGTTTCGGCGCGGTGTTCGACGGCCTTGGCGCGGTGAAAGCCATCGACAACCTGTTCACCGAGCAACTTCACTTGAGCCCGTGGGTGATCCTGATCCTGATGCAGGCTTCATTCCTGATCATGGGTACGTTCCTGGACGACACGGCTATGCTGGTCATCGTCGCGCCGCTCTACATTCCGCTTGTCGCGCAACTTGATTTTGGCCTGCCGCAGAACGAGGTGCTGATCTGGTATGGCGTGCTTTACACAATCACGACCCAGATTGCCTACATGACGCCTCCCTTTGGCTATAATCTGTTCCTGATGCGAGCCATGGCGCCTCCGGAGATCGGGCTCAGGGACATCTATGCTTCGATTTTCCCGTTTGTCGGAGTGATGATTCTGGCACTGGCGACCATCATAACCTTTCCGGATATCGCGCTTTGGCTGCCGGATCTGATCTACAGCAGGTAAGCGGAAGGAGACGCAGTTTCGCCACCAACCAAAACATCTAAACAAGGAGAGCATCATGACTACAAGACGCAAATTCCTTACCGGCGCCGCCGGCGTGACGGGAGCTGCGGCGCTTGCCGCGCCGGCCATCGCCCAGTCGAAGATCAAGTGGCGGCTGCAGACCTATGCCGGCCCGGCACTGGCGGAACACGTGGTAAAGCCGGCTATCGACAGCTTCAACAAGATCGCCGGCGACCAGATGGAGATCGAGCTCTATACTTCCGACCAGCTCGTGCCGACGGCGGAACTGTTCCGCGCCATGCAATCCGGCACGATCGACGCTGTGCAGTCGGATGACGACTCAATGGCCTCGCCAACCGAAGTTACCGTGTTCGGCGGCTATTTCCCGTTTGCGTCACGCTATTCGCTCGACGTGCCGGTGCTGTTCAACAAGTTCGGCCTGAAGGAAATCTGGGAAGCCGAATACGCCAAGGTTGGCGTGCAGCACATTTCCGCCGGTTCATGGGATCCCTGCCATTTCAACACCAAGGACCCGATCAACAGCCTTGCCGACCTGCAAGGTAAGCGGGTGTTCACCTTCCCGACCGCCGGAAGGTTCCTCGCGCAGTTCGGCGTCGTGCCGGTGACACTGCCCTGGGAAGACATTGAAGTCGCGGTTCAGACGGGCGAACTGGACGGCATCGCCTGGTCGGGCATTACCGAGGACTACACGGTCGGCTGGGCCGATGTGACGAACTACTTCCTGACCAACAACATCTCGGGCGCCTGGATCGGGCATTTCTTCGCCAACCAGGACCGCTGGAACGAAGTGCCCGATAATCTCAAGGAACTGATGCGCGTCTGCTTCGACCAGAGCCACTACTACCGGCAATGGTGGTACTGGGGCGGTGAAGCCGATCTGCGCGTCAACGGCACCAAGATGAAGCTCACGACTATTCCCGACGCCGAATGGCAGCAGGTGGAAGATGCTGCGGTGAAGTTCTGGGACGAGATCGCTGCCGAATCCGAGATCAAGGCGAAGGTGGTGGATATTTTCCGCACATATAACGCTACCATGGCCAAGGCGGGCAGACCCTACCGCTACACCTGAGGAAGTTTCAGATGCAACCAATATGGGGCGCCGGTATTCGCGGCGCCCCTATTTCGTTTCCCGCGACCGGTCTCTGCCGCGCCGCGCCAGCTTCTCTGCGAGATTCAATCCGACGCCGGGCCGAGACCAGGGACATTCGGCGATGCATATCGCACAGCCATGGGTCTGGTTGAAGAACGGCAGGCATCTATCGAAATTCACATACCATTTCGTCTCGCCGCGAACGGTCTGTTTTTCGTGAAAGATCGCTTCCGGCGGGCAGGCGTCCTCGCAGATACGGCATGCGGAGCAGAAATCGTCAATTCCGAATTCCCGGCGCGGAGTCGTGGCGAAAGGCGCATCGGTCAGAACCGCCGAAAGCCGGAACGAAGCCCCGAACTCCGGATTGATGATCGAGCCGTGTTTGCCGAGTTCACCGAAGCCGCAGGCGATCGCGGGCGGAATCAATGCGACGCTGCCGGTCATCGGGCCTGTAACCGGTTCGGCATCCCAGCCCTGTTGGCGCAGCCAGGCGGCAATGTGCAGCGCCGCCGCCATCGCCCGGCCGTATTGGCGCACGACTTCCGCTCCGGCAGTCGCCTCGGGAGCGGTTACTATCGCGTCGTAGTCATGCTGCACGCCGACGACGATGATTTTCGTGAAATCGACCCGATGTCCTTCGAACACCCAGTCCGGCGACATTGCCGCGACACCAGTCATGTCGCAGTCGCGATTGTCGACGAACTGCCTTAGCAACCCTGTCCATTCGTCGGGCGAGCGTTCGATGCGTTCGGCACCGGTATCGGGCAGTTCGA
>JBFIBB010000212.1:0-6042 GCA_041582695.1 Rhizobiaceae bacterium
CCTGGTGCTGCTGCAAGAATACGCCGATTAGCGGAAGGGTGCCGAAAGGCGTACTTGACTCCCCTTCCCCGGCGCGGTTTGACAGAAGAAACGTTCAAAACCCGTTCCGGAGCCTGTCCATGACCCAGAGTTTCAAGGCCATTCTCGTTTCCCGCGACGAAGACAAGAAACAATCGGTCAACATTGTCGAAATGAGCGAGAACGACCTGATGGAGGGCGACGTGACCGTGAAGGTCGAAGCGACCACGGTCAACTACAAGGATGGGCTGGCGATTACCGGCAAAGCGCCGGTAATCCGGCGCTGGCCTCTGATACCGGGCATCGATCTCGCCGGAACAGTCGTCAAATCGGACGACCCGAACTGGAGCGCTGGCGACAAGGTGGTGCTGAACGGTTGGGGAGTCGGCGAAACGCACTACGGCGCCTATGCAGGATATGCACGGCTGAAAGGCGACTGGCTGGTGCCACTGCCGAAAGGCATGAGCGTGCACGATGCAATGGCGGTCGGCACTGCCGGTTATACGGCGATGCTTTGTGTCATGGCGCTGGAGCGCCACGGAATTGCGCCGGACCGTGGCCCCGTTGTGGTTACGGGCGCGGCAGGCGGCGTCGGTTCTGTCGCAACCGCGATCCTCTCGAAACTCGGCTACCACGTCATCGCATCAACCGGCCGGACTTCGGAAGAGGCCTATCTGAAAGATCTGGGTGCGGCCGAAATAATCGCGCGTGACGAGCTGTCGGGGCCGGCCAAACCGCTCAACAAGGAACGCTGGGCTGCAGGCATCGACGCGGTCGGCAGCCACACCCTGGCAAATGTGCTGTCGATGACCTCCTACGGCGGCGCGGTCGCTGCCTGCGGACTTGCACAAGGCATGGATCTGCCGGCATCCGTCGCACCGTTCATTCTTCGCGGCGTTTCGCTCCTTGGCGTGGATTCGGTGATGGCGCCAAAAGAATTGCGGATGGAGGCGTGGAAGCGCATCGCAACCGACCTGGACACGGCAAAGCTGTCAGCCCTGTCTTCCACCATCGGCTTTGACGACATCATTGCGGCGGCTGCAGACATTGTCGCCGGAAGAATACGCGGGCGGGTCGTTGTCGACATGTAGGAAAAGGCACGCTAGCCGCCTTTTTTGCCGCCAGATCGCTAAAACTCTAACGGTCCGGATCAACCTTCCCTAAGCATCGCCGCCTATAATGGCGCAATGGCGGTGGAGTACGAAAAAGCTCAGGCAAAGACCATCCCGTTTGCCGAAACACCCGGGGCTGCGACCGCGGGAGGGATTGTCATGCCAACTCCCCCGATCGCACCGAACCTGGTTAGCGAAACGCCGAAGCGCCTCGTACTGCTGATTGCCGTTCTCTCATTCGCCTTCGCAGGGTACGCGGTGCTGTTTTCGCTGCCGCAATTCGTCACTGCAAGCCTCGCGGGACTCGGCGCGCTCTCAATCGTGCTCGCATGGCGCATTGCGCGCGACGGCGCTTCGCTCGCCTCGGCCATCGGGGAAACGGCCGAGCGCAGACGCGAAGAGATGGAACATCTTGCCGACCGCATGTGGGAATTGCAGGAAAGCGAGGAACGGCTACGCGGCCTGATCGATGCCCTTGGCGACCTGGTCGTTCACCGGGACCGGGACGGGCGGATTGTCTACACCAACCGGATTTTCGCCGAGCTTTTCGAATCCGAGCCGCGAAAACTGTCAGGAAAATCGCTTGAAGAGCTTGGCATCGACATCGATCGCCTGCCGGACGCAAGTCTGGCGCAAAGCGAGGTCCTGAGTTCGCACGAAGTGCCGATAGAAACCGCCAAGGGCACGCGCTGGTTTTCCTGGGTGGAACTGTCGGTCCGCGACGAGGTTACGGGCCTTGTTTCACACAGGGCCATCGCCCGCGACATGACCGGCCGCAAGCGCGCGGAAACCGCGCTTATCGCCCAGCGCGAACGCGCTGAAGTGGCGAACCAGGCGAAATCGCGTTTCCTGGCGACCGTCAGCCACGAAATACGCACGCCGATGAACGGCATCATGGGGCTCGCCAAGCTTCTGGCGGATACCGAGCTCACACCGGAACAGCGCACCTATGTGGAGTCGGTTTCCACCTCGGCGAATTCGCTAATGGCTCTGATCGAGGACCTGCTCGATTTCTCCAAGATCGAGGCCGGTCGGCTCGACCTGGAAATTCAGGCGGTCTCGCCGCGCGAACTGGCAAACAACGTTGTGGAACTGCTCGCTTCGCGCGCCCACGCGAAGAACATAGGACTTGCCTGCTACGTCGCGCCGGATGTGCCCGATGTGATCGACGCCGATCCGGGCAGGTTGCGGCAGGTGCTCATCAATCTGGCTGGCAATGCGATCAAGTTTACCGAGGCCGGCGGCGTGCTCGTTTCAGTGGTTGCTGGCGGTGCGGAAGGTTATGAGAGCATACGTTTCACGATTGCCGATACCGGTCCGGGCCTGACCAAAAACGACACCGGCAGGATTTTCGGGGAGTTCGAACAGGTCGACGGCACTTCGACCCGTAAGCATGGCGGCGCGGGTCTGGGCCTTGCCATTTCGAAGCGGATCGTAACTGCAATGGGGGGCGAGATTTCCGTGGAAAGCACCCTCGGTCAAGGCGCGGAGTTTACCGTCGAGATTCCGCTGAAACCCGGATCGCGACCACAGACCAGGCATTTCACCAAGCTCGAGAGGCGCCGCGTTCTGATTGTCTCCGCCAATACAATCGAGGCGAAGGCAATTGCACACACGATCGTCGCCGAAGGTGGACATGCGGAAATCGCGAAGGACGATGAGGCGGCAATCGAAAGGCTTTATGCATCGGAAGCGCCTTTCAATGCGATCCTGATCGATGCGGCGCTGGAAACCGCCAACTTTGATGTGCTGTCGTCATTGCTGCATGCCTGCCGGGAAACCGAAGCTCCCGATGCAATAACGCTGATCGCTCCCACCGATCGGGGCCGGCTTCCCGAGTTCCGGGCCGCCGGATACGGAACCTTTCTCGCCCGTCCGGTCCGCGGTGAAACGCTGGTCAGAATTCTGGCGGCGGCAAGAAACCGGGACGACGCGGCGCCGCAGTCCGAACCGGCCAACGGCCGTTCAGCGACCGGGACAAGGCGCAAGTTCGCTTCGCTACGGGTTCTGCTTGCCGAGGACAATCCGGTAAATGCCCTGCTTGCACGAGCGACACTTGAGAAGGCTGGCCATTGTGTCGAAGTGGTGGGCGACGGGCAATCGGCAATCAACACGATTTTTGAGGCTTCCAAACGCTTCGATGTCGTGCTGATGGACCTGCACATGCCCGTGCTCGACGGTATGGACGCGATCGCGGCGATCCGCGCCCGCGAGGAGGAAAAGGGACTGCCGCCGCTGCAAATACTGGTCCTCAGCGCCGACAGCCAGGAAAGCACCCGCCACGCGGCTTTGTCCCGAGGTGCAAACGGTTTTGTCACCAAACCGCTGGATCCGGCGGTGTTGGTGACCACGATCGAGGAGAAATGCGCCGCTTGAGCACTTGTTCTGAGGCCCTCGCGGCGGACCAGTCATGATTTTGTTGCAGTTGTCCGTTAGAACGCTTCCATTAACGGGAAGCAGGGGAAACTGCGATGCTGGTCTCAAGAGATACTCGCAAATCAACTGAAAACCGGCTTTTGGCGTCCCGGTCTGCAGGCACGACCGCAATTCTCGGCAGAATCGGCTCTCTGGAAGTGCGACTTGCCGAGGGCGATGCCGAAATCGGCGCAGCGCAAACCTTGCGATACCGGGTATTCCACGAGGAACTGGGAGCGTGTGGGGAGGCCCGGTTTGGCCTGACAACCCGCGACGAAGACTGGATCGACGCGATCTGTGACCACCTGATCGTGGTCGACAGAACTGTTGACGGCCGCGGCGAGAAGGTTGTCGGCACCTACAGGCTATTGCTGCATCACCGCGCCATGGCGGCTGGCGGATTTTACTCCGACGGCGAATTTGAACTGTCGGAACTCGTCAATCGGCATCCGGGCAAGCAATTTCTCGAACTCGGCCGTTCCTGCGTGTTGCGTCAATACCGTTCGCGCCGTGTCGTCGAATTGCTGTGGCAGGGCATCTGGGCCTACTGCCGCCGGCATGGCGTTGATGTCATGGCCGGTTGTGCTTCGTTCCCAGGGACGATTCCGGCGAGCCATGCTCTGGCTCTGGCTTACCTGCATCACAACTGCCGTGCATCGGATGACTGGCAGGTCGAGGCGCTGCCGTCGCGCCATGTCTCGATGGACATGATGCCTGCCGAGGCAATCGATGCGAGACCGGCAATCGCCGCCATGCCGCCGCTGGTCAAAGGCTATCTGAGGCTTGGCGGCAAGGTCGGGGACGGCTGCGTGATCGACAAGCAATTCAACACCATCGATGTGTTGATCGTGCTGTCTTGCGAGTGGATTTCCAAGCGCTATCTCAACCATTACGGTCAGGAAGCTACGCGGTACGCCGCCTGATCCGTTCACCGGACAACCAATACTCCCGTCTTTGTTGACAGGAAGGGAAGCAGGCGCGCCATATCGCGCCGGCTGACAGCGATACAGCCATGTGTCGGCGGATAACCCGGTAGCGCCAAATGAAAAAAGATCGCGCTGCCCCTGCCCTGGCAACGACGCCTGAAATTCCAGTCGAGCACCAGGCAGACATCGTAAAGCGTGTCGGTGCGCAGCATGTTTTCCGCGCTTGCCCTGTAAGGAAATCGCACGGGCCGATTGTAATTCGGATCGAAAACGGCGTCACACCAGCCAAGCCCGCGATGTATCTGCGCCATCGGCACTCCGGCCGGCCGTGGGCAGGCAAGGCGGGACTTGACGTAGCCGGAAACAAGGCGCATCCGCGCCAATGGCGTTGCGCCGCCTCCCTCGCGCTTGAATGCCGTGATCCCCGATTTGCCGAGCGCACATCGCATTGTCAGCGGTCCGAACCGTAGTAACCCCTGTGCCGGGTTGCCAGGGCGAGCTCTGACGGTGACCAAAGGCACTGACGCGGGGGCCGGTTTGACAGGTTTTTTTCTCATCGCCGCATTGCGTTCACGTTTTTTGGAGTATGATCACGCTGACTACAATTCACGGTGAACACCTTTGCGAAGCATCTGCCACTCTATAAATGAGCCGTGGTGGATGGATCAACGACAGGTGGGGAATCTTCCCCGAACGGCAAGCAAACCAACACACGGAATATGCCATGACCGCAAGAACAATCCTGATTGTCGACGATGACAACGATCTGCGTGCAACGCTTGTCGAGCAGTTGTCACTTTACGACGAATTCCAGGTGCTGCAGGAAGAAACCGCCACCAAGGGCATGCAAACGGCGCGTGCCGGTCTGATCGACCTGCTGATCATGGATGTCGGCCTGCCAGACATGGATGGACGCGAAGCCGTCAAGATATTGCGCAAGGGCGGTTTCAAGGCGCCAATCGTCATGCTGACAGGCCAGGACACGGATTCCGACACAATCCTCGGGTTGGAAGCCGGCGCCAACGACTATGTGACCAAGCCATTCCGCTTTGCCGTGCTTTTGGCGCGCATACGTGCTCAGCTGCGCCAGCATGAGCAGAGCGAGGACGCTACTTTCACTGTCGGCCCCTACACTTTCAAGCCGAGCCAGAAGCTGATGACCGACCAGCGCGGAGCCAAATTGAGGCTTACGGAAAAGGAAGCTTCGATCATCAAATACCTCTATCGCGCCGACCAGAAAGTCGTGACCCGGGATGTGCTTCTGGAGGAAGTCTGGGGCTACAATTCGGGTGTCACGACGCATACGCTCGAAACGCATGTCTACCGATTACGGCAGAAGATCGAGCGTGATCCTTCCAATGCGGAAATTCTTGTGACAGAAAGCGGTGGGTACAAACTCGTTCCGTAGACCGTTCTAGCGTCCGGCCGGCGGAGCGCCGCAAGGGATAAATCTCCGTCGAATGAGCCTGGAAAGCGACATTGCGATACTGGGACGGGTCGAACTGTTCGCCAATCTGAGCAACGACCAGTTGCGGCTGCTCGCATTCGGCGCCGAAACGGTTCGGTTGAAG
>JBFIBB010000213.1:0-5981 GCA_041582695.1 Rhizobiaceae bacterium
ATCGCGAGCCATGCACACCGTTGACGCACTTGTCTGCACAAGGCCCGGAAAACTTGAACTGGTCCTGCGGACCATACCCGGACCGGGCCCCGGTGAGGTCCTGGTAAAGCCGCGGCGCATCGGGGTTTGCGGTACCGACTACCATATATTCGAGGGCAAGCATCCGTTCCTCGAATATCCACGCGTCATTGGCCACGAACTGGCGGTTGATGTCGTCGAGTGCGGCGAGGAATCCCGTTTTTCGCCGGGCGACGTTTGCGTGGTCAACCCTTACATTTCCTGCGGCGAATGCATGGCGTGCCGCGCGGGCAAGCCAAATTGTTGCGAAAGGATCTCTGTCCTGGGCGTACACCAGGATGGCGGAATGGCCGGACTGCTTGTTCTTCCGGAGAAAAACCTCATTCCTTCGCAAGGGCTTTCGCACGACGAATGCGCCTGCGTTGAATTTCTTGCAATCGGCGCACATGCGGTACGCCGCGGCGCCGTAGTCAGAGGCGATCGCATACTGGTTGTCGGAGCGGGTCCGATAGGGCTTGGCGTAGCGCTGTTCGCGCGGCTTGGCGGCGGAAACGTGACTGTCGCCGATCTGGATGAGGAACGATGCGAAGCTGCTAAAAACGTGGCCGGCGCCATGATTACCCGGTCGGCCGCCGCCGACGGGTACGACCTGGTTTTTGACGCCAGCGGAAATCCCAGGGCGATGGAGAAAGCTTTCGATCATGTTGCCCATGGCGGGCGACTTGTGCTGGTCAGTGTCGTACGCGACAGCATCAGTTTCAGTGATCCCGACTTTCATCGCAAGGAGATGTCGTTGCTTGGCAGCCGTAACGCCACGGCGCAGGATTTCGAGCGGGTAATCTCGGCCATTCGCGGCGGCGACGTTCCGATTGACCGGATTGTCACGCACCGCACAACCCTTGCCGCCGCTGCCCGATCCCTTCCGGTCTGGTCGCATGAGAAGACCGGCCTCATCAAGGCGCTTGTCGAAATTGACGACGAATGAAATGCCGGGCTTGAGCTTGCAGACCGCTGGCGCGCGGCTTGCGTACCAGCGTGACAGGATTGTGCCGGGTATCGTTCACCTCGGCGTCGGCGCCTTTCACCGGGCGCACATGGCTGTTTATATCGATGACCTGCTGAAAACCGATCCTTCATGGGGCATTGTCGGCGCATCCTTGCGACGGCCAGATACGCGCGATGCGTTGGCGGCGCAGGACTTTCTTTACACGGTCCTCGCCCGCAGTAGTTCTGAGACTTCCACAAGGGTCATCGGATCGATTCTCGATGTGCTTGTGGCGGAAGAGCAGCGTCGCGAACTGATCGGCGTCATGTGCAATCCCGATACGCGGATCGTCTCGCTCACGGTTACCGAAAAAGGTTACTGCCACGATCCGGCGACCGGCAATCTTCGCACCGACCATCCCGATATACTTCATGACCTGGCTGATCCTGGAAATCCGGTAAGTGCGCCAGGCCTGATCGTCCGGACCTTGCAACTGCGCCGGGCAGCCGGGATCGATCCGTTCACCGTGCTTTCATGTGACAACCTGCCAGCAAACGGCGAAACGGCACAAAAGGTATTGACCCAATTTGCGGAACTGCGCGGCGCTCAATTGGCGGATTTCATATCCGGCAAGGTCTGCTTTCCGTCCACCATGGTTGACCGTATCGTCCCCTCCACCACGGATGAAGACAGAGACCTGGTTGCCGAGGCAACCGGATTTCGCGATGCCTGGCCCGTGGTGACCGAGCCATTCAGCCAATGGGTCATGGAGGAACGGTTCAGTGCCGGAAGGCCGGCCTTCGAAACAGTCGGCGTCGAAATGGTGTCGGATGTCAAACCGTACGAATTGATGAAGCTGCGGATGCTCAACGGCAGCCATTCCTCGCTCGCATATCTCGGCTATCTGGTCGGCTACCGCTTTGTCAGCGAGGCCATTGCCGAACCAGTGCTGGCGCGATTCATACATGCCCTGATGACCGAGGAGGTGATGCCTACTCTGCCTCCGGCTCTCGGTGATGTCTCCAGCTATCGCGACGCGCTTGTGCAACGCTTCGCCAACCCTGCGCTCAAGCACAGGACTTGGCAAATCGCCATGGATGGCAGCCAGAAACTGCCGCAAAGACTGCTGGACACGATTCGTACGCGCCTGATGCGAAACCAGTCGATCCGGCTGGCAGCACTTGGCGTGGCCGCATGGATGCGCTACGTGACCGGCACCGATGAAAGCGGAGATGCAATCGACATACGCGATCCCATCGCTGAGCGGCTCAGGATAATTGCCGCAACGGCGGGAGGAAATCCGCAGCAACTTGTCGAAGGTTTTCTTCAATTGCGCGAGGTGTTTGGCGAGGACCTGCCGCAGAATGAGATTCTCCGGAATGTTCTCGGCACCCATCTTTCCTGTCTGTTTCAATTTGGAGCGCTGGAAACCACCCGTCGGATCATCGAAAAGTGACGCCGGAAGGGTCGCGATCCCGGCAGCAACACATTCGGCATTGCCTCCGGCTCGTTCAGAAAGTTTTTAGGCGTTGTCATCGTTGCCCTCGGGATTACAGTAGGCGACCAAATGTGCCATTGGAGGCCATCGGCACGCGACAACGGCCGCATCCCGAAGAAGCTGCAATCGCGGCGCAGGCGATCTGCACAGCCCCATAAAGATTGGAATGCGATGCTCCACTTTCCCGAACCCGTCATGCAGCGAACTTCCGGAAAGGGAAATCTGCTAGTCCGGAGGAGAAACGGCCAGTCCGTAGTCGGCAAAGTATTTCAGGAGGGCGCTGCCAGGATATGCTTCCCGCGCCAGCACGGTTCGAAATCGATAGAAGCCGTACTGATCAACACCGCCGGCGGACTCACGGGCGGCGACCGGATGGAGTGGTATGTGGATGCGGCTGAGCAAAGCGTTCTCACGCTCACCACACAAGCTTGCGAGAAAGTTTACCGCTCTGCCGGTGGCGAAGCGAAAGTGGCCGTCCGCCTGAAAGCGGAAAGCGGTGCCCACATCAACTGGCTGCCGCAGGAGACCATCATTTTCGACCAGGCGCGGCTCGACCGCCGGCTCGACGTGAACCTCGAGTCGGAGGCCAGTCTGCTTGCCGCCGAAGCGGTCGTCTTCGGCAGGCTCGCGCGTGGTGAAATTGTGCGCTCCGTCTTTTTTCGCGACCGCTGGCGCGTCAGTTGCGGTGGACGATTGGTCCATTGCGAGGACCAGTCGCTTACCGGAAATGCCAAGGACCTGCTGGCACCGGCCGCTTCGGCAGACGGGGCTGCGGCCATGGCTACGGTTTTGCTGGTCGCCTCCGACGCAACTGAACGTATCGAAGACGCACGCCGTTTGCTGGCTGGTTTTCCCGAAATCGCCTCGGGGACTTCCGCATGGTCCGTGGCTGCAACTGGCAAGCTTCTTGCACGGCTTGTCGGGAAGGACAGTTACACCTTGAGGAAGGCCTTGATACCCCTGCTGTCGTTGCTCAATAGCAAGGCACCGATGCCGAAAATTTGGACAATGTGAGGAAGAGCATGCTGCTGACACCGCGCGAAAAGGACAAATTGCTCGTGGCCATGGCTGCGATCGTGGCGCGCAAACGTCTGGAGCGAGGCGTCAAGCTGAACCATCCCGAAGCCGTCGCGCTGATCACAGATTTTGTCGTCGAAGGAGCTCGCGACGGTCGTTCGGTGGCTGAACTGATGGAGGAAGGCGCCCATGTTGTCACCCGAGCGCAGGTCATGGAGGGCGTGGCCGAAATGATCCATGACGTGCAGGTCGAGGCGACGTTTCCCGATGGAACCAAGCTGGTAACCGTTCACGAACCGATCAGATGACTTGAAGTGCGGAAGGACGCAACCAATGAGAATCAGAACGCTTTCCATCCCTGCGGCGCTCTTTGCGCTTACCGGTGTTGCATACGCCCACGACGGCACCATGGCCCATGCGCATCCGCATCCGGACCTGGGCCTGGTGCTGGCCGCCGGCGTTATTTTCGTAGCGGCAACCGCGCTTGTACGAGCGATGCTGCGGCCTGGAAAGCGATTGATCAGATCGAGGAGCCGTCGCGATGATTCCCGGTGAGGTGACGACGGCACCGGGCGAAATCGAGCTCAATTCGGGTGCGCCGACCGTCACGTTGAAAGTCGCCAACACGGGTGACCGGCCGGTTCAAGTCGGTAGCCACTATCACTTCTTCGAAACTAATCCGGCACTGGAATTCGATCGAGACAAGGCGCGAGGCTATCGCCTCGACATCGCAGCCGGCACGGCGGTGCGCTTCGAACCCGGTCAGGCTCGTGACGTGACGCTGGTTCCGCTCTCCGGCAAGCGTACGGTCTATGGCTTCAATCAGAAAGTCATGGGGAAACTTTGATGCGCCTTTCGCTTGCCGCCACAACGGCGTCGCTGTTTTTCTGCGCGCCCGCGATGGCACAGGATGTCGATTGTTCGGCACCCGAGATACAGATGGAAATGACCTACTGCGCCGAAAAGGCCTGGGAAGCGGCCGACGGCGATCTCAATCACGCATACGGGATCGCCCGGCGGTACATGGCCAATCTGGACGCTGATCTGCCGGACGACCTGAAAGGTGCGGCCGACACATTGCGCGACGCCCAGCGCGCGTGGATCGCCTTTCGCGACAAGGCCTGCGAGGCCGAAGCCTACCAGGCGCGCGGCGGTTCGATGGAGCCGATGCTGATCTATATCTGCTTCGAACGCATGACCCGCCAGCGCACCGAGGAGTTGCGTGCCATGGCGGAAGAGAACTGAAAAGGAAGCCGGACGAATGCCCGCAAAGATTTCCCGCGCCGCCTATGCTGCAATGTATGGCCCGACCACTGGCGACAAGGTGCGGCTTGCCGATACGGAGCTGTTCATCGAGGTGGAGAAGGACCTCACCACCTATGGCGAGGAAGTAAAATTCGGTGGCGGCAAGGTGATCCGCGACGGCATGGGACAGTCCCAAGTCACTCGCGCGGACGGCGCCGTCGACACCGTCATCACCAATGCGCTGATCGTCGACCACACCGGCATCGTCAAGGCCGATGTGGGCCTGAAGGACGGGCGGATTGTTGCCATCGGCAAGGCGGGCAATCCCGACACGCAGCCGGGTGTCGATATCATCGTCGGGCCGGGAACGGAGGCGATCGCCGGCGAAGGCAAGATCCTGACTGCCGGCGGCTTCGACGCGCATATCCACTTCATCTGCCCGCAGCAGATCGAGGAAGCGCTGATGAGCGGGCTCACCTGCATGCTGGGCGGCGGCACCGGACCTGCGCACGGCACGCTGGCAACCACCTGCACGCCGGGACCGTGGCACATTGCGCGGATGATCGAGGCGGCCGACGCCTTCCCCATGAACCTCGCCTTCGCGGGCAAGGGCAATGCCTCGCTGCCGGGAGCATTGCAGGAAATGGTGCTCGGCGGCGCCGCGGCGCTGAAGCTTCACGAGGACTGGGGCACGACGCCCGCCGCAATCGACTGCTGCCTGTCGGTTGCCGACGACCATGACGTACAGGTGATGATTCACACCGACACGCTGAACGAATCCGGCTTCGTGGAGAATACCGTCTCGGCGATGAAGGGCCGCACCATCCACGCCTTCCACACTGAGGGCGCAGGCGGCGGACACGCTCCCGACATCATCAAGGTCGTCGGCCAGCCCAACGTCATTCCGTCGTCAACCAATCCGACACGGCCATACACGGTCAACACGATCGCCGAGCATCTCGACATGCTGATGGTCTGCCACCACCTCGACAAGCGGGTGCCCGAGGACATCGCCTTCGCCGAAAGCCGCATCCGCCGCGAGACCATCGCGGCGGAAGACATCCTGCACGATCTGGGCGCGTTCTCGATGATCGCATCCGACAGCCAGGCCATGGGCCGGGTCGGCGAAGTGATTATCCGCACCTGGCAGACCGCCGATAAGATGAAGCGCCAGCGCGGCCGGTTGGCTGGCGAGGCCGGTAATAACGACAATCTGCG
>JBFIBB010000214.1:0-5949 GCA_041582695.1 Rhizobiaceae bacterium
ACACACCATTTTGTGGGCGATCAGCGCCGCATATGTAACGCTTGAATCAGAGAATCCCAACGGACTCAGGACCAGCCCGTTGCCAACTATGGAAGGTTTTTTGCCACATCCGGGCCGCTAGCCGAATTCAGCAGTCTTTGTCATCCATATCGTCTTCGACGTCTTCGATGTCCAACCGGATTTCTCTCTTTGCCGAATCGGATTTCGCTTTTCTGAGTTGCCGCCTTAAAGATCTCATTTCTTCTTCCAGCATTTCACAGTCAGATTTACGGCGCGCTCCATCGCGGGAAAAAACCGATGTCGGTGCAATAAATATAACAGGTAGCGCAGCAAATGACATCATTGCGATTCTTCGCGATACACTCATGGGTTTTCTCCTTCCATTAACGATAACATGCATATGTTCAACACAAAATAAGTACTGAGAATGTATCTATGCTGTTGATTGATAAGAGTACCATAAAATGCGGGACTCTCAAAAATGCGAATATCAGTTGCGCGCTACGGCTTTGGATCGTTCAGGGTCCAACAGGTCGGAACGCTGCCCGGTTCACACAATGGCAAGATGAGTTCCGTTTCTTAGCGATTGAAAACCGGTGAAGTCGCTCTAGGTGATTGCTTGCTGACTGATGAGATATTTTCTCATGCGGAGGAGATAGTCATGAAGGCGTTCGGCATAGCATTGTTGTTCGTTGCAACGTTACCCGTTTCTGCTGCGGCATTATCGCGATATGAATCAACTCAATTGACTTGCAGCCGCATCCAATCCGTTCTCACTCAAGATGGATCGGCGATACTTCGTTACCGCTCAACGCGCAATCCTGGCGTCGTGTTGTACGATACCTATGCAGCTCAAGCTGGCCAATGCAGCTACGGAGGGCGCAGCGAACTGGCGACGGTACCGGCATCCGACACCAATGCCTGCAAAGTGTTGAAATGCGTCGCAAAGAAGGGCGGTGGCAGGTAGCAACCACCGATCTGCGCAGTTCAAAACAGCAACAATACCGATCGAGCGGCACCCGAAGTGAAACCGCTCCGGGCTCATTGTCACAGCCTCTACCGCGATAGGCGTTCGTGTCGCGGTGGCCTCCGATCTGCCTTCGAAATCCCTCCGGTCAGAGTTGGCGAATTTAATGAAACTGAATTCCTGTTCGCCACTGCATCTTCGGCAACCGCGTTTTCGTACCGACACACGGGTGCAATGACGTCCGCCGCACTCATACGGACAAGTATCCGGCCTCCCTCTTCCCGCCGATTTTGCAATCGGTCAATCGACGCCGGGCATTCCGCCGAGTTTTCCAAGCAGTTCGGCAACGTTCGCGGCGCGGAATTTCTTCAGTAGTTTCGCCCTGTAGGTTTCCACGGTTCTCGGCGATATGCCGATCATCCTGGCGATCTCCTTGCTGGTCTTGCCTTCACCGAGATGCATGACGATCTGGCGTTCGCGCACGCTCAGCCGCGTCACCGGGCGCTCGACGGAAAGGTCGGCAAAACTCCAGACCGCCTTCATCAGCGGGTCGCCCGACTCGGTCAGCGTTGCGCCGCGGACCCTGCACCAGAACAGCGAGCCGTCGGCCCGCGCCATGATGCGCTCATCCGAATAGCGGCCGGTCTCGCGCAGCGGAACGACGCCGACATTGCGGATGCGCACAAACTCCTCATAGGATGGATAAAGGATGGCAAAGGACTGATTGCGGAGCATGTCGACGTCGTAGCCGAACATGCGGGCAAAGGCCGGATTACATGTGCGGATCACGCGGTTTTCCGTCATCACGATCCCGACCGGCGCCATTCTGAAGGCCAAGAGATCGAGTTCATCGTGTTTTTGCGCGCCATCCATGCGTAGTTCTACGATATTGCCTGATCCCGGAAATTAAAGGGATAGTAGGCCCCGGTCCTGCTGGTGAAAAGAAAAAACTGTCCGCAGGCCATGCCGGTATGCCGCCATCATCCGTTGTCCGATTTCCGGCCTTACGGGGATGGCGCCCGCGCGAACGATGGAGGAGACTATGAAACGCTTGCTGTTATCGCTGGCCGCCGCCGTTGTCCTGTCCATGGGCATGTCAGCGGCCGCACTCTCACAGGAAAAGGTCAAGATCGCCCTGGTGCACGGCCTGTCAGGCTCAACCTTCGAGGTGTTTTCCAAGCAGACCTCAACCGGCTTCAACCTCGGTCTGGAATACGCCACCAAGGGCACGATGATGATCAAGGGCAAGAAAATCGAAGTGATCGAGAAAGACACCCAATTCAAGCCGGATGTCGCCCGCTCGGTGCTCGCAGAGGCTTACGGCGACGACGACGTGCTGATCGCGGTCGGCGGAACGTCGTCAGGCGTTACAACGGCCATGCTGCCGATCGCCGCCGAATACGAAAAAATCCTGCTTGTGGAGCCAGCCGTCGCCGATTCGCTGACAGGACCGGACTCCAACCGGTACGTCTTCAAGACCTCGCGCAATTCCTCCATGGACATGCAGGCACAAGCGCTGGCGCTGAAACCTGACGAGAACCTTTACGTGGCGACGCTTGCCGAAGACTATGCGTTTGGCAAAGACGGCGTGGCAGCCTTCAAGAAGGCACTGGAGGGCACCGGGGCTCATGTGGTTGCCGAAGAATATGTGCCGTTGAAGACGACAGACTACACCGCTGTCGGCGAAAGGCTTTTCAATGCGCTCAAGGACCAGCCTGGCCGCAAGGTCATCCTGATTTACGTCGCCGGTTCAGGCGATCCGATGGGGGCGCTGACCGGCATGGATCCGGCGCGTTTCGGCATCGAGATTTCCACTGGTGGACATATCCTCGCGGTGCTGCCTACCTACAAGCGGGTGCCGGGAATGGAAGGCGCGATCTACTACTATTACGAAGCGCCGAAGAATCCGATCAACGATTGGCTGGTGGCCGAACACCAGAAACGCTTCAACGCGCCGCCGGATTTCTTCACCTGTGGTGGCATGGCGGCCGCGCTGGCGATCGTCAAGGCGCTGGAAACGGCGGATGATTGGGATACCGAAACACTGATCTCGACCATGGAGGGCATGACCTGGGATACCCCCAAGGGCGCGATGACCTTCCGCCCGGAAGACCACCAGGCGCTGCAGTCGATGTTCCATTTCAAGATCCGCGTAGACGACAAGGTCGACTGGGCGATTCCCGATCTGGTGCGGGAGATCAAGCCGGAAGAAATGGACATCCCGATCGGGCGCAACAACCAGGGATAAGCCGGAGGATTGCGACGCAACTCCATCGCGCCTATGGCGCGATGGCTTGCGGCGAACACACGGGAGCCTCATTTCGGCGGAACCTTTCCCGGCCGGCGATGATCTACCAAGGCACGTTCGCAAACGGACGTATCGGTAACTGGACATCAGATCCATGACGACGCCATCCATCGAGACGCAGAACCTGACGATCCGTTTCGGGGGCCATGCGGCCGTCAGCAACGTCTCCTGCGCGTTCCGGCCGGGAGAGCTGACGGTGATCGTCGGGCCGAACGGCGCCGGCAAGACGACGTGGTTCAATCTCGTTTCGGGCCAGCTCTCTCCAAGCGAGGGGCGCATCCTCAAGGATGGCGCGGACATTACCGGCCTTTCGCCATCGGCTCGCGCGAAAACGGGCATTGGCAGGGCATTCCAGCTAACCAACCTGTTTCCGCGGCTGAGCGTCTTCGAGAATGTTCGGCTTGCGGTCCAGTCGAGACATGGAATCGGTCCGCGGTTGTTCCGTGCAGCGTCGTCTTTCGGGGAGATAGCGGAAACGGCGCGCCGTCATCTCGAAGCGACCAGACTCGATAAAGTGGCAAACCTGCCGGCCGCAGCCCTTCCCCATGGCGACCAGCGCAAACTCGAAGTCGCGCTGTTGCTGGCGATGGAGCCGAATGTGTTCATGTTCGATGAACCGACTGCAGGTATGAGCGTCGACGAAGCGCCGGTAATCCTCGAGCTGATCGAGGAAATCCGCAAGGATGCCTCCAAGACCGTCCTGCTGGTCGAACACAAGATGGATGTGGTGCGGGCGCTCGCCGACCGCATAGTGGTGCTGCACAACGGCGAGCTTGTCGCCGACGGTCCACCCGAAGAAGTCATCGCGCTGCCGATCGTGCGGGAGATCTATCTGGGGATCCCGGCGGAGGAGGCCGCATGAGCGATTTCATCCTGCGGCTAGATGACGTCCACACCGATATCGGCCAGTACCAGGTCCTGCACGGGATCAGCTTCGATGTGCCAGAGGGCGGAGTTTATGTGCTGCTCGGGCGCAACGGTGCGGGAAAAACCACTACGCTCAGGACGATCATGGGGCTCTGGCGGGCGCGCAGCGGCGCGGTCGTTTTCCGCCATCACGACATCACCGCCATGCACACTTCCGACATTTCACGCTTGGGAATTGCCTATGTTCCCGAAAACATGGGCATATTCGGAGGGCTTACGGTTGAGGAGAACATGCGCCTGGCATCCGCGACCGGCAAGTTCGACGACGACCGGCTCGGGCGGATATTCGAGCTGTTTCCGGCGATGGAGAAATTCTGGGACAAGGCGGCCTGGTCACTGTCCGGCGGTCAGAAACAGATGCTGGCGATCTCCCGGGCCATTATCGAAAAGCGCGACCTCATTCTGATCGACGAACCCACCAAAGGGCTCGCGCCGGCAATCATCCGCGCAATGATCGACGCTTTTCGCGAAATCGCGAAGGAAACGACGATCCTGCTGGTGGAGCAGAACTTCCTGTTCGCATCCTCGCTCGGCGCAAACGTGTCGGTTATCGACGACGGGCGGATAGCCCATTCCGGCGGGATGGAGGCGCTCGTCGAGGACAAGACGCTGCAGACGAAACTGCTCAGCCTGTCGCTCGACGCGCATCAATAGGAGCCAATCATGGCGAAAAACGCCAATCTGTCCGAAATGTTCGACCGCATCGGCGGGGTGAACGCCCTGCCCGTCATCCTGATGATCGTCGCATTGCCGCTCGTTGGTTCGTTCTCGTCCTGGGTCACGCTCACGGTCGCCGGTCTTGCCATGGGCATGATGATCTTCCTGATGGCTTCAGGCCTAAGCCTGGTGTTCGGGCTGATGGATGTGCTGAATTTTGGCCATTCGGCTTTCATATCGTTCGGCGCGTTCATTGCAGCCTCCACGCTGGCGGCGCTCGCGGCATGGGTCGGCGCTGATTCGCTGACGCTGAACTTTCTTGCCTTGTTTTCTGCGATCGGCGCGGCAGCGTTCTTCGGACTGGTAGCGGGGTACGCTTTCGAGCGGGTGATCGTCAGGCCGGTTTATCGCGATCATCTCCGCCAGATCCTGATCACCATCGGCGCACTGATCGTCGCCGAGCAGATCATTCTGGCTGTTTGGGGCGGCAATCCGGTCGCGGTTCCAAGGCCAAGACTGCTCGACGGCTCGTTTATCATCGGTGAAATCGCCATCGAGATTTACCGTGTCTTCGCGTTCTTCCTGGGCCTTGCCGTTTTCGTCGTCCTCTACCTCGTGCTGAACCGGACCCGTATCGGGCTGCTGATCCGCGCCGGAGTGGAGAACCGCGAAATGGTCGAGGCGCTCGGATTCAGAATCGACCGCATATTCATCGCGGTTTTCATGGTCGGTTCGGCGCTGGCCGGCATGGGCGGCGCAATGTGGGCAGGGTATCAAGGTTTGATATCCGGCGCCCTCGGCGGCGAGTTGCTGATCCTGGTTTTTATCGTCGTGATTATCGGCGGTCTGGGATCTATAGAGGGATCGCTGTTGGGCGCCCTGCTCGTCGCACTGCTTGGCAATTATGTCGCCTTCATTTTTCCAAAACTGTCACTCGCGTCAAACATGCTGCTGATGATGGCGGTCCTGCTGTGGCGGCCGTGGGGGCTGCGCCCCGCGATCAAGCTGTGAGGTTTCGGCAATGACGGCCGACGCAATTATTTCACAACCCATGGCCGACCCGGCGAGACGGGGGCGGCTGATCGTCTAT
>JBFIBB010000215.1:0-5904 GCA_041582695.1 Rhizobiaceae bacterium
CGCCTTGCGGTTCGTATTTGTCGCCCGCCGAACCCGGAATGCGGTCGCGCATGCTGCCCCAGTACGCATGGGTGGGGATGGGATCGGAGAGGCCGGCGCGAGCATGGGCGACACCGACGACATGATCGGGGCCGGAATGCAGCGTTTCGAAGCGCTCGAGCGGAATGTTGAACACCTCGCGAAAAATGCCGAAGCCGGTTTCCGCGCTGCCGCGCGTCCACAGCGCCCTGAACGCATCGGACTCCATGAAGCCGGTCAGCGCTTCGTGATCAAGCCAGTATCCCGTCGCCACATACTGCCCGTGACCGGTGCTGTCGGACGCACAGTGCGACAGATCGACATGATCCGCCTTCCCTGCACCTGTCGCCAGCGCCGCCAGTCCCGTCACGAAGCGTTTCGCTTCCGCGGCTCCGCTCTCCCCGAACTGCGCCCCGAACACGGCCATTGCCACGCCCGCCACATCGTTATCGAAGCGGGATTCAAAGGACGGATAGGGCGGCTCCCAGCCCGGCGGCATTCTGAGCGGATATTTTCGGCCCGTCTCTGTTTTGGTCAGCATGTCTTTCTCCCATTCAAGATGACCGGCGCGGAGTTCCTTGCTCCCGCCGGTTCACTCTTCCCTATTCGGCGGCTTGCTTGTGCTCGACGCCACTGCCGGCAGGTTCGCCGGCTTCGACAGCCCGGTATGCCTGCCCGAAGGACGAAACCACCGGCGCCGGATTGGCGTTGAACATCAGCCGGAACACATCGGGCCGTGAATAGTGACCCACGGGATCGGCCGCCGACTTGGCATAGGCGATCATCGCCAGGTCGATATCGGCGGTGATCAGACCTTCCTCGTTTTCGCCAAGCGGCTGGGCTAGCGGCGATCCATCGGGTCCGAATATGCCGGCAAACCCGCCACCCGACAGCAGGAGCTGCTTCTTGTCCTCGCTGTCGCACAGCATCTCGATCATCTCCGGCGACACGGTCGCGCAGGAGGCGATGACGAAGCACTGGCCTTCGGCGGCATACATCTGGCTTGCCGCCGTATTCAGTTCCGGACCGAGCGCATAGGCCGCGCCGCGATAGAGCGAGAAACTCGGCCATGACGCAACGTGTATTTGCTCGTTTTGCGAGTACATAGCGTATTTGACCAGTGGCTGCAGATGTTCCCAGCAGCACAGCGCGCCGAGCTTGCCGATCGCGGTGTCGTGGACCTTGATGTGGCTGCCGTCGCTTTCGCCGAACACGGTGCGCTCGACATGGGTCGGCTTCAGCTTGCGCCGGCGCGCGATCACCTCGCCATCCGGCCCGTAGATCCATTGCGCCAGGTAAAGGCTTCCACCCGACTTCTCAGAGGCGCCCAGAACGAGGTGCAGTCGATTGCGCTTTACGGCCTCGCGGATGGCCCGCTCCTGCGGGCTGTCGGCCTGCAATGAATTGTCATGATAGCGTCCGACGAACTGCATGCCCCAGGCGGGCGAACCGAGCCAGATCCACCAAGGATAGCCCGGCACCCAGGTCTCGGGAAATGCGAGCAGCCCCGCTCCCTGCCTGCCGGCTTCGTCGATCAGCGAGATCGCCTTTTCCACCGTGGCGTCAAGATCGAGGAAGACGGGCGCGGCCTGTACGGCGGCAACTTTCAATGCGGTCATGACGGTTTCTCCCTTGCGTTATGCAGGGAAGGTTAGCGCTCATTCGGCAAAGCGGGTTGGACAGGCGGGCGGAATTTGATGTCGATTTGGGCGGCCGAACCGGCCGGGAAAGAAACCGGACAAGCTTGAATCGATGGATCAACCGCCTGAATCGATCCTCGTGAAATCCCCGGCAAGCCATTGACAAAAATAGGGTATTTATCGCTCAACCAGTCCCGGTTGGCATCTCCCGCGACCACAATTCGGCGCAAGGCGAGCCTGCGTGTTTCTCGATCGCCGCGGCAGCATCGAGGGCGATATCCTCGCGGAAGCGCGACGCAATTAGCTGCACGCCCACCGGCAACCCGTCGCGCATCCCGGCAGGCACCACGGCAGCCGGCAGGCCCAGATAGTTGATCGTGGAGATGTAGTGCAAACCCTGCCGGAAGATGCGCTCGACCGCCGCCGCACCATCGAGGTCGGCTCTGGGTCCGTAGGTCGCGTGCACGCAAGCCGGCGTCAGGATCACCGGATAATCCTCCAGCAGCATCAGCCAGCGGCGCAGATGCCTGGTCCGGTGCGCAACCGCCTCCATGAAACCCCTCTTGTCGAGCGGACGCGAAAAGGCGTTATAGCTGTCGAAGACGCGAATGTAGTCTTCGCTCACCACCGCCCGCATCGCGGTTTCCTGCAGCGTCCGGATTTCCTCGAACAGGATGTCGGTCCAGGCCTGCCAGATATCGGCAAGGTCCGGCAGGTCCACCTCCTCTACCGCATAGCCCTCCGTCTCCAGATGGCCCGCGGCCCTGCGCATGATCTCCAGGATCGCGGGGTCCGGGTCGAGCGAGTCAGACACCCTCGCCATCGCCACCCTGATCGGGCCTGGCGTTCTTGCTCCTTCAACCGGAGCGGGTACCCACCACGGATCGCGCGGGTCCCTCGCCGCCATCGCTTCAAGCCCGAGACGGACATCCGCCACCGTGCGGCCGATCGGGCCTTGGGTGGAAAAAAGCTGCGCCATCAGCGGCCGTTCGGCCGGCGCGGTCGCATTGTAGGCCGCGATCCGGCCCTGCGTCGGCCGTATCGTCGCCAGTCCGCAACAATGGGCCGGCCAGCGAAGCGACCCGCCGATATCGTTGCCATGCGCCAGCACCCCGATGCCGAGCGCCAGCGCGGCCGCCGCCCCGCCCGACGAACCGCCGCAGGTAACGTCGGCGTTCCAGGGATTGAGCGTCAGCCCGTGCAGCGGATTGTCCGTAAATGCGCGCATCGAGAATTCGGGGGTATTGGTGAGCCCGATCGTTATCGCTCCCGCCTTCTTCAGGTTGGCGACGACGGGGGCGTCTTCCGAGGCGATCAGGTCCCTGAACGCCGCCACCCCGTTCGAATTGGCCTGTCCGGCATAGTCGACATTGATTTTCACGGTTACCGGCAGGCCCTCGAGCAGGCGCGGAGCCTGGCCTGATGCCAGCAACGCGTCGGTACGTCTCGCCGCTTCTATGGCCGCATCGCCGAGGTCGACCACCACCGCGTTGATCGCCGGATTTGCCGCCCGCATCCGCTCCACATGGGCGGTTACGACTTCGACCGCCGAAACGTCCGGCGACCGGATCGCCACGGCGGTGTCAACTGCCGTCATCTGCCATAACGGTTGCGTCACAGAAAACTCCCGGAACGTTGCCGGCGATCAGTAGTCTTTCTCGAAGAAGACCCCGATGCTGGAATCCCCTTCCGATCCCGCCGAGCCGGTCGCCTTCAGGTTGTCGGTGATGTCGATGTTGATCGTGCCCCTTGTGGTTCCGGAAGCGCCTGCCTCGACGCCGAGATAGATATTGTCCTGGATGTAGCGTCCGGCGCGCACGGCGGCATTGCCGCCGCTGTCGGTCACCACGTCCAGTTCGTCGAGCCCGGTCGACTGCCGGAAACTGTCGATCAGCGATGAGTTGCCGCCGCCGGCCAGTTGCGCCGCCGATGCCGCAAGTTTGGCGATCTGAATCGCCGACAGTTCGGCGATGCTGCGGCCGAAGATCAGCCGCGCCAGCACTTCATCCTGCGGCAATTCAGGCTGCGAGGTAAACGTGATCAGGGGATCGGAGGCCCGACCGGCGACCGTGATGAACACCGTGGCGCCATCCGCCGGCGAACTGGCGACAAAGCGGATATTCGGATCGAGATCGCCGACAAGCGTCACCCTGCCCTCGTCGAAGACGATCCGCTTCCCGAGGATCGAAAGCCTGCCGCGGATAAGCTGGAATCCGCCGACCGGCTCGATGGCGGTCACCGGTCCGGTCAGGCGGACCGAGCCGCCGAGTTCTGCATCGAGGCCACGCCCGCGTACGAATATGCGGTTCGGCGCGTTGACCGAAACATCTAGCCGCGCCACGCTCGGCCGTCCGCTCGGCACCGGCGTTCCATCGTCGGCGCGGGCGAATTCAAGCGTCCGCGCAACTTTCCTCGGCGGGTTGATATGCCTCACATTGAGGCCCTCCGCGCCGCCTGGCAGCGTCTCGGGGATCGTCAGCTCCGCCCGGTCGACCGACAGCGAACCGGCGATCAGCGGGTCGAACAGCAATGGCCCGGTGACGCCCAGATTGCCGCTGACGGTCGCCACCACCAGCGAACCGTCGGCATAGCGCGCATTGTCCAGTCCGATCCTCAAATCGGCCGGATAGCCCGATCCGGAGGTAATCTGCACCGAACCGGAAAGCGTCACCGCACCGCCCGCGGCGATGCGGGCCGATCCCTGCCGGATCACGATCCTTTCGCCGTCCAGATCGGCGGCTGCGGAGATGTTGGCAAGCGCCAGATTGGCGAGCGGATCGGAGTAGGAAGCGCCCTCCATCGACACCTGCCCGGCAATTGACGGACCGCGCACCGCCCCGGTCAGCCGAAGCGCAAACTGCGCCGTACCATCCGCGCTCGCGCCGCGCGATGCCAGTTGGCGGTCGGCGAGCGACAACGGCGCCACGCCATCGATGGAAAAGTCGAGCCCAGCGCCGGCAATCGGAATGCGCCCGCTGCCATTGAGGGTAAATCCGGCGGGACCAGAAGCATTGAGCCTTTCGAGCGTTATCGTTTCGCCGGCGAAATCGCCGCTGGCGCCGATTTCGAGCGGCGCCAACCCCGCTTCGGCGAGCACGTTGGCCTCTACCCCTTCGCCGCGCAGCGTGAAAGCCGCGTTCGGCCGGTCGAGCGGTCCGGTGATCCGGGCGTCTCCCGACAACTGGCCGCCAAGCCCCTGGTTACCGGCGGCGCGGTCGAGCACGGCCAGCGGAAACGAGGTCAGCGCGACATCGACCGCCAGCGATCCGCCGGCCAGCGGCACCGCGCCATTTGCCCTGGCGCCGATGCCGTTGTCGCTGGACAGGACGGCGTCAAGATTCAGCGTTTCCCCGGCGGCGGTGCCTGTCGCCTTCACCGCAAACGGCGGCATGCCGGCGTCGCGCAATTGCGCCGCACTGATCCCGTCGCCATCGATGCGGAAGCTGATATCGGGCCGGTCGGCCGTCCCGGCAAGCCTCGCATCGCCCGAAACGGTGCCTGCAAGGCCGAGGTCAGGCCGTACGGCGTTGGCGACATCGAGAGGTATCTTCGTCAATTCGACCGACATATCGAAGTTCTCGCCAGCCCTGCCGGTCGCGGCAAGACTTCCGCCGCCGATCGCAAAGCGGATGTCGTCGACAACCACCGTTCCGCCGGCCACGGTCACGCTCGCGGGTTTTTCCAGCCGCGCCAGCGTCTTGCCTTTCGCAAGGTCAGCTTCGTCGAGCGTCAGCCGGTATCCGGCGCCTTCGCTCGCAAGCGCGCCCTTCGCCGCCAGTGCCGCGCCATCGGCAAAATCCGCATCGGCCTCGAACACTGTCGTCTCGCCGCGTTTGGCCGCCTTCGCATGCAGCCTCGATATGTCCATCGACGCGGCGCGCAAGCCGGTCAGACGAACTTCGCCATCGGCCGACGGCACGCGGAAAAGATCGCCGAGGACGATCCGTACTTCGCCCGATCCGGCCTCGAAGGTCTGATAACGCACCTTGTCCAGCGTGGCCTTGATATCGGCGTTCTGCATGCCCGAGGTGGATTCGAGCGCGATTTCGGCGTCCACCCTGCCGCTTGCCTCAGCGAGCAGCAGCGCCGCTGCCGTCGATATGTCATTCGACTTCAAAGCGAGCTTGCCGTCGAACATTCCGAGCCTGTTGCCTGCGACCGATCCGGTCAGCCGTGTGGCGCCGGCATTCAGATCGAGACTTTCGAGGCGCTGGCCATCGTCATCGATCGCGATACCGGTTTGCAG
>JBFIBB010000216.1:0-5771 GCA_041582695.1 Rhizobiaceae bacterium
GAATGCTTTCATGGCCCTGAAACAGCCGCGGGAAGCGGTCGAACTCGGAATCCCAATCCTCCTGCCCGCGCTCGGCCACCATCGAGCGCGCCTTCTCGCTCATGATCACCGTCGGCGCCTGATAGGCCGACGCGCCAAGCACGCGCACAGCGTGATAGTGCGTCAGCACCAGATGGCTGATCGGCTTGTCGGTCACCGAACGAACCTTCTCGATCACCTTGCGCGCCAACCGAGGCGTCGCCTGCGCCTCGACCACCATGACGGACTCGTCCCCGATGATCACGCCCGAGTTCGGATCTCCCTCGGCGGTAAACGCCCAAAGGTCCCTGCCGATCTCGGAAAACGAGATTTTCTTCTCCGCCATGTCGCCGGCAGAGGCGAATGCTTTTGCCATGTCATTTCACTCCGGATATCCGATCGTCATTTCACCCCGGGCGAGCCGTCGAACTTTCGCTCGAGCCCGTCCCAGCAGTCGATGTAGTTGTCTTGCAGCGTTTCGAGATTTGCCGCGTATTCAGTAAGTTGCTGCGGAAACCGGGTCTCGAACATGAAGGCCAGCGTGTTGTCCAGCTTGACCGGTTTCAGCTCGCTGTTTGAAGCCTTTTCGAACCCCATGTGATCCGGCCCGTGCGGCAGCATCATGTTGTGCAGGCTCATGCCGCCCGGCACGAAACCCTCTTCCTTGGCGTCGTACTGGCCATAGATCAGGCCCATGAACTCGCTCATGATGTTGCGGTGATACCAGGGCGGGCGGAAGGTGTTTTCGGCGACCAGCCAGCGTGGCGGAAAGATGACGAAATCGACATTGGCCGTTCCCGCCTCCTCCGTCGGGGCGGTCAGCACCGTGAAGATCGAGGGATCGGGATGGTCGAACAGGATCGCGCCGACCGGCGAGAAGGTCCGCAGGTCGTATTTGTAGGGCGAGTAGTTGCCGTGCCAGGCCACCACGTCGAGCGGCGAATGGCCGATCTCGGTGACATGGAACCTGCCGCACCATTTCACATGCAGCCGGCAGGGCGTTTCCTTGTCTTCGTACCAGGCCGTCGGCGTCTTGAAATCGCGCGGATTGGCGAGGCAGTTGGCGCCGATCGGCCCGCGATCGGGAAGCGTGAATTTCGCGCCGTAGTTCTCGCAGATATAGCCGCGGGCAGGCCCGTCCATCAGCTCAACCTTGAATATCATGCCGCGAGGGATGACACAGAGTTCCGCAGGCTCCAGTTCCATCACGCCCATCTCGGTCTTGACCCGGATGGAGCCTTCCTGTGGAACGATCAGCAACTCGCCGTCGGCGTTGAAGAAATAGTCGTCGACCATGTCCTCGTTGACGACATAGACGTGTGCCGCCATGCCGACCTGGGTCAGCACGTCGCCCGCGGTCGTCATGGTTCGGACGCCATCGAGAAAATTCGTCGCCTCGTTCGGCAGCGGCACCGGGTCCCAGCGGTATTGGCCGAGCGGCAGATCATGGTCGCCGACGCAGGGCGCAGTCTTCCAGCGCGGCCGGTTCACGGCCTTGAACCGCTTGGTGTGCCGCACGCTCGGGCGAATTCGGTACAGCCACGAACGTTCGTTGGTGCCGCGCGGCGCGGTAAACGGCGATCCGGAAAGCTGTTCGGCATAGAGGCCGTAGTTGCATCTCTGCGGCGAGTTCATGCCTTGCGGCAATGCGCCCGGCAGCGATTCCGTTTCGAAATCGTTGCCGAAGCCAGGCATATAAGCATAGCCCATGGCTTCAATTCCCTCATGTTCTTGTTTATTGGTTACAGATGTAACGATCGATTATGTAACTATCAACGGGATTGCGATGCGCCAGACAGCCGATATTGCCCCGGTGCTCAAACTTGAGGCGTTCCTGCCATACCGGCTGCTACGGGCGGCTGAAGAGGTCAGTCGCCGGTTTGCCCGTCACTACAAGGACCGACACGGCATGACCCGGCCCGAGTGGCGCACGCTGGCGACCATCGGGCAATACGGAACCGTCACCGCCAAGGCCGTTGTCGAGCACTCATCCATGCACAAGACCAAGGTCAGCCGCGCCGTCCGCGCCCTGGAACTGCGCCGCTGGCTCATCCGCACGACCGACGAGAACGATCGCCGCATCGAGCATCTGCAGCTCACAGCCGCTGGCAGGCGCGCCTACAACGAACTGGTGGCGATCGCCGAGATCTTTCAGCGCGATCTGACCGGAAGGCTTGGCGGCGAGGCGGCAAGGGCGCTCGACCTCGGGCTGGGCGCGATCGAGAGAACCGTTCAGCCGTCACGCCGGCCGTAGAATCTGCCGAGTATGAGAGGCGTCAGGTACATCGGTATCTGGTAGCAGCCGATGAATAGCAGCAGCGGATCGGTAATCGCCGCCGGTAGCGATGTCAGGAAAATCGCGATGTTGCGGTTGCCCGACGAAATGGCGAACGGCACCGCCATGTGGCGCCATGGCGATACGTCCAGCATCAGCGCCGAAACCACCTGCATGCCGATATTGGCGATAAAGGCCGCAGCAAACGTTACCGCCAGTTCGCCCGGTTCGTTGCGCAGCGCCGGCCCGACCGCCGACATCAGCCCCAGCACCATGACCGCCATCAGGACTGCAGAGGCCCCGTCGATCGCCCGCAAGGTTTTCAATTGCGGGTCCTTCAGCCAGTAGCCGCGTATAATGAACGCCACCGCTGCTGCCGCCGCAATCAGCGCCAAGAGTTTTCCGGCCGCCGCCAGCACTTCCAGTCCGCTACCGAAGCCGGGCGCCAGCCAGAAAACGGGAATGACCGTGATCGGCAGCAGCGCGGTGCCCGCCACAAGCTGTCTCAGCGCCGGCGCCGGATCGGCTCCGCACATGATCGAGAGGTTCGGCGTTCCGGAAATCGGCGAGCCTGCCAGCATCAGGATGATCACCGCAGCCAGCGGCCCGGCAAGGCCGAGCGCGAAAAACAGCAGCGTCACCGCAATGGGAACCGCCACCTGCAAGATGAACACATAGATGGCGGAGGCCTTGATATCGCGAGCCGCTCCGAGCGCCTGGCGCGGCCCGATGCGCAGCGCGGCGACGAACAGCAGGGCGGTCACGAACTCCGGCAGCAGCGGCTTGATCGTCCCCGCCAGCCCCGGAAACGCTACCGCGACCACCAGCCCTGCCGTCAGGCAAAGCCTGCCGTATTCGGCCGCAAGCGCCAGAAGCGACACCAGGAGGCTCACCACAGACCCCTTGCAATCAGCGTTATCGCGGCGGTTCCCGCCAGACCCAGCAGCAACGGCCGGTAACGCTTGTCGAATTTGCCTTTCAGCCGCCAGGCGAGGACAGTTCCGGCGATCATTGGCGGCGCCATCATCGCGGCCAGCAGAATGTCGCCGGGGCCAGACCAGCCGGAAGCGAACAGCCCGGTAAGCGAAATCAGGCAACCGGCCGAAAAGAACGCGCTCAGCGTTGGCCGTGCCGTTTTCGCCTCCCTGCTCGCATAGACGATCGCCAGCGGCGGCGCTCCGATCGAAGTGATCGTGCCCGTCAGCCCCGAAAGCGCCCCCATCGCCATCAGGTTCACGCGGTTAAAGGCCATCCGCCAGCCAGCCACCGACATGATCACAGACACCGCGATCATGAGTCCGAACACCAGCATGAATGTCTTCCTGTCCGGCAGCATGGCGAGCGCGGCCACCGCTGCTGCCGCTCCAGTCAGCCTTCCGCCCAGCCCCGTTCCCACTTCGCTCCACGCAATGAGTTCGCGCTCCTGCCATGCGCCCCAGGTCGCGGTGACGAAACCAAGCATCAGCACTGGTCCGGGGACGAGATGCGGGTCGATCAGCGCCAGGAGCGGCGCCGCAGCCTGACCGAAACCCATGCCGAGACCGGCCTGCACCATCGCGCCGAACAGGATGACGGCGACGACAAGGCCCGCCAGGGCAGGCGACGACAGCAGATTGGACGCGGCTTCAAGCACTCCCTCTGCCGCCTATCCGCCGGGTCGCTGACGGATGTTGTCCGGCAGCCA
Source organism: Rhizobiaceae bacterium (assembly GCA_041582695.1). GTDB lineage: Bacteria > Pseudomonadota > Alphaproteobacteria > Rhizobiales > Rhizobiaceae > JAWKWH01. The sequence continues at coordinate 3,978 of JBFIBB010000216.1, forward strand.
GGTCGCCAGTTCGGGAAACATGATCAGGACGAACACCATCACCACCATGATCAGGAACATCGGCACGGCGGCGCGCGCGATGAAGTTCATTTCATGCGTGGTCATGCCCTGCAGCACGAACAGGTTAAAGCCGATCGGCGGCGTGATCTGCGCCATCTCGACCACGACGACGATGAAAATACCGAACCAGATCACGTCGATGCCCGCCTGCCGGATCATCGGCTCGACGACCGCCATGGTCAGAACTACCGAGGAAATGCCGTCGAGGAAACAGCCGAGCACGATGTAGAAGACCAGCAGCGCCATCAGAAGTTCGAAACGCGAAAGCTCCAGCGAGGCGATCAGGTTTGCCAGTCCGCGGGGAAGGCCGGTGAAACCCATCGCCAGAGACAGGAAAGCGGCGCCCGCCAGGATCAACGCGATCATGGCCGATGTGCGCGTTGCGCCCATCAGGCTGTCGATGAATGTCGAAATGTTGAGCGAGCCCTGCCCGGCTGCGAGTATCAGCGAGCCGATGACGCCGAAGGCGGCCGCTTCCGTTGCCGTCGCGTAGCCGAAATACATCGATCCAATGACCACGAGAATGAGGCAGATAACCGGGATCAGAAATCGTGAGTTGTTGATCTTCTCGGCAAAGCTCATTTTCGGTTCGGGCTTCGGATTGAAGCTCTTCGACACCACCGACATGATCGCCACATAGGCCATGAACATCGCCGCCAGGACCAGGCCCGGAAACACGCCGGCCATGAACAGCTTGGTGATCGATTCATTGATCGTTACGCCATAGACGATCAGCGTCAGCGACGGCGGGATCATCAGCCCCAGCGTCGCCGCGCCGGCCAGTGTGCCGATGATCATCGTTTCGGGATATTCGCGCTTTCTCAGTTCAGGGATCGACATCTTGCCGACTGTTGTCAGCGTCGCCGCGGAAGATCCCGAAACCGCGGCAAATACCGTGCAGCCGACGATATTGGTATGCACCAGCCCGCCGGGCAGCCGCGCCATCCAGGGCGACAGGCCGCGGAACATGTCCTCCGACAGCCGCGTCCGGTAGAGAATTTCACCCATCCAGATGAACAGCGGCAGCGCCGTCAGCGTCCACGACGACGATGCCGTCCAAATGGTCGTGATCATCGAATCGCCGGCCGGCCGCGACGTGAAGAGCTCCATGCCGACAAAGGCGACGCCAAGCAGCGCCAGCCCGACCCAAACCCCGGAGCCGAGCAACAGGAACAGGACGAACAGGAAGATCGTGATCGGAGCAAGCTGTTCCATGGGATTACTCCGCGTGGCTCTGGTCGATCAGATCGGCGCGAATGCCGTGCCCGCCGGTGAAGATCAACCGGGCCAGATGATCCCAGAAGGCGATAGCGAGCAGGACCGTGCCGGCCGACATCGACAGTTGCGGTATCCAGACGGGCGTGGCGTCGAGCCCCTGGCTCAGTTCCTTTAATTTCCACGACCAGTAGGTGCCGCGCACGCCATACCAGGCAAAATATGTCGACGTTGCTGCGCCGATGGCGAAACACCAGGTCTCCAGCCAGCGGCGCTTGTCGCCAAGCGCGTTCAGCACGATCGAAACCCGGATATGCGCACCGTGGTTCAGCGCGTAGGCGAACGCAAAGAACGAAGCCCCCGCCATGCAGTATCCGGCATAATCGGTCGCGCCCGGAAACACGTGGCCCGTCCAGCGCGCCAGCATCTGCAGAACGATCAGCGTCAGGATCGCGATCAGGAAACAGGCCGCGATCACGCCGCCCGCCAGATAGAGCGTATCCAGTATTCGCCTGAGCA
>JBFIBB010000217.1:0-5728 GCA_041582695.1 Rhizobiaceae bacterium
TCAACGGAGAACTCGCTTGGTCGGCTGGCAAGGCCGGACCGGGGAGATCGGGGCGATTTGTGGGCAGAAATTAGAAAGCATTGACATAAAATCGCGGCTGGGAGGAGCGATCATGGACAAAGTCAGAATAGCCGTCATCGGATTGGGATGGTTTGGCGAAATCCATTGCGATGCGATATCGACCATCACCTCATTCGAACTTGCCGCCCTGTGCACCCGCACGCAGTCGCGCCTCGAGGAACTGGGAAAAAAGTACGCGGTCAAGCAGCTCTATACGGATTATAACGAACTGCTCGCCAACCCGGATATCGACGCCGTTAGCGTCGTAACCATGTGGGACCAGCACACAGCGCCGACATTGGCTGCATTGGAAGCTGGGAAACATGTCTTCCTAGAAAAACCGATGGCACACACGGTCGGCGACTGCCAAAAGATCTGCACATCTGCCAAGAAGGCGCGTGGACAACTGATGATCGGCCACATATGCCGTTTCAATCCGCGTTATGCGACAGCAAAACGCGAGATCGAAGCAGGGCGGATCGGTAAAATCCTCTCGATGAGTTCGCGGCGTAATATTCCGGCGGCATGGACACCTGAAATCCTGAACAAGATTGGCCCGATCGTCGGCGATGCGATTCACGACACCGATCTGATGTTGTGGTTTTCGGGTGCCCGCGTCGTCAGCGCCTATGCGCAGACGGTCGATCTTCGCGGACTGAAGTATCCCGATATCGGCCAGACTATGTACAGGTTCGACAACGGCGCTACAGCGACACTGGAAACGGTCTGGTGCATGCCCGAAAAGACCCCTTTCGATATTGATGAAAGGATGAGCATTATCGGCTCGGAGGGTTTTGTTCACGTACAGGATACATTCCCCAATGTCGGCATCTGCACGAAGGATGGCTTCAGGAGCCCGGATACAACGTACTGGCCGCAGCTTCGCGGCATGACGACCGGCGCGCTACGAGAGGAACTCAGCTACTTTGCGCAATGTTGTCTGACGAATACGCCGCCGGCGATCATCACTCCCGAGGAATCGATGGCAGCTCTCGAGGCGGCGCTCGCGGCCGAAGAATCCGCGGCGACCGGCAAGGTCGTGCACCTCTAATTCAAGGGTTTATCCATATGGTCGGTACATTTGCTCATGTTTTCAATCACGTTGGCGTCTCCGTACCGGATATTGATGCCGCCATTGATTGGTATGAAAAAATATTCGGTTTGGTGCTGATATCGGGGCCTTCCGAGGTGCGCCCCGACGGTTCGCATTTCGGAAACCTATCGTCGGACATTTGCGGCAAACGATACGGCGGTATGAAGATTGCACACATGGTAACCGGCGATGGTGCCGGGTTTGAGTTGTTCGAGTTCCTCGAGCCGAAACCGGAGCGGCGCAACGACACGATGGAATATTGGAAGAATGGATTTTTCCACATCGCGTTCACCGATCCGGACATCGAGGAGAAAGTTGCAGAGATCGCGGAAAATGGCGGCAAGCAACGCTCGCAGATCTGGGAACTTGTACCCGGTGAAGCAATCAAAGTCTGCTACTGTGAAGATCCCTTTGGCAACGTCATCGAGATAATGTCGCACCGCTACGAGCAAGTGCTGGCAAATCGCGAGTAGCGAGTAGAGCAAGCAACATCAGCAACGCTAACATGTGATTGAAAAACCATGGAAACACCCGCTGTTTTGATCGATATCGCCACCGTCGAACGCAACATCAAACGTACACAGGCGTTGTTCGATGGACTGGGTGTCAAGTTCCGGCCGCACATCAAGACGCACCGCATCCCACGTTTCGCCAAGATGCAGATCGATGCCGGTGCTTGCGGAATAACGTGCCAGAAAATCGGCGAAGCCGAAGTAATGGCTGCCGCCGGTCTCGAGGACATTCTAATCACCTACAACATCATTGGCGAAGAGAAACTGGCACGATTGGCGGCGCTGGCAACGAAATGCAAACTGTCGGTAACCGCAGACAATGACTTCGTCGTTGCCGGTCTATCAAAGTCCTTCGCTAATTCGAAGAAACCGCTTGCAGTGTTGGTTGAATGCGATACGGGTCAGGGGCGTTGCGGCGTTCAAAACCCAGAGGCGGCGCTCGCGCTTGCCAAGACAATTGCATCGTCGAATGGCCTGCAGTTCGCGGGATTGATGACCTACCCGCCGATGGCCGACATGAAGGCCGTCGACGCCTGGTTGCGCGAAGCCAAAGTCCTGATCGAACAGAATGGGCTTGTCTGCGACCGCGTCAGCAACGGCGGCACACCTAATCTCGGCCGTGTGGACCAAGTGAAGTCGGCGACCGAACACCGTGCAGGAACCTACATCTACAATGATCGATCACTAGTTCAATCGGGTGCTTGCCATGTCAACGATTGCGCGCTGACGGTTATGGCAACGGTGGTCAGCCGGCCGACGGAGAAGCGGGCAATCATCGACGCCGGTTCAAAAGCACTGACGTCGGATCTCATCGGACTGACTGACTATGGATTGATCACCAGAGCGCCGGATGCGCGTATTGTCGGATTGAGCGAGGAGCACGGGCATGTCGACCTGTCGGCCACCAACTGGCAACCGGATGTCGGAGAGGTGATTTCGATAATTCCAAACCATGCCTGCGTGGTGTCTAATTTGGTTGACGCAGTACATGTTGTGGGGGAGGACGGCACGATCGAAAAACTGCCCGTCGCAGCTCGTGGCTGCAGCCAATAAAGCTGCTTCGGGTAGATTGAAGTGCTTTGATTTACAATTTTGTAGTTTGTATCCGCCCTCAACATTCATCCACAATAAGGCGAATTGATTTCGTCGGTAATTCGTTCTTCTGATCAGCCCCGGAAACCATCGTCGAAATGGGCCAAGGGATCAGCATGCACCAACAATCAAGCTAGACCACTCAGATGGGGCTAATGACCGTGCGGCCCAGTTTTCGGGAAGTTGGTCTGCTAGACCGATACCGAATGGGTCATTGCATTGCTCGGTAAATATTCTAATCTGATTACGTATCTGAAATTGGCAAGTTGGAACCATTTGATGAAGCCTCGAATTGCGGCAATGGTCCAAAATGAAATAGCGCCTCCGAGATCACGCGAACAGAAAAATCCACTTCGATTCGGCACACTGATTGCGACGCTTGCTTACATTGTACTCCCAGCGTGCACATCGACCTCGTTGGTTGCAAAGCCGGAGGAAAAAACAGCGCCTACACCCATTCGATTGGACATGGCCGCGCTTCCAGGCGATTACGGGTTGGCATCCTACCATCGGGAAGAAGACGGTGAACGCACTCTCGCTCAAGCAATGATCGCTTGCAGTAACCCCTACAACATCGGCGCCGGGGCCAACGGGGGTATCCTCATGCACGCGATTGGACAATCCCAACCGTCCGAAATCTTCTGGAAAGTGGACAAGCAAGGGCGATCCTATTTAGGCCCAAAAGGCCCGACCGGCGTGCCGCAGGACCGGCTTGTCATTTCTTACGATGAGGGCGTGCTGGTAACGGAATGGATAGATCCGCAAGTACGCTCGGTCTACGGAACAATGGTATATGTACCTTGCGAAAATTCCTGAGGACCGGAGGTGTTACACGTGACTAAAGCGACGCTCGCCGCTGCGTGCATATTGATTTTGTCGTTTGCCATCCCGTCCTACGGGGCGCAGCGGAAGGAACTGGATGTTCCCGAACAACCGGGCTATGTGCCGACCGCCGAGGAAGAAATGCTACCGGCGGAGCTTCGTCCGCAGCCGGTTTTCTTCCGCACCCAAGAGCCGCCGGGTACCATCATCATCCACACCGCGGAACGGTTCCTGTATCACGTACAAGGTAATGACCGCGCGATCCGATATGGCGTGGGTGTTGGCCGGATTGGCTTCGAATGGCAAGGTATTCACAAGATAAGCCGAAAGCAGGAGTGGCCGGATTGGAGACCACCTCCGGAGATGATCGAACGCCAACCCTATCTGCCAAGGTTCATGGCGGGAGGTCCGGGGAATCCGCTCGGAGCACGCGCGCTTTATCTGGGCGAAACCATCTACAGGATTCACGGAACCAATCAACCAAAGACGATCGGTTACGCCATGTCATCGGGATGCTTCAGGATGATCAACCCGGATGTAATTTCCCTTTACGAGAAAGTTCCGGTGGGGACACGGGTAATCGTACGCCAAACTCCAAAACTCTGACGAATAGTTCCACCGAGACAGGATAAACAACGATGGAAACATCTCATGCTCGGATAGTCGCGATCATAACGTTCTTGACGATGATCTTGACTTCACTCGGTACGATCAACGTCGTGAAGGCAGGCACACTTGATGAGATTAGAGCGCGTGGGCATTTGATTTGTGGCGTAAACGTCGGACTTTTAGGATTCGCAGATCAGAAGGAAGGCAAATGGGAAGGATTTGATGTCGACTTCTGCCGCGCTGTTGCGGTGGCGGTATTCGGCGAAGATGAACGAGTTGAATACTTACCGCTCTCTGCCGAAGAGCGTTTTGATGCGCTTCGCGACGGCAAGGTTGACCTGCTTTCGCGCAACTCAACCTGGACTCTGTCAAGAGAAACCCGGTATGGGCTGACTTTTGCTGGTGTTTCCTATTATGACGGCCAAGGATTCATGGTCCCGCGCTCGTCAAATCTGCTTTCTTCGCTCGAGCTCGGCGGCAACAACGTCTGCGTTCTCAAGGGAACGACCAGTGAAGCTAACCTCCCGGACTATTTTGTTGAAAATAATATGAAGTACGAGACCGTTGCACTTAGTACTTCAACTGAGGCTGTTGCAGCCTATGAAAATGAGGAATGCCAGGTCATCACAAGCGATATGTCTCAGCTTTACGCTTGGCGATTGCAGCTATCCGAGCCCAGTGAACAGGTTATTCTCCCCGATGCGATTTCAAAGGAACCATTGGGGCCGGTTGTCAGGCAGGATGATCCGGCTTGGGCAACGTTTGTCAAATGGGTGCTGTTCGCACTTATCAATGCCGAGGAGATGGGCATTTCTTCAGATACCATAGGTGAAGCTCTCGTATCCAACAAACCCGCAATCAGGCGTTTCCTCGGCATCGAGGGGGAACTTGGAAGCGATCTCGGCACGGCAAATGATTGGACCGTTCAGGTAATAAAAATCGTTGGCAATTATGGCGAAATCTTCGATCGAAACCTCGGCGACGGCAGTTCGCTGGGAATTGCTCGCGGCATGAATCAACTTTGGAACCTTGGCGGAATACTCTACGCGCCGCCTTATCGCTAGGACCGATATCGCAACAGCGGCATGTGCCGGTACAGAGATCAGCCTGCCATTAAGGTTGGTATTGTAGGCAGTTGCGGTCGTAAGCAAAGCTCGAAAGCATCCAACTTTTCAGCGACGCCGGATGGGCAGCAAACCGACATCCAGCCGATAATCGTGAACAGCCCTATCTGTTAGGTCCAGGATGATTGTTGGTGAATACCCGGCCGGCGATCCATTTTGGCTATGCGCCGTTGACGACATTGACGCGACCTGAGAGCGGGTTAGTTTCGAAGCTATCGCCGCTGAGTGGATTTTGACGCGGGGTGCGGTTTGTCCCCCGGGTCAGGCCCTTTCAAAAGGAGAAGCCATGGGACGTATCCTGCTGGTCCTGCTGATTGCTTACGCGGCTACCGCGCAGGCCCAGACGGCGCCATCGGCAGCTGATATCGCACGCTATGACGGCCTGCACCTTGCCGCGCATGTGGGGGATGTCACGA
>JBFIBB010000218.1:0-5719 GCA_041582695.1 Rhizobiaceae bacterium
GACCGCCGGTGCGTTGCGCAACAAGGGCCACGGCGGCATCGATGCTGTCCTGACGAGTTACATCCATCTCCAGCGCGTAAGCCCCGCCGCCGAGCGAAGCGGCCGTGTCGCGGGCCCGAGCGATATCGATGTCCGCAATGGTCACAATTGCGCCTTCGCGCACATATGCCGCGGCAAACGCGGCGCCTATGCCGCGGGCGGCGCCGGTGATCAATGCGGACTTGCCCTCAAGCCGCTTCATGCAATCCTCAGCCCATGTTGGTCGAACCGGTGGATCTTGTCGGCTTCAGGTGTCAGCCACACCGTGTCGCCATGGCGAGCATTGAATTCGCCGCCGACCCTGACGGTGACCGTTTCCGCCAGGCCCGTCTCATGGACATGCAGGAACGTGTCGGAACCCAAGTGTTCGGCAACGCCGATCACGCCCTTCCAGGTTCCCTTGGATGTCGATGCGGATATGTGCTCGGGCCGCACGCCGATGGTGTGGGCATCGTGTTTCTTCGCCTCGGCGCCCGAGATCAGGTTCATTTTCGGCGATCCGATGAAACCCGCCACGAACACGTTGCGCGGCGTCTGATAGAGTTCGAGCGGGCTGCCCACCTGCTCGATGACGCCAGCATGCAGGACGACGATCTTGTCGGCCATGGTCATGGCCTCGACCTGGTCGTGGGTCACATAGATCATCGTCGTGGCGAGCCGCTTGTGCAGTTCGGAAATCTCCAGGCGCATGCCGACACGCAGCGCGGCGTCGAGGTTCGACAACGGTTCGTCGAAAAGGAATGCCGAGGGCTCGCGCACGATCGCCCGCCCGATGGCGACGCGCTGGCGCTGGCCGCCGGAGAGCTGACCGGGACGGCGGTCGATGTAATCCGTAAGGTTCAGCACCTTGGCCGCGTTTTCGACCCGCCGATTGATTTCCGCTTGATCCAACTTGGCCATCTTGAGCGGAAAGGAGATGTTCTTGCGCACCGACATGTGCGGATAGAGCGCATAAGACTGGAACACCATGGCCAGCCTGCGTTTTGCCGGCGGCAGCTCGGTTGCATCGGAGCCGTCGATCTCGATCCTGCCCGAAGTAACATCTTCGAGGCCCGCGATGAGGCGCAGAAGAGTCGACTTGCCACAGCCCGAAGGACCGACGAAGACGACGAACTCTCCGTCATTGATTTCAAGGTCGAGCGGCGGGATTACATTGACGTCGCCAAAGGTCTTTGTGACCTGATTGAGCCTGATCTGTCCCATGATAGCCTTCCCCTATTTCACCGCGCCGAACGTCAGGCCACGGACAAGTTGTTTCTGGCTGAACCAGCCCATGACAAGGATCGGAGCGATCGCCATGGTCGAGGCAGCGCTGAGCTTCGCGAAAAACAGGCCTTCCGGCGAGGAATAGCTCGCAATGAACGCGGTCAGCGGACCAGCGTTCGCGGCCGTGAGGTTCAGCGTCCAGAACGCCTCGTTCCACGCGAGGATGAAGTTCAGCAGAATGGTGGAGGCGATGCCCGGCACCGCCATTGGCGTTAGCACATAGAGTATCTCGTCGCGCAACGATGCCCCATCCATCCGTGCCGCTTCTAGGATTTCACCTGGGATTTCGCGGAAATAGGTGTAGAGCATCCATACGATGATCGGCAGGTTGATCAGCATCATGACGAGGACCAGGCCGGTACGCGTGTCCAAAAGACCAAGGCTGATGAACATCAGATAGATCGGATACAGCACGCCTACAGCCGGCAGCATCTTCGTGGACAGCATCCACAACAGGATGTCCTTGGTCCGTCTCGATGGAACGAATGCCATGGACCAGGCCGCCGGAACCGCAACGATAATTCCCAGAATTGTGGAGCCGCCTGCGATGATCACCGAATTCCACAGATACCGCATGTAGTTGGAGCGCTCCTGGACAACCGAGTAGTTCTCGAGCGTCCAGTCAAAGAACAGGAATACCGGGGGATCCGAGATGGCCTGTGCTTCCGTCTTGAAGCTGGTCAGGATGGTCCACAGGATCGGAAAGAAGATCAGCAATCCGATCGCCCATGCGGCAACGGTGTTGATGGTCTTGCGTTGGTTGGTGACTGCGCGGGCCATTTCTCTTCCTCCTCACGCGTCCAGGTTCTTGCCGACGATGCGCATCAGGAAGATGGCAACGATGTTGGCGAGAATGATCGCATAAACGCCTCCCGCCGATCCGAGCCCGACATTCTGGCTTTCGAGCACACGCTGAAAGATCAGGTAGGTCAGTGTCCGGGTGCCAAACGATCCCTGTGTTGTGACGAAAATCTCGGCGAAGATCGAAAGCAGGAAGATCGTCTGGATCAGAATGACGATCGTTATCGCCCGGCCCAAATGCGGCAGGATGATATAGAAAAACCGCGACAAAACCGGCGCGCCGTCCATTTCGGCTGCCTCGAGCTGTTCGCTGTCGAGCGACTGGATCGCCGTCAGCAGGATCAGGGTGGCGAAAGGCAGCCATTGCCATGAAACGATCATGATGATGGAAGTGAGCGAGGCATCGCTGAGCCATTCGACCGGCTGTGCGCCGAATGCCTTCCACAAATGCGCCAGCAATCCGTTCACCGGATCCATGAACATGTTCTTCCAAACCAGTGCCGAGACGGTCGGCATGACGAAAAACGGGGCGATGACCAGGATTCGGACAATTCCTTGTCCCCACATCGGCTGGTCGAGAAGGATCGCAAGCAATACGCCAATGACCACGGTGATCACCAGGACGCCACCGACGATTATCAGCGTCGTATAGACACTCGGCCAGAAACTGCTCGAGGTGACGAACCGCACGTAGTTTTCGAAACCAATCCAGCCGAGATCGCCGCCACGCAGCGGCAAATACCGCTTGAACGAGAAGTAAAGGGTCATGATCAGCGGGACCAGCATCCATCCCAGCAGGAGGACAACCGCCGGAGCCATCATCAAACGGGCTGCTGAACGTGAATGCTGCGTAGCCATGACGCACCTCCTTCGCAATGTGGCCCCACAAATGCGGCCACGAATCAGGAACTTGTCAGTATTGGCAACAAGTGGTCCAGGGGCGGCCGGAGCCGCCCCCAAACCGGGGAGGTTAGGTTAGTAACCTGCAGCTTCCATCTCGTCTGCGACGAGCGTCTGAGCCTTTTCGAGGGCCTGTTCAGGCGTTTGCTGTCCGGCGACCATGGCCGAGAATTCCTGACCGGCAGTCGTGCCTATTCCGGCCCACTCGGGAATGGCGACGAACTGTATGCCAACATAAGGCACCGGTTCGACCGTCGGATTGTTCGGATCGGCTGCATTGATCGAGTCGAGCGTCATCTTGGCAAAGGGAATCTTTGCATATTCCGGATTCTCATAGAGCGAGGTCCGGGTGCCGGGTGGCACGTTTGCCCAACCTTCCTTGGAAGCAACGAGCTCCAGATATTCCTTCGAGGTCGCCCAGTTGATGAATTCCTTGGCAGCGTCTACCTTCTGGGTGCCCGCCGGAATTGCCAACGCCCAGGCCCACAGCCAGTTCGCCCGCTTTCCCTTGCCGGCATCAGGCGCCAGCGCAAAACCGACCTTGTCGGCCACGGTCGAGTCGTTGGGGTTGGTCACAAAGGCGGCAGCGACGGTGGCATCGATCCACATTCCGCATTTGCCTTGCTGGAAAAGCGAAAGGTTCTCGTTGAATCCATTTGTCGAGGCGCCCGGAGGACCATATTTCGTAATGAGGTCATAATAGAAAGTGACCGCTTCCTTCCATTCGGCGCTGTCGAGCTGCGGCTTCCAGTCCTCGTCAAACCAGCGCGCGCCAAAGGAATTGGCAACCGTGGTGATGAAGGCCATGTTCTCGCCCCAACCGGCCTTGCCGCGCAGGCATACGCCGTAGATCTCGTTGCTCTTGTCGGTCATTGCCTCAGCGGCTTTGGCCACAAACTCCCATGTTGGCGCTTCCGGCATTTCCAGCCCGGCTTTTTCCATGAGATCAGTGCGGTACATGATCATGGAGCTTTCGCCGTAGAAAGGCGCGGCATAAAGCGTCCCGTCGAGCGACAGTCCGCTACGCATTGCTGGCAGCAAATCATCAATGTCATAGGAATCCGGAAGGTCGTCGAGTGAGACCAGCCAGTCCTGTTTCGCCCAGATGGGCGTCTCGTACATGCCGATCGTCATGATGTCGAACTGGCCGCCCTTCGCGGCGATGTCCTGGGTAACGCGCTGACGGAGCACGTTCTCCTCCAGAGTCACCCACTCGACCTTGTGCCCTGTCTTGGCGGTGAAATCGTCGGTCAGACCCTGCATGCGGATCATGTCGCCATTGTTCACAGTGGCGATAGTGATGGTTTCCGCAAGGGCATTGCCAGCGCCGAAGGCAACAACAGCGGCGGTGGCAAGCAACAGCTTTTTCGGGTTCATCCATTCCTCCCTTGGTTTAGGATGCGCTCATAAACACTAAGGGAAAAAATGATCTGGAGTCAAGATAAATCTTTACGCGCGTAAATTTTTGATGAGAATCATGCAGATGCCCTCAGAATCAGACGCGCCGGAAACAGCGTTTCGGTCCGGCTGGGAAAGCGGCCGCCGCTGTCGATTAGCGCGAGAAGCGTCTCCACACTCCGGTTTGCGACGGTATCGTAATCATGCGCCGCCGTAGTAAGGGAAGGACAGGTGAAGCGAGAGTACGGATGATCGTCATGTGAAGCCACGCGCAACGCACAGCCCTCGCCGCGCCCGACGCGAAGGCCGCGTTCATAGCAGGCGGCAAGAAATCCGATTGCAAGACGATCGTTGCTGCAGAGCACGGTGTTCGTGGGCAAGGATTTTTCGTCAAGAAGCTTAAGCGCTCCGAGACGGCCGATTTCCTCGAAAGCCCAGCCTTCTCCCTCAACGCTCAAGACGTGCGGTTCCAGCCGCAGCTTTTCCATCATCTTCAAATAAGCGGTTCGCCTCTTGTTGGCATTGGGATTGGCCGGATAGCGCATTTCGAAGAAGCATGGGGACTCGCCGGTTCGGGTCAGATACTCGACTGTCTGCGAAACGAAGCTGAAATTGTCTGATCCTACAAAGGCTTCGCCGATTCCGTCGATATTGCTGTCGAACAGGACGGTGGGCACGTCTTCGCAGAATTTGTCGATAGCCGCCCGGTCCGATGCGCGCCCAAGCGGAGCCAGAAGAACGCCCGCAGGCTTGAGCGAGCGCAGGCTGTCCAGGATGCTGTTTTCCAGTTCCTGCTCGCCATAAGCACTAAACAGAACCGGTCTGTAACCGGCCGCCACGATCCTCTGCTCTATTTGCCGCGCGATCTCAGCGAAGAAAGGGTCGGCAAGATACGGCACGACAATTCCCACGGTCTTGGTGAGCCGGCGATTCTGATTGATGGCGTAGATGTTGGGTTGATAGTCGTAGCGTTCGAGAGCTTTTTCAATTCGCTCGCGGGTAGACGAGCGCACGCTGTCGGGATCGTTGAAATACTTAGAGACCGTGGGGCGCGATACGCCGCATTTTGCGGCGAACTCGTCCATGTTCCGGATCTTATTATCGTGCATCTACCAGCCCTGTTTTTATCTCAGTTCATTCCATCCGTTAATACAGGATGGAAACGAAGTCTGCTCCCTGGTTCGCCCGTTTTCCTTTACGCGCGTCAAAAACAGTTTTAACAGAAATAGGAAGAATTTGGAAAAGTTGCGAGCATTTTCTGAAACAAATCCGGTGCAATCAGTTTGCATCGGTTCGCCAGTGGCGGGCCGTTCGC
>JBFIBB010000219.1:0-5697 GCA_041582695.1 Rhizobiaceae bacterium
CATAGCCGGAAGCACCGGCAGCCGGGTGTGGAGCGGCAAGCTCGATGTCGCGACCGAGCAGAACAAGGAAGTCGTCACGAGTTTTCCGGTCGACGAGGCGCTGCCGGCCCGCGAGCCCGGCATCTATGTGCTGACGGCCAAGCCGGAAGGCGACCGGCGCGACAACTGGGACTCAGTCGCCACGCAATGGTTCGTCGTTTCCGACATCGGCCTGACGGCCTATTCCGGCGAGGACGGGATCAACATCTTCGCACGGTCGCTTGCCAGCGCCGAGCCGCTTTCCGGCGTCGAACTGAAGCTGATCGCGCGCAACAACGAAGTGCTCGCGACCGCGGAGACGGACAGCGACGGACGGGCGAGCTTTGCCGCCGGACTGGCGCGCGGCCAGGGCGGCATGGCGCCACAGGTGGTCACCGCCGGCACAAGTGGGGGCGACTTCGTGTTCCTCGACATGGGCAGGGCCGGATTCGACCTGTCGGACCGGGGCGTTGACGGACGCCCGGCGCCAGGCGCGCTCGACCTGTTTGCATGGACAGAACGCGGTGTCTACCGCGCCGGCGAAACCGTGCATGCCAACGCGCTACTGCGCAACAATTCCTCCGAGGCCGTGGAAGGTTTGCCGCTGACATTCATCTTCACCCGGCCCGACGGGATGGAAGACCGGCGCATCGTCGTCAACGAACCGTCGCTTGGCGGCTACGGGCTCGACCTGCCGCTGCAGGTCAACGCCATGCGGGGCGCATGGACGATGCGTGTCCACGCCGATCCCAAGAAGCCGGCGCTGGCCGAGAAAACGTTCCTTGTCGAGGATTTCGTGCCGGACCGGATCGAATTCGATCTTTCCTCCGACAAGCAGGCGATCGCAATCGGCGAAACGGCCGAAGTGGCCGTCGACGGACGCTTCCTTTACGGCGCGCCGGCCGCTGGCCTTTCACTCGAAGGCGAGGTCAAGGTGCGGGCAACGAGCGAATGGGCTTTGCACAAGGGCTACAGCTTCGGCCTGGCAGATGAAGACGATGGCGAGGACACGACCATCGCTCTCGAAGACCTTCCGGTGCTGGACGAGAAAGGCAAGGCCAGTTTCGAAGTGCGGCTCGATTCGGTTCCCTCCGGAACGCGGCTGCTGTCGGCCGATGTGAACATACGCATGCGCGAGGGCAGCGGCCGGGCGGTGGAGCGCGATCTGCAGATCGCCGTGCTGCCGGATGGTCCGATGATCGGCATCGCGCCTGAATTCGACGGTGATGCGGTACCGGAAAATACAGTCGCCGGTTTCCGCGTGATCGCGGTTGCGCCGGACGGTGCCCGCCAGGCGCTGGCAGGCGTCAACTGGTCGCTTGTGAAAGTGGAGCGAAATTACCAGTGGTACCGCGACGGCAACAGCTGGAAATATGAACCGGTCGACTACACCACCGAGATCGCGGACGGCACGATCGACATCGGCGCCGATTCCCCGCAGGTGGTGACGGCGCCGGTCGATTGGGGGCGTTACCGCTTCGAAGTCGAGACGGCGAGCGCCGACGGTCCGGCCAGCAGCATCGAGTTTTATGCCGGGTGGTACGTGGAGGCGAGTTCAACCAACACGCCGGACGGGCTGGAAATCGCGCTCGACAAGGAAAGCTACGCCGCCGGCGACGTGGCGAAGCTGAAAGTATCACCGCGTTTTGCCGGCGAGCTGCTGGTGACGGTCGGCGCCGAAACGGTGCTGGCGACGCATGCGGCCAGCGTGCCCGAAAGCGGCGCGGAAATCGAGATCCCGGTTGGCGCCGATTGGGGCGCCGGCGCCTACGTCACGGCGACGCTGCTGCGTCCGGGCGACGAGGAAGCCTCGCGCATGCCGATGCGGGCGATCGGGGTCAAGTGGCTGAAGGTCGATCCCGGCGAACGAAAGCTCGAGGTGAAACTCGACGCCGCCGACCAGACCGCACCAAGGCAAAGGCTTGAGATACCGGTCTCGGTGAGCGGTGAGGGCGCGGGCGAGAAGGCTTTTGTGACGGTGGCGGCCGTCGATGTGGGAATTCTGAACCTCACCCGCTACGCCGCTCCCGATCCGGATGGCTGGTATTTCGGTCAGCGCCGGCTCGGTCTTGAAATCCGCGACATCTACGGCCGGTTGATCGACGGTTCGGCTGGCGTGATGGGGCGCATCCGCTCGGGCGGCGACGGTCAGGGCGCTAGCACGGAGGGCAGTCCGCCAACCGAAAAGCTGGTAGCGTTCCATTCCGGCATTGTCGAACTCGACGGCGAGGGCAAGGCGGTGATCAGCTTCGACATGCCGCAGTTCAACGGCACCGTCCGGCTGATGGCCGTCGCCTGGACCAGAACCGGTGTAGGCCACGCCGAAAAAGACGTCGTCGTACGCGATCCGGTCGTTGTGACTGCCAGTTTGCCGCGTTTCCTGGCGCCTGGCGACGTTGCGGATATTCGCCTCGAATTGGCCAATACGGACGCGCCGGCCGGAGACTTCACCTTGAGTGTCGAAACGGAAGGCCCGCTTTCCGTGGCTGAAGGGCTGCGCACGATAAGGCTTGCGGCCGGCCAGCGCGACGTTGTTACCCTTGGTGTCAGCGCGCTGGAGGCTGGGAATGGACGTGTGCTGGTGGCGCTTGATGGCGCGGATGGCATGCGGCTGGAGCAGGTGATCGACGTGCCGGTACGACCGGCGGTGCTGCCGGTGCCGCGCAGGATCGAGGTTGCGCTTGCCGCCAACGGCGGAAGCCTGAGAATCGATGCCGGCCTGCTCGACGGTTCGCTGCTTGGAGGCGCGAGCATTGCCATCAATGTCGGCCACGCCAACGGGTTTGACGTGCCGGGACTGCTGACGTCGCTCGACCGCTACCCGTACGGTTGCGCCGAGCAGACGACGAGCCGGGCGCTGCCGCTACTCTACGTCTCCGAATTGTCGAAGGCGGCGGGGCTGGATGACGATCCCGATGTCGGTCAACGAATACAGGATGCGATCTACAGGGTCCTGTCGTACCAGTCGTCGTCCGGCTCGTTCGGCCTTTGGGGGCCCGGCGGCGGCGATCTGTGGCTCGACGCCTATGTTACGGACTTCCTGACGCGGGCCCGCGAACAGAAATACACGGTTCCGGATACGGCGATGCGGCAGGCGCTGGACAATCTGCAGAACACGCTTGCCTACAACAACGACATCAAATCCGACGGATCGGCCATCGCCTATTCGCTGTATGTGCTGGCGCGCAACCGGCGCGCTTCGGCTGGCGATTTGCGTTACTACGCCGACACGCAGATGGATGCGTTTGCCTCGCCAATGGCGAGGGCGCAGCTGGCGGCGAGCCTGTCGCTCTACGGCGACAACGAACGGTCGGTCCGCGCCTTTGCTTCGGCATTCCGGCTTGCGTCCGGCAATGGCGGCATGAGCAACTGGCGAAACGACTACGACTCGTCGTTGCGCGACAATGCAGCAATGCTGGCGCTCGCTGCCGAAACGCGGCCGGTGCCGGCATCGGTTCCGGCAATGATGGATCTGGTCGCGGCGGGACAGAGCGCGCGGCGCTATACCAGCACGCAGGAACAGGCCTGGATGCTGCTGGCGGCGCGGGCCGTCGAGGCCGGCACTCCGATAGAGATCGCCGTCGACGGCGCAGCCCACAGCGGCAATTTCGCCAGGCGACTTGCCGGCGAGGAACTGGCGGCAAATCCGGTTGTCATCGAAAACCGGGGCAGCGAGGCGGTTTCGGCCATTATCACGGCGATCGCCGCGCCGGAACAGCCGCTGCCAGCAGGCGGAGAAGGCTTCACCATCGAGCGCACCTACTACCAGATGGACGGAACCCCTGCGAACGTGTCCGAAGCGAAGCAGAACGACCGTTTCGTCGTGGTGATCAATGTGGTCGAGCAGAATGAATGGCCGTCGCGCATACTCGTCAATGACCTGCTTCCGGCCGGTTTCGAGATCGACAATCCGCGGCTGGTCAGCAGCGCCGAACTGGCGGAATTCGAATGGCTGCCGCAGACCGAGGCGGCGCATCTGGAATTTCGCGATGACCGTTTCATCGCCGCGTTCGACCGGTCGGGACGCGAGGAGCGCGAGTTCTCGCTCGCCTATGTTGTGCGCGCCGTGACGCCGGGCGTTTACGCCCATCCGGCGGCAAGCGTGGAGGACATGTACCGGCCGGAGCTTTCGGCGCGAACCGCAACCAGCGTGATGGCGATCGAGGCGCGCTGAGGTGTCGCCTCGGTTCCGCTTCTGGTGGAATGCCGGCTGCGGCGCGGCGGCGGCGCTGATCATACTGTTTGCGGCCGCGGTCATTGCCGACGACCTCGACCGGCGTTACCCCCCGCCCTTCGATGAACTCGAGCGGCTGTCGCCGGAGATGACCGACCGAAACGGCGCGCTTCTGAGGGCGCGTGCAACCGCCGACGGGCGCTGGCGGATGCGGGTCGAAATTGACGAAATCGACCCGCAATTCATCGAGATGCTGGTCGCCTACGAGGACCGGCGTTTCTTCGACCATCACGGCGTCGACCCGCTGGCGATGGGACGGGCGGCGTTGCAAATGCTGGCAAACGGGCGGATCGTTTCGGGCGGGTCGACACTGTCGATGCAGCTCGCCCGGTTGATCGAACCCAGGGAAAGCCGGTCGCTTGGCGCAAAATTCCGGCAAATGGCGCGCGCGCTGCAAATCGAGCGCAGGCTGTCAAAGAACGAAATCCTGGAAGCCTATCTGACGCTTGCGCCCTATGGCGGCAATCTGGAGGGCGTGCGCGCTGCGTCCCTTGCCTGGTTCGGCAAGGAACCGAAGAAACTGCTTCTGTCGGAGGCCGCACTGCTGGTCGCGCTGCCGCAATTGCCCGAGCTCCGCAGGCCCGACCGTTATCCTGACGCCGCGAGGCAGGCGCGCGACCGTGTTCTGCAGCGCATGGCCGATGCGGGGGTCATTGTCCGAAGCGAGATCGATCGCGCCGCGCGGGGACCGGTACCCGATATCCGGTTCGCAATGCCAACGCTGGCGCCGCATCTGTTCGACCGGGCGCTAGCCGCCAACAGGGACGCGGAGAAGGTTCGCACCACGCTCGACCGCGAGATACAGTCCAATCTCGAGGCCGTGGCCCGTTCGGCGGCACGTGGACTCGGACCGTCGGTATCGGTCGCGATCCTGCTAGCCGACGCCAGCTCGGGCGAAATCCTGGCCGAGGTCGGTTCATCGGATTATTTCGACGACAGGCGCTTCGGCTGGATCGGCATGAGCCGGGCGGTGCGCTCGCCGGGTTCGGCGCTGAAGCCCTTCATCTATGGTCTTGCGCTGCAGGAAGGCATGGCCGCGCCGGAAACCATCATCTCCGACCGTCCGGCAAATTTTTCCGGCTACCGGCCGCAGAATTTCGACCTGACCTACCAGGGCGACGTCACGGTGCGGGAAGCGCTGCAAATGTCGCTCAACGTGCCTGCGCTACTGTTGCTGGAAGCGGTCGGGCCGGCAAGATTGGCGAACCTGTTCAATCGCGCCGACGCCGCGCCGGTGTTGCCGCGCGGTGAAACACCCGGCCTTGCAGTCGGCCTCGGCGGCGCGGGTTTTTCACTGAAGGACCTGGTGCAGCTTTACACGATCTTTCCCAATCTCGGGCGGGTCACAACGCTCGGCAACGGTGTCGACGGCGTGCCGGCGATACGGTCGGAGGCCAGGTTACTCAGCGCGGCGGCCGCCTGGCATGTAAGCGACATTCTCTCCG
>JBFIBB010000220.1:0-5694 GCA_041582695.1 Rhizobiaceae bacterium
AAATCTGGGCCGCGCGGCGGCGCAGCCGCCGGGCGCTCGCGATGCTCAGCGACTATCACCTGAGGGATATCGGGATCACCCGGGCCCAGGCCATGGAAGAGGCCGCGCGCCCGTTCTGGGACGGCGATACGTTTTTCATGGACGGCAAAACAGGATTCTAGCATCGTTTTGCCGTCAGGCCGCGCGAACCGAAAACAAGCTATCCCCCGCCGTCACATTGCCATGCCGGCGGGGCGTTTTCCGGCCGGGGCGGTCAGTTGGACTTGCCGTGTCCGGAGTGACCCATGCCGCCATGGCCGGCGCGTTCGACCTGCATCACGGGGAAATCCAGTTCGACGGCTCCCGCTTTCTCGAACCGCAGCGTAACCTTGCGGACTTCGCCTTCCTTGAGCTGCTCTGCGATCTGCATGAACATGAGGTGGACAGCGCCTGGTTCGAGCACGACCTCGCCGCCCGCCGGTATTTCCAGACCGCCCGCGATCTCGCGCATCTTCATTACTTCGCCATCCATCGCCATCTCGTGCACTTCCACCGCGCGGGCGAAATCGGCCGTGCCTCCGAGAAGCCTGTCACTTTGGGACCCGGTGTTCCTGATCTTCAAGTAGCCGCCGGAGACCGGCGCGCCGGGCAGGGTGGCGCGGGCGTAGGGCGCCTCGATTTCGAGGTCACCGATCTTGACCGCCTGCTGCATCGAATTGGCACCGTGAGAGGCGGATCCGGCATGGGACAGCGAGGACAAAAGCGGCGCGGAAGCTAGAACGATCTTGGCGAGGACAGCCAGCATTATACCGGCTCGCATGAAAGCATTGTGCGGTGTTCTTCTGTTCATGGCGCGCAAGCTATCGACCGGCAGGTCACATCGCAATGCGACATTTGGGGCCGATTGCAGCCTGATTTCGTCAAAGGATTTCGAGCACGGTTTCCTTGGGCCGGCAGAGCCGGACGCCCTTGGGCGTGACCACGATCGGGCGGTTGATCAGGATGGGATGCTCCATCATCGCGTCGATCAGCTCGCCGTCGGTTTTTGCCGGATCGCCGAGCCCGAGTTCCGAGAACAGATTCTGATTGCTGCGCATGATCCCACGAACCGGCAGGCCGGAGGCCGCGATCAGTTCGACCAGGCGGGCGCGCGACGGCGGCGTCTTCAGGTATTCGATCACCTCGGGCTCGATGCCGCGGTCGCGGATGATCGCCAACGTGTTGCGCGAGGTGCCGCAGCCGGGATTGTGATAGATCGTGACGGTCATCGAAAACTCCGGTTTACCCGTGACCGGCGCAGCGCGTGTCCCCGGTCGTCCAGCGGATGATGTCGGCGTTGACACGCGCGCCGAGCGCCGAGCGCGCCAGCGGGCCATAAGTGTTCACCTTGACCGGCGCGGATGTCGATTCGATGACAAGCTTGGGGCGGCCCGTGGCGGCCTTGCGCTCGACCAGCAGAATACGCGGCGTTCCGGTCAAGGTGTCGAGCTCGGGAATGAGTCGATAATCGCGAAACGGCTTGCCGCCCGGCTTGATCCAGCAGCGCTGACCGGCCTCGTTGATGGTCTGCAGGACCGCAATGGAAGTCGGCGCGCCCACTTCGATCGAAAGCGGGCCGCCGACAGGTTCGCTCTGGCATGCGGCAAGGGATGCGAGCGCGCCGATGGCAGCCAGACGCTTCACGCGGCGGCTTTCAGCGCCGCTTCGAACAGCGGGCGTCCGTCGCGGCCGCCATGGGCCGCCTCGATCAGGTTTTCGGGATGCGGCATCATGCCGAGCACGTTTCCGGCCTCGTTGACGATGCCCGCGATATCGTTCAGCGAGCCGTTCGGATTTGTGCCTTCGGCGTAGCGGAAAACGACGCGGTTTTCGCCTTCAAGCCGCGCCAGCGTTTCGGCGTCGGCAAAGTAATTGCCGTCATGATGGGCGACGGGGCAATCGATGACCTGGCCCCTGGCGTAGCCCCGGGTGAACACCGTATCGGCGTTGGCGACTTCCAGGCGCACCTTGCGGCAGACGAATTTGAGCGAGGCGTTGCGCATCAGCGCGCCGGGCAGAAGTCCCGCCTCGAGCAGGATCTGGAAACCGTTGCAGACACCAAGCACGCGCACGCCTTTTGCCGCCTTTTCGGCAACCGCGCGGATGGCGGGCATGCGCGCGGCGATGGCGCCGCAGCGCAGATAGTCGCCGAAGGAGAAACCGCCGGGAATGACAATGAGATCGACATCGGGAATTTCCGTGTCGGTCTGCCAGACGGTGACCGGGGGTTTTCCGGAAATCCTGGTCAGCGCCGCGATCATGTCGCGGTCGCGGTTGAGGCCGGGAAGCAGGATGACGGCTGATTTCATTTGTCTGGATCGTACTTTCGCTGTGCCTCGGCGAGCTCGCGCAGGTCGAGCCGCTTCTCGATGCGGTCGAGGCGATCGTCGTGGCGATCGAGCCGTCGATTAACTCCGGCGATGGCTTCTTCCGTGCCGGTGAGCCGCTTCTTGATCTCGTGCAGATCGAATTTCATTTCGCCTATGTCTGCGTGTACTTTCTTTAGTGTCTCAAACATCAACTCGTTGGTCACTTCAGGCATTGCCTGCTCCTTGATGCAACCTCAGGTAAGCGCGATACTATAGTCTTCAATCACCGTGTTTGCCAGAAGCTTGTCGCACATGGCTTTCAGATCCGCCTCGGCCTTGGCCTTGTTGGCGCTTTCGAGCTCGATATCGAAAACCTTGCCCTGGCGGACGTGGCCGATGCCGCCGAAGCCGAGCGTATCGAGCGCGTGCTCGATGGCCTTGCCCTGCGGGTCGAGTACGCCGTTTTTCAGCGTTACGGTTACGCGCGCCTTGATCAATGGTCTGCTCCCTGGCTCAGTGGATGCTGTCCTTGTCGGGTTTCGAGGCGACCAGCACGGGGCCTGTCTTGGGCCGCGGCGGCTCGTTCTCGTTCATGATGCCGAGCCGACGGGCCACTTCCTGGTAGGCCTCGACCAGCCCGCCCATGTCGCGGCGGAAACGGTCCTTGTCGAGCTTCTCGTTGGAATCGACATCCCAGAGCCGGCAGGAATCAGGCGAAATCTCATCGGCCAGCACGATGCGCATCATGTCGCCCTCGTACTGGCGGCCGAATTCGATCTTGAAATCGACGAGCTGGATGCCGACGCCGGAAAACAGACCCGACAGGAAATCGTTGATCCGGATGGCGAGCGCCATGATGTCATCGATCTCTTGCGGCGCGGCCCAGCCGAAAGCCGTGATGTGTTCCTCCGAAACCATCGGATCGTCGAGCGCGTCGGCCTTGTAGTAGAACTCGATGATCGAACGGGGCAGCACGGTGCCCTCCTCGATGCCGAGGCGTGTCGCCAGCGAACCGGCGGCGATATTGCGCACGACCACCTCGAGCGGAATGATCTCGACTTCCTTGATGAGCTGCTCACGCATGTTGAGCCGCCGGATGAAGTGCGTCGGAATGCCGATGCGGTTCAGATGGGTGAAGATGTGCTCGGAAATGCGGTTGTTGAGCACGCCCTTGCCATCGACGACCTCGTGCTTCTTCTTGTTGAAGGCGGTGGCGTCGTCCTTGAAAAACTGGATCAGGGTGCCGGGTTCTGGCCCTTCGTAGAGAATCTTGGCCTTGCCCTCATAAATGCGGCGGCGACGGTTCATGATATCGGGTCTCTGACTTCGCGGACGGACATGCCGTATTCACGCATATGGCGATGGAGCGGGCCACGGGAACTGGCCCTGTCAGGCGGTCTGTAGACGAAATATCGCGCGATCTCAATGCAGGAATGGCTGCCGTCAACCGGTTTTGGCGGGCTTTTCAGCAAGACGCGGCAAAAAGTTGATCAGCGCGACAATCGCGCTTTTGATTTGTGGCGCTCCAACCCATATAAAAACCGTAAGGAATCGAAATCCACGAGCCCCGGAGGAATTCTGGCCGATGAATACGATGAAGGATCGCGAGAACGCGTTCGAGAACAAGTTCGCGCATGATGAACAGTTGAAGTTCAAGGCGATGGCGAGGCGCAACAAACTGCTCGGGCTGTGGGCTGCCGAAAAACTCGGCAAGACCGGCGACGATGCCTTGGCCTACGCCAAGGAGGTCATTGTCGCGGATTTCGAGGAGGCCGGCGACAACGACGTCTTCCGCAAGGTGCGTGGCGATTTCGACGCGGCCGGGGTAGACCAGTCGGACCACCAGATTCGCCGCACGATGGACGAACTGCTGGAACAGGCCGTAAGGGAAATCCAGAGCGAAGGCTGACGAGCCGGATAGTGTTCGTTTTCGAGGGGGGAGTTTCATGATCTCGGCAGCGGAAATGCGCGCGGGCCGGACCGTGCTTTGCGGCTGGTCGGGCCTGGCGGATCCTTTTGCCTGCGAAATGATCGCAACGCTCGGCTTCGATGCGGTGCTGGCTGACATGCAGCATGGCGGTCACAACGAGGCAAGCGTGCTCTCAGCGATCACGCTGGTGGCAAGCGCCGGCGCGGCGCCCTTGGTGCGGATTCCCGTCGGGCGAAACGACTTGGCGAGCAGGGCGCTCGATTTCGGAGCACTCGCTGTCGTGGCGCCGATGGTCAACAGCCGCGCCGACGCGGAAGCCTTTGCCGCCGCGATGAAGTTTCCGCCGGTCGGCGGCCGCTCCTGGGGACCGATGCGGCCGCGAACGCTGCAGAAGGATTTCTCCGCCAGCCGGTATCTGGCGAATGCAAACACCGATACCATTGCGCTTGCGATGATCGAGACGCGCGAGGCCCTCGCCGCGCTTGAGGACATCCTGTCGGTCGACGGAATCGACGGCGTGTTTTTCGGTCCGGGCGATTTTTCGATCGCATGGAGCGGCGGAAAGGTGATGGATCCAGCGCTGGAGGAAATGATGCCTGCGGTGGCGGAAATAGGCGGCAAGACAAAGGCAAAAGGCAAGATGGCCGGGATGTACCTGGCCGATCCAAACCTGTGCGGGCGCTACGCCGGGATGGGTTTTTCCCTTTTCGCCATCGGCAACGAGCAGCGCTACATGGCCGATGGCGCAAACAACATTATCAAGGCGATGCGAGAATCGCTCGGGTAGCGGCACCGCCACCCGAACGCCGGCTAAGCCGTCAGTTGCCGCCCGATCCAATCAGCGCCGAAAGCGTCGTGTCCACCGACAGGGTCGCCACGAAACGCGCAGGGTCTACGTTCGAATCGTGGTAGCGCAGGTCAAGCGTCACGACATCTACGAAGGTGCGCGACACGCCGGCATCCCAAGCCACCTTGTCGGTGCCCAGTTGTAGCGAGCCGAAGTCGGTGCCCAGATGGCCCGATGCCGAAACTTCGAAGGGCAACCCGCTAACCTCCGCCACCAGCGCAGCCCAGTCCCAGTCGTTGTAGGGGTCGTGATAATATTCCACGCCGCCGGTGAACATGTCGGTAAAGGCGTAGTTGGCCTTGGCATAAAGATCGCCGTAGTCGGTCGGATCCTTCTGGTAGATGTACTGGACAAAACCGAGGTCGAGCGAAAGATTGCCGAATTCGGGCCGGACGCCGCCATAGACGTCCACTTCCACGTCGTTGACGCCGCCAAATCGCACATTCGAAGCCCAGACGCCGACATAGAAAATGTTGTAGGATGCTTCGATGTAGCCCTGAAGCGCAGGCCTGTCCTGCGTCTGGCTGGTGCTGCGGAACATGTAGTTCGAGGTCAGCGCCGCGCCGAAGGCAATGTCGATGGCGTCTGTT
>JBFIBB010000221.1:0-5634 GCA_041582695.1 Rhizobiaceae bacterium
ATATGGGCCCGTACGTCCGCCACCACTTGATTGGCGAGATTGTTGCGGCCGTCGAACATGGTCATGACGATGCCCTGGATTTCAAGATCCCGGTTGAGCGAAGCGCGAACCTGCTCGACGGTCTTGAGCAACTGGCTAAGACCTTCAAGTGCAAAGAATTCGCACTGAAGCGGCACCAGGACCGAATCTGCCGCGGCCATCGAATTGAGTGTAAGGAGATTGAGTGACGGCGGACAGTCGATCAGGACATAATCGAATTCGACGGGAGCCTGCCCGGGGCGCCGCAGCATGTTGCGAAGCCTCACCGCCCTGTCCGGGCTGGCTGCTATTTCCATCTCCACGCCAAGAAGATCCATGGTCGACGGAATGATCGACAGACCCGGTACCGCCGTCGGCATCGCGGCTTTCTCCACTGCCGCATGCCCCATCAGGACATCATAGGAAGACACAAGCCGGTCTTGCGTCTCCACTCCTAATCCGGTGCTTGCATTTCCCTGCGGATCTAGGTCGATGATCAGCACGCGCTTGCCAATGGCCGCCAGCGCAGTTGCCAGATTGATGGTGGTCGTCGTCTTGCCGACGCCGCCTTTCTGGTTGGCAACCGATATGATTCTTTGATCAGCGCTCATGATTTACCGTCACCAGCCATGTTGTCCGGACCGGACGCAGTGCTGCTATCACTCTGATTCAACACAACTTTTTGCGCAGATTGCCGATTTCCAGGATTACGCCGCCAGGATCGACTCTGCTGGCATGTCTTACCAGATCGAATGTCCAGCCGTCACGGCAATCTTCGATTTCTCGTTGGTAATCCCGTCCTTTTTGAAACAATCCTTTGGCTCCGGCCTCGATCCAGGGCCGCGCCAGGTTCAAAAGCCGGCTCAATTCGGCAACAGCCCGGGCCGAAACCACATCTATGCCATCCAGCCGGCCATGCAGCGACTCGATACGACAGGCGTGAACACACGCGCGAGCACCGGTTTCGGCCATGACTTTCGTCAGAAAGGCCGCTTTCTTCCGGTTGCTTTCCACCAGGTGTACGATGCCTTCGCCGGAATCTTTCAGCATTATCGCCGCTACAGCGCCCGGAAATCCCCCGCCAGAGCCGATATCGAGCCATACCGGGTCTGTCGGCGCCAGCCGCAGCAGCTGGGCGCTGTCGAGGATGTGTCGTTGCCACAAATGCTGCCGATCGGACTCCGATGTAAGGTTGATGCGACGGTTCCATTCGCCAAACCGTTTTTCGAACAACACAAGCCGATCGTATGTTTCACGTGGAACATCGCCGGCAAGGCGACGCAACGCATCGTATTTCGGATCGTTCACGCCACGTCCCGGCGCAACTGGCCACGTTTGATCTGGGCAATGATGATCCCGATCGCCGCTGGCGTCATCCCGTCGATTCGCTGCGCCTGCGCAATCGTCTGCGGCCGGGCCGATGTCAGTTTTTGTTTCAACTCGTTGGACAGTCCCGGTAGAGCGCCGATATCGAGATCGTCCGGTATCGCACGCGCCTCCTCCCGCCGCATTGCCGCGATATCGGCATCCTGGCGGTCGATATAGGCCGCATAGCGCGCCTCGTTTTCGAGATCCTCGCGGCTGTGACGATCGATCCGGCCAAGTTCGGGCCAAATCGTCATGAGATCCTCCAATGACATGTCCGGATAGGACATAAGCTCAAAAGCAGAACGTCGGATACCGTCACGGTTGAGTTTCAGGCCCTTGGATGCGGCCTTGTCCGGCGTAACTGTAAGCGATTTTGCAAGCGCGACGGCCACTTCAAACGCCTTCCGCTTGCGCTCGAACTCCGCTCTCCTTTCAGCGCTGGCGATGCCCAGCCCGATCGCCAACGGCGTCAGGCGGCGGTCGGCATTGTCGGCCCGAAGCGACAAACGGAACTCCGAACGCGAAGTAAACATCCGGTATGGCTCCGATACGCCACGACCGACAAGGTCATCGATCATCACGCCGATATAGGCGTCGCCGCGCCCGATGACCACTCCGTCTTCGCCGCCCGCCTTTCTGGCCGCGTTGAGGCCGGCGACAAAACCCTGTGCGGCCGCTTCCTCATATCCGGTTGTGCCGTTGATCTGACCGGCGAGATACAGTCCCGGTATCCGTCTTGTCTCCAGTGTGTGACGCAATTCCCGCGGATCTACGTGATCGTATTCGATCGCATAGCCGTACTGGATAACTTCCGCGTTCTCCAATCCGGGAATCGTGCGAGCGATATCGCGCTGTACCTCTTCCGGAAGGGAAGTCGATATGCCATTCGGATATACCGTGTGATCGTCGAGACCTTCGGGTTCGAGAAAAATCTGGTGCCCGTCGCGATCGCCGAATTTGGCTATCTTGTCCTCGATCGACGGGCAATATCGCGGTCCCACACCCGCAATTGCGCCAGAGTACATTGCGGATCGATGCAGGTTTTGGCGTATGATCTCGTGCGTTTGGGGTGTCGTCCGAGTGACGCCGCAGGCGATCTGCCTGTTGCGCAATCCTTTCGTCAGGAACGAAAACGGCACCGGCTCATCATCGGCATGCTGAAGTTCCACGGCGGACCAATTGACGGTGCGACCATCAATCCGCGGCGGCGTGCCAGTTTTGAGCCGCGCAAGCGAAAACCCCGCGCCACGCAGGACTTTCGATAGTCCATACGAAGCCAGCTCATTGATCCTGCCCGCCTTTATCCGCTTCTCGCCGATATGTATAAGACCGCCGAGGAATGTTCCGGTGGTCAGCACGGCCGCGCCGCACCGGATTCTCCGGCCATCCTCAAGAATGACCGCAGCAACGCGTCCATCGACGATCTCAAGCCCGACCGCTTCGCCCCGGATTACCGCTATGTTGCCGTGCCCGGCAATTTCGCCCTGCATCGCCTGACGGTAAAGTTTCCTGTCCGCTTGGGACCTCGGACCCCGCACCGCGGGACCCTTCCTGCGGTTTAACAACCGGTACTGGATCGCCGCCGCATCGGCTACCCGGCCCATCAACCCGTCCAGGGCATCAATCTCGCGCACCAACTGACCCTTGCCGATACCGCCGATTGCCGGATTGCAGGACATGACCCCTATCCCGGCGGCGTCGAGCGTTACCAGTGCCGTCCGGGCGCCGTAGCGCGCCGACGCAGATGCGGCCTCGCAACCGGCATGACCGCCGCCGATAACGACAACGTCGAATTCCTGCTTGTCCGTCGCGTTCATTCGATATGCATGTATCGGGCGGCTCGCCGTCCGATTCTCCAGATTGATTGTTTCACGTGAAACACCGCATACAGAACCGGCGGCGTTTCGACAATTGTTTCACGTGAATCATCGAAGAATTCAAGCCGGAGCGTGTTTCACGTGAATCACTTGCCGATGCAGAACCGCGAAAATATGACGTCGAGAAGATCCTCGACGTCAACGCGCCCGGTAATCCGGCCGAGATTGTCCGCGCCGCGCCGCATCACCTCGGCGCGCAGTTCGATGGCGTCTCCCGCCATCGCCGCCGCCTGACGAAGATTGGCGCTCGTCTCGCCAAGCAGCGCAACATGCCTCTGCCTGAACGGGACAACGCTCGGATTGCCGGTCGCATTCGCCGCCACATCCGCCAACCGTTCAGTCAGAACATCAATTCCCGCACCTGTCGCCGCTGAAATGGCAATATCGGAACCGACCATGGCCTTGTCGGATACAAGATCGATTTTGTTCGCCACACGCAGGACCGGAACCTCCGTATCCGGGACGATATCCTCGACGATGCCGCCCCCGGCGTCATACATCCAGATCACAAGATCGGCATTCCTTGCCGAGGCGTGCGCCCTTTCAATTCCGATTTTTTCCACCGGCTCGTTGCTTTCCCGCAATCCCGCAGTATCAAAAACAACAACTTTCCGGCCCTTCAGGTCGAGCGATACCTCCAGCACATCCCTCGTCGTGCCGGGAATATCCGTTACGATTGCGACTTCGCGACCGGCAAGCGCGTTAATCAGGCTCGATTTCCCCACATTCGGTGCACCGACAAGCGCCACCTTGAAACCCTCCCGGATGATCTCTCCCGCCCGGTATTGTTTCACATGCGAATCGATTTCATCGGCTAGTGTTGTCAGCCTCACCAGCTTTGCCGCATCGAGACTGCCTTCGACATCGGATTCGTCTGCAAAATCGATTTCGGCCGTCATCAGCGCCAGGATCTCGACGATTTCGCCGCGCCAACGCTCATATAGTTTATCGTGCACCGATCCCGCATTGAAGAGGGCAAACCTTCTTTGTTCCGCTGTCTCCGCATCGATCAGGTCGGCTAGCGCTTCCGCGGCCGTCAAATCCATCTTCCCATTGACAAACGCCCGCATCGAAAACTCGCCAGCCTCCGCTGCGCGCACCCCGTCAATCTGCATCAGCGCTTCCAATACCGACGACACAACTGCCCTGCCGCCATGCAGATGCAGTTCGCAGTAATCCTCTCCGGTATAACTTGCCGGAGCCGGAAACCAGACAGATAGACCGCGGTCAAGCAGTTCTCCATCGGCGGAACGGATTTCGGAAAACACCGCGCGGCGCGGCGCACCCTCTTTTCCGCACATCGTTTCGAGCACGAATCGACTGGAAGGGCCGCTGATCCGTACTACGCCTATTCCTGCCGGCAACTGACCGCTGGCGAGCGCGAAAATCGTGTCTTGCGTTCCAGTTGTCATCCCGTGCATCCTGCGCTTTAGCCCATGTCGAACCGATCAACACAAATCTGGATCATTCCATGACCGGAAAGAACATGCTCGCCGGTGAAACTAGCCCCTATCTGCTGCAGCACCGGGACAATCCGGTTCACTGGCAGCCCTGGGGTCAGGCCGCGCTTGATACCGCAAGGCGTACAGACAAGCCAATTCTTTTGTCCGTCGGTTATGCCGCGTGCCACTGGTGCCACGTGATGGCGCACGAGTGTTTCGAAGACCGCGAAGTGGCTGGCGTCATGAACGACCTGTTTGTCAACATCAAGGTGGATCGTGAGGAGCGGCCCGACATCGACCAGATCTTCATGGCAGCGCTTCACGCCACAGGCGAACAGGGCGGCTGGCCCCTGACGATGTTCCTGACCCCGGACGCCCGTCCCTTCTGGGGCGGGACCTATTTTCCGAAGGAGCCTCGATACGGCCGGCCGGGGTTCATCCAGGTTATGCGCAGCGTGCATCAGGCATGGAGCGAAAGACGCGCGGAAATCAGTTCGGGCGCTGACAATCTGACCAACCATGTAACCGAGCGCCTTGCCGCCAACCACTCCCCCGCCGATCCGGACTGCAAACCCGTTATCGAGCTCGCGAGCCGCATTTCCTCGATCATGGATCCGCGATTCGGCGGCATATCCGGCGCGCCTAAATTTCCCAACGCGCCCTATATGTGCGCGCTCTGGCTGTCGGCACTCCAAACCGGAAATGCCGGCATGAAACGACAGGTGACTGACAGCCTCGAAAAAATGCTCCTTGGCGGCATCTACGATCATGTCGGCGGCGGGCTTTGCCGCTACTCGACCGACGCGCAATGGCTGGTGCCCCATTTCGAAAAGATGCTTTACGATAACGCGCAACTGATCGATCTCTGCATTCTGGCCCATGCCGAAACCGGATACGATCTGTTTCGGGACCGAATCGAGGAGACGATC
>JBFIBB010000222.1:0-5625 GCA_041582695.1 Rhizobiaceae bacterium
GACCGGCCGACAATTCTGGAAACGACCGCGCTGGGTGCGGCTTGGCTTGCCGGTTCGAAGGCGGGATTGTGGCCGAACCAGGCCGGATTTGCCAAATCCTGGGCTTTGGAAAAGCGGTTTTCGCCGCAGATGGACGCAAAGACCCGCAAGGCCAAGCGGGCGGGTTGGCGCGAAGCCGTGCAGCGAACGCTGACAGGTGGCTGAATCTTCACCTCCCGGAATTGACCTCCCGGATTTGTTGCAACATACTCGGTAGTATGTTTACAAGGATATGCCTTTCATGAAGTTTGCCCGCGTCAACGATGTAGTGCTGCATTATGAAGACACAGGCGGGCAAGCCCGTCCGGCAATTGCCTTTTCCAATTCCCTCGGTACGGATTTCCGAATCTGGGACGAAGTTGCGGGAAAGCTCGGGCGGGACTACCGAGTCATTCGCTACGACAAGCGCGGTCACGGTTTGTCGGAGGCAACGCCAGCGCCTTACGCGATGACCGATCACGTAGCCGATCTGGCGGCGCTGCTCGATTACCTGGAAGTGCAAAGCGCGGCAATCGTCGGACTGTCGGTCGGCGGATTGATAGCGCAGGGGCTTGCGGCCCTTCGTCCTGATCTCGTTTCGGCGCTCGTGCTGAGCGATACCGCACACAAAATCGGAACTGCTGAGTTGTGGAACCAGCGCATCGACGCCATCAATGCCGGCGGCATCGCTTCTATTGCTGACGCCATCATGGAGCGCTGGTTCACGCCTTCCTTTCGCTCGCCGGCAAATGCCGACTATATCGGATACCTGGCGATGTTGAACCGGACGCCGGTCGAAGGTTATGTCGGCACTTGCGCAGCCATACGCGACGCCGATCTGACCGAATCGACGCGCGCCCTGAATTTTCCCGTACTTTGCGTTGTCGGCGATCAGGACGGCGCTACGCCGCCCGGTCTCGTGAGAACTCTGGCCGACCTGATCAGCGGCTCGCGGTTCGAAATCATCGAGAACGCCGGACATCTGCCGTGCATCGAGCAGCCCGACAGATTTGCGTCACTCGTGCGGGAGTTTCTGGATGCGGCCGGTACGTCCGGCTGATCGAATGTTGGCGGCTTGATTGCCTAAATCGGAGGAAGAATGTCTGACTACGTAACCGTTGCCCGCTGGAATGGCGTTGCCGTCGTGACCATCGACAATCCTCCCGTGAATGCGTTGAGCTTTCACATGCGCGAGCCGCTCGACGCGGCGTTGAAGGCGCTGCGCGACGATGATGGGGTGGCCGCGGTAGTGCTCACCTGCGCGGGCCGCACCTTTGTCGCCGGCGCGGATATCACCGAATTCGGCGGTCCGCGCAAGGAGCCGACCCTCCTCGACCTGATCGCCACGCTGGAAACATTCGACAAACCGGTCGTTGCCGCCATTCACGGAACGGCGCTTGGCGGCGGGCTGGAACTGTCGCTCGGCTGCCAGTACCGTATCGCCGATGCGAAGGCCCAGCTCGGTTTGCCGGAAGTAAAGCTCGGCCTGCTTCCCGGCGCCGGCGGCACGCAGCGCCTTCCGCGCCTGATTGGTCCGGAAAAGGCGCTCGAGGCCATTCTGAACGGGCGGTTCATGCAGGCACGCGAAGCGTTGGCCGACGGGTTGATAGATGCGATCGCCGAGGATGATCTGGTCGATGCGGCTGTCGCATTTGCCGACAGGAAGGCACGAGAAGGCGGCCCGCATTTGAAGGTTCGCGACAGGGATGAAAAACTCGCTGCCGCGCGCGCCGATCTTGCGGGTTTCGACGCATTGATC
Organism: Rhizobiaceae bacterium; assembly: GCA_041582695.1. GTDB lineage: Bacteria > Pseudomonadota > Alphaproteobacteria > Rhizobiales > Rhizobiaceae > JAWKWH01. The sequence goes on from JBFIBB010000222.1 coordinate 1,778, forward strand.
GCAAAACTGACGGCAAAGACGCGTGGACTTGAGGCGCCGGTGATCTGCGCCCAGTCGGTGCGTAATGCGATCACCATGCCGTTTGAAGAAGGGTGCGCCCAGGAACTCGCATACTTCCTTGACATGCTGACCAGTGAACAGTCCAAGGCCCAGCGCCATCTTTTCTTCGCGCAACGCGAAGCGTTGAAGGTTGCTGGCATCGGAAAAGACGTAAAGCCAAGACCGGTAAAGAGGATCGGCATCATCGGCGGCGGCACCATGGGTGGCGGTATCTCCATGTCGTTCGTCAATGCCGGTTTCCCTGTCACATTGCTGGAGATGAACAAGGAAGCGCTCGATGCGGGCCTTGCGCGAATCTCGAAAACCTATGACATATCGGTCTCGCGCGGATCGTTGAGCGAGAGCGGGAAGGCCGAGCGCATGGCGCGCTACGCCGGCACCACCGATTATGCCGATCTTGCCGATTGCGACCTGATAATCGAGGCAGTGTTCGAAGAGATCGGCGTCAAGAAACAGGTGTTCAGTAAGCTCGACGAGATCGCGAAACCGGGGGCGATACTGGCATCCAACACGTCCTACCTCGACATCAACAGGATCGCGGCTTTTACCGGTCGGCCTGGCGACGTGCTCGGCATGCATTTCTTCTCGCCTGCCAATGTGATGAAACTCCTGGAAATCGTGCGCGGCGACAAAACGGCGCCCGACGTGCTGGCGACCGCGCTTGATGTAGGCAAGCGGATCGGAAAGGTATCGGTCGTCTCGGGCGTTTGCCACGGATTCATCGGCAACCGCATGCTGGGTGCGCGTGGCGCGGAGTTGGAATCCCTGCTTCTCGAAGGCGCGCTGCCCGAGCAGGTCGACAAGGTGTTCACCGATTTTGGCTGGCCCATGGGCCCGTTCGCCATGGGCGACCTCGCCGGTCTCGATATCGGCATGCGCACCCGAAAGGCGCTCGGCATCACTGCTCCGGTGGCGGATGCAGTCTGCGACGCTGGCCGATACGGCCAGAAGACCGGCAAGGGCTACTATCGCTACGAAGACGGGCGAACGCCGATCCCGGATCCCTGGATAGCCGATCTGATCGAGCAAAAAGCGCGTGAGTTGGGCGTGAACCGTCGCGATATCTCCGACGACGAGATCACGGAGCGCACGCTCTATCCGATGATCAACGAAGGCGCCAAAATCCTTGAGGAGGGCATATCGGCGCGTGCCTCCGATATCGATATCGTCTGGATCAATGGCTACGGATTTCCGATCGGCAAAGGCGGACCGATGTACTGGGCAGACAACACAGGCTTGCGGAAAATCGTCGGACGGCTCGAATACTGGCATGGTAAAACCGGCAACGATGTGTTCAAGCCGGCCGCCCTTTTGAAGAAACTGGCGGACAATGAAGCGACATTCGCCGCGCTTCAGGCTGGAAAGGCTTGATGGATTGAGCAAAGCCGCCGCACCTTGGGAGATTTCCTACCCGCCGGGAATGAAAGCCGGAATGGAGATAGAGACCTTTCCGGTTCATGATCTGGTGGACAAGGCGGCGGCGAAATGGCCCGACAGGGCGGCACTCGACTTCAGGGGCCGCAAGATCAGCTATCGAGAACTGGCCGATGCAATCGACATCGCCGCGGGCAGGTTTGTCGAACTCGGTGTCAAACCGGGCGACAGGGTCGCGCTACTGCTTCCCAACACGCCCTGGCATCCGGTGTGTTTCTTCGGCGCGCTCAAAGCAGGCGCCACGGTGGTGCACGCAAGCCCCCTCGATGCGCCACGGGTGCTATCCCACAAGCTTTCCGACAGCGGTGCATCGCTGCTCCTTACCACCAATCTCGGGCAACTGGCCGAGAAGGCGGCGGCGTTTGCGGCAGCCTCATTCGGTGGCAGGCTGGTCGTGTGCGATGACGCGATCTGGGGTGATAGCGTTGAGACGGGTCCGCTGCCGAATGACGACAGGGCGTTGACCTGGCGCGATTTGCGGAGGGGCAAAGGGCAGGCAGCCGAGTTGCCGGTTTCGGGCGATGATGTTGCGTTACTGCAGTATACCGGGGGAACAACCGGCCTTCCCAAGGCTGCGATGTTGACCCACGAAAATCTGTCAGCCTCGGTATCCTCCTACGAAGCCTGGTATGAAGGCTGGAACCTGCTGACGGAAGAGCCGGACCGGATCCTGCTTTATCTGCCGCTCTTCCACATCTACGGGCTGTCAACCGTCATGCTGCGTTCGCTTCGCAGCGGAAACGAGCTCTGGCTTCGCACCAGGTTCGACCCGCGAGAGGCGCTCGACGACATCGAGGCAGGTGCAACCATTTTTCCCGGTGTGCCGACCATGTGGATCGCAATTTGCGCGGTGCCCGGATTCGAAAAACGCGATCTCTCATCTCTGCGAATGGCGGCTTCCGGCGGCGCTCCCATGCCGGTCGAGGTGGCTGAACGGTTCCACAAGAAGACCGGACTGGAGCTGGTTGGCGGTTGGGGCATGAGCGAGACCGCGCCGGCGGGTACAAACCTGCCTTTTGGACGTCCCGACAAGGCTGGAACGATCGGCGTGCCGCTTCCTGGTGTTTTTGTGCGCGTGGTCTCGCTGGATGATCCGCATCGCGAATTGCCTGTCGGAGAAACAGGCGAACTGGCGGTCAGCGGCAAGAACGTCACCAAGAGCTACTACAATCGGCCGCAGGAGAACGCCGCATCGTTCGTCGACGGCTGGTTCCTGACCGGCGACATAGGTTTCATGGACGACGAAGGCTTCTTCACGATCGTCGATCGCAAGAAGGACATGATTATCTCGGGCGGTTTCAACGTTTATCCGCAGATGATCGAGCAGGCGATCTACGAGCATGAGGATGTCGAGGAAGTGCTGGTGATTGGCGTTCCCGACAACTATCGCGGCGAGGCGGCGAAGGCGTTCGTCAAATTGCGCGACGGCGCAGAGACCATGTCGCTCGAACAGCTGCGCGTTTTTCTTAGATCCCGCGTCGGCCCGCACGAATTGCCCGCCGCGCTGGAAATTCGTGAGTCCCTGCCCAGGACGCCGGTTGGCAAACTGTCGAAGATCGAACTGAAACAGGAAGAGGCGGAACGAAGAAAATCCGCCATCGCCTCATGAGGAAGTCCCGAGGAGAAACCCATGCGTGAAGCCGTAATCGTTTCCACAGCCCGCACACCGATCGGCAAGGCCTATCGCGGCGCCCTCAACAACACCGACGGTTCGGCGCTCGGCGCCCATGCGATCGGCCATGCGCTGGAGCGTGCGGGCCTCGATGGCGCAGAGATCGAGGATGTTGTCATGGGTTGCGCCATGCAGGAAGGGGCAACGGGCCTCAATGTCGCCCGCCGTTCGCTGCTCAGGGCGGGTCTTCCGGTCACCACGGCGGGCACGACAATCGACAGGCAATGCTCCTCCGGGCTTCAGGCAATGTCGGTGCTGGCCGGCGCGATCCGCAACGACGGCGTGACCGCGGGAATTGCCGGCGGCCTGGAATCGATCAGTCTCGTGCAGAACGACCACCGAAACACCTACCGCCTCTTTGACAAGGAACTCGAAAAAGCCGCGCCGGCGATATACATGCCCATGATCGACACCGCGGAGGTGGTAGCAAAGCGCTACGGCATTTCACGCGAGGCGCAGGACGAATACGGCCTTCAGTCGCAAAAGCGGGTCGCGGCAGCGCGCGAAGCCGGAAGATTTGACGCGGAAATCGCGCCGATCACGACCATGATGGCTGTGGTCGGCAAGGAAACCAAGGAAATCAGCCACAAGAAAGTGACCTTGTCCCATGACGAGGGTCCGCGTCCCGAGACCACGGCCGAGGGCCTGGCCTCCCTCAAGCCCGTGCGCGAGGGTGGCGTGA
>JBFIBB010000223.1:0-5612 GCA_041582695.1 Rhizobiaceae bacterium
GCGAATATGACGACGCTTGCCGGGGTCTGGGGCAGCAGCAGGAATACCGTTACCGCGATGGACCGGCCGATATAGATCAGCGCCAGGAATATAGGTTTGGAATATTTCTGCCCGATCACGCCCGAGGCCAGCGAACCGATGATGTTGAAAAACCCGATCATCGCCAGCGCAATGACCGCGTATTTCGCCTCAATGCCGATATCGCCAAGATAGGCGGGAAAATGCGCCGTGATGAAAGCGACCTGAAAACCGCAAACAAAGAAACCTGAAGTCAGAAGCAGGTAGCTTTGATGGCCAAACGCCTCGCGCAGCGCCTCGCCGACTGTCTGGTCCATCTCGTCGCGTGATGCCAGACCCGATTTGGAGTTGCCGCGCAGCGGTATCGCCAGCACGGGAATGGCGAGCATCAGCACCGACATCCATACCAGCGCGTCCGACCATCCCACCGCGTCGATCAGCCCCTGGCTGAGCGGCGCGAAGGCGAACATGCCCGCCGAACCGGCCGCCGTACCGATGCCGAAGACGAGGCTTCGTTTTTCGGGCACGACATTTCTTGCGAATGCCGCCAGCACGATGCCGAAAGATCCGGCGCCGACGCCCATTCCGACAAGGATTCCGCCGCCCACATGCAGCATCCAGGGCGAAGTCGGAACCGCCATGATCGCAAGCCCGGCGGCATAGAGAATGCCTCCCGTCGCCAGCATGCGCCACGAGCCGTAACGATCGGCCAGCGCGCCGAATATCGGCTGGCTCATGCCCCAGGCGAGATTCTGGATTGCCATCGCAAGGCCGAATGTCGTGCGGTCCCAGCCGGTATCGGCCAGAAGCGGCAACTGGAAGAAACCCATCGCCGAGCGCGGTCCGAAGGCCAGCAGCGCAATGATGCAGCCGCAGATGATGATCAGCCACGGTATTGGTGGGGATTCCGTTTTTGTCGTCACGCCTGTCGTCCCTTTGTTGCCGGCTGAACCTAGCGATTACCGCTCTCGGCACAATCGAATTTGGCTGAACGGATGTGAAATTTTGCGAAACGGACAAAGTTGTCAGGCAACGCCCCACCAACGCAGGGTCTGTTCGCAGTGATATTGGATCGCATCGACAGCACCGTCGACGTTGCTGTTTTCAAGTGCGTCGATCACCGCAATATGCTCCTCCATGGCGGAAACGATCCGGTCCTGAAGAAACGGGCGCACATTCTGGATAATGGCAATGCGCATCCGGTTGGCGTCATAGCAGGCCGCTAATTGCGAATTTCCAAGTCCCGCTGCCAGGAAGTTGTGCAGCGACAGATCCACTTCGATCGCTTTCGGCGGCAGGTGCTTGCCCGAATCGTTTTTGGCGGAATCTCGCATCTCGATGTGCTGCGTGCGCAGTTCCTTCAATCCGGAGAACGCGCCTGTGGAAATCCGCCGTCGCGCGCCCTCCTGATCGAGCGCCATGCGGAAATCGAGACATTCCCGGATGGTTTCGGGCCGCGCTTCCATCACCCGCACGCCGCGTTTCGGCAATGTGGTCAGCAGGCCGTGCGAACTGGCTTGCTTCACCGCCTCGCGGATGGCCGCGAGCGGACAGTCAAGAATATCAACTAGTTGCGACATCGATAGAAATTGACCGTCGCGCAATTTCCCGGTCCGCAACGCGTCCCACAGCGCGCTCTGAGCCTTGTCCGCCAGAAGCTGCACGTCATGTGTCTGGTTCATAGGCGAGTTCTCATGGTGTTCTCAATAATCGCTATAAGGTGTTACCTGATTTTGTTGATAGTCTTCCACTTAGCATATCGTCTAATATGTTAGCTACAAGTTTTGTTTTCGCAAAGTATTGGTTGGGACGTTTAACCGCCGCTAGCTGGGCGGCCTGAGGGAGGAAAGCATGGCTTCCATAGATGAAATGCATGTCGCCCACGGAGGCACTTTGGACCCGGAGGGCAATGCTCTCAATCCGGTCGGCGCCGACGAAAAGACCTGGGGATGGTTCGCCATCTTCAATATCTGGGCAAACGACGTGCAATCGCTCTTCGGCTATTCGCTGGTCGCTTCACTGTTTATTTCTTTCGGGGTCGGTGGCTGGACCGCATTTGCGGCGCTGATCGTCGCCGGACTCTTTGTCATGTGGATGGTAAATCTCTCCGGCGCCGCCGGTGAGAAATACGGCATTCCCTATCCGGTATTCGCTCGCGCCAGCCTCGGCACGCAGGGCGCCAAACTCCCCGCGGTTCTCCGGGCGACCGTGGCCGTCTTCTGGTACGGGGTCCAGGTCTACTTCGCCTCGACGGCTCTGGCCCTGCTGATCCGCTCCATTACTGGCGCAAGCGGCGGAGCGGAATTCCTTGGCCTCACGGGAATCGACTGGATTTCCTTCCTTATCGTCTGGGGCTTCCACATCGTCATCTTCTGGCGCGGCATGAACTGGGTCGAGACATTCCTGAATATCGCCGGCCCCTTCGTTTACCTGGTGATGATCGGCCTCGTGATTGTGCTTTGGCAGAAATCCGATGGTCAGCTTTTGTCGGCCACGGCAACGATTTTCGCCAATCCCGAAGGTACATTCTGGACCGAATTCAAGGGTTTCTTTGCCATCGTCGGCACAATGGTGGCCTATTTTGCCGCGGTGATGATCAACTTCAGCGACTTCTCGCGCTATGCGAGGGACAAGTCGACCATGATCGTCGGCAACCTCGCGGGGCTGCCTTTCAACATGATCCTGTTTTCGGCGCTGGCGCTTTTGACGACCGGCGGCGCGGCTGTGGTCTTCGGCGAGGAGATCATCAATCCGACCGAGATCGTCGAACGCACTGACAGCGTTCTGCTTGGTGTCATTGCGGCGATCACCTTCTTCGCCGCCACTGTCGGCATCAATCTTGTGGCAAACTTTGTTCCCGCAGTGAACGGTATCGCCAATTTGGCGCCGGAAAAGATCAGCTTTCGCAAGGCGGGTCTGATCACGTCGTTCTTCGCACTGGTGATCGGCGGGTTCTGGAACAGCTTCATCAGCCAGTTCGGAATCAGCGGCTTCGTCAACACGCTTGGCGCCACACTTGCCCCGATCTTCGGTATCATGATCGTCGACTACTATCTGCACCGCAAAGAACAGTTGAACGAAGACGATCTCTACAACATGAAAGGCGGCGTCTATCACTATGACAACGGTTGGAACGGCTCCGCGGTGAAGGCATTCGGAATGGCCGCGATCTTCTCGGTCGCGACCGTCTGGATACCCTGGTTCGAATTCCTGTCGGGCTTCAACTGGGTGATCGGCGCGATCCTTGGCGGCGTTATCTACCATTTCATGGCCAGGGACAATGTGAAGGTCTGACGACGTTCGGTTTTACAGGCGGGCGGAGCCGCGGGCTCTGCCCGCCTTCGGTCAACGGCGGTTCAAAACAGTCCAGCCGAAGCAAAAATACCGGCAGCGCCGGTATCCATGAGCCCGAAACCTTGCTTGCAACCTGGGCGGAATAAATTCCGCTCAGGTTCGTTTGTTGAATGGAAGACCCGGCGGGGCCTTGCGCAACATCGATTGCCGCGCTTCAATCCGGTGTGGAATTCGGGGACTTCACGGCCCATGAACGACCGGCGAAAGGCGATATTGGCTGAAATCCCGCGATTGCGGCGTTACGCGCGATCGCTGATGCGCGATCCCGACCGGGCCGACGATCTGGTTCAGGACTGCCTCGAACGGGCTTTTGCCCGCATGGCGAATTGGCAAACGGGCGAAAATCCACGCCGATGGCTTTTCACGATCATGCATAACGTCTTCATCGATACCGTGCGCAAGAATCAAAGGCGCGGCGACACGGTGCCGCTCTCCGACATGGATTCCGGCCAAGCAATCGTCGCCGCCGACCAGCACGACAAGCTTGTCGCCCGCGATGTCCTCGACGCCCTGCAGAAGATCGATCCGGATCGCCGCGCCGCGCTCATGCTCGTCGCCGTCGAGGGGTTCTCCTATGTCGAGGCCGCCCGCATTCTCGACGTGCCGGCCGGAACATTGATGTCACGTATCGCCCGGGGCAGGGCCGAATTGCGCAATGTGCTCGAAAACGACGCGCGTGCGCGTGCGATCAGGGTGGTCGAATGATGGAAAAGCGAACATTTTCCGACACCGATCTGCATCTGGCGCTCGATGGCGAGTTGCCTGAGGACCTGCGCCCTGAATTCGAGCGCTGGCTGGCGGAAAATCCCGCGCAAAAAGCGCTTTTTGACCGCTATGTCGCCGACCGGGACGAGCTGAAAGCGGCGCTCGACCCGGTTGCCGCAGAACCGGTGCCGATGTTCCTTTCGCAGATGGGCTTTTCCGCCAATGACAATCCGAAGGCCCGGTCCCGATGGCAGATGGCGGCAGCAGCCGTTCTGCTGATCGCCGTTGGCGCCGCTTCGGGTTATCTGGCTGGCGCCAGGCCCGTCCCCGAACAGCCCGATGCCGGCAATCTTCTCGCCGATGCCGCCATCAACGCGCATGTGATCTACGCTGCCGAGAAAAGGCACACCGTCGAGGTTGGCGCCGATGAAAAGGACCATCTCAACGCCTGGCTGTCGAAACGCGTCGGCTTGAGCATCACCGCGCCGAATCTGGAAACCTATGGTTTCTCGCTTGTTGGCGGCCGGCTGCTGCCATCGGGCGAGCGCGCCGCCGCCCAGTTCATGTACGAAAATGCGGCGGGTGATCGCATCTCGCTCTACGTGACCACTGTCGAGGGAAGCCGGGAAACCGGATTTCAGTTGGTCGAAGAGCGTCACACACGCGCCTACTACTGGATGAACCACGGATATGCCTGCGCGGTGACCGGCAACTTGCCGCAGGACGATCTGATGTCGATTTCGCGGGATGCCTACCGGCAGCTTGTCAGCAGCGATGACTGGTAGTCGCCCTAAAGTGATTTGCCAGGTCCGGACTGAGCCTGCAAAGTCGCGTGGCTGGTGGTTATTGATGGAGAAAACACGCGAAATAGCATTTGTCTGTGTTGGACGCGCCGTCTTTTTCGGCGCGCTGGCAATCGGACTGGTGATGCTGTCTTTCGCCTTCAGCCCCGTCACCTCGTTCAGGGCAGGGGCCATCCTGACCTTGGTCATGTCGGCAATCCTGCTCTGGTTTGCGCTGACCGCTGCCAGGCGCAATCCGCGCGACACGGAAGTCTGGATCTATCTCGATGAGGATTCCCGGCCGATTAACGAACACGCCCAGCGCGCATTCGGCATGGTGATGCGTGACGTCTACGAAGTCTTCGCGTCGGGCGCCTTCAAGACGGCGCTCGGACTGTTTGCCGTCTCCGTCGTTCTGCAGGTGCTTGGTGTCGAAGCGACTTATCGCTGACCGTCGAGCAGGGCGAATCGCTTGAGAAACGCCTTCTCGACCTTTTTTGCCGGCAGCGGCGAAAGATCGAACTCATCGCCGCTGATGCCGCGCGGCCGCCCGAAATACTTCGCCGCTTCGCTATCCGAAAATCCCGCCAGCGCCCTTGCCTCGAACCAGGCGGCGACCTGGTCGGCCCGCTTGATCGCTTTCGCCAGCGCAAGCGGCGTTTCGGCGGCAAGCGCAAAGCGCAGGTGAATTGCGGTCTGCAGGCGGCGCTCGACCGCCTTGTAGCCGCCGCCCACGACCGCCTTGAAAGGCGA
>JBFIBB010000224.1:0-5587 GCA_041582695.1 Rhizobiaceae bacterium
CCCGGCGCCATACGAAAGCCGCGACCAGTTCTGCGAGGCCTCCGGCGTCGCGGTGATGCGGCTGATCGAGAAGGGCATCCGTGCCCGCGACGTGGTCACCCGAAAATCGCTCGAGAACGCCGCCCGCGTGGTGGCCTGCACCGGCGGCTCGACCAACGCCGGGCTGCACCTGCCGGCTCTGGCGCATGAGGCCGGCATCGACTTCGACCTCTTCGACGTCTGCGACATCTTTCACGACACCCCCTATTTCGTGAACCTTCGGCCCGGCGGGGAGTACGTGGCCAAGGATCTCTACGAGGTCGGCGGCGTGCCGGTGGTGATGAAGGAGCTGGCCAAGGCCAAGCTTTTGCACCTCGACTGCGTGACCGCCTCCGGCCGGACCCTCGGCGAGGAGCTTGACGAGATCTGCGGCGAACCCGACGGCAAGGTGATCCACCCGGTCTCGAAGCCGCTGACGAAGACCGGCGGCGTGGTCGGGCTCCAGGGCAACCTCGCGCCCGAAGGGGCGATCGTGAAGGTCGCCGGGATGTCCAAACTGAAATTCACCGGACCGGCGCGCTGCTTCGACTCCGAGGAATTGTGTTTCGAGGCGGTCAACTCGCGCAACTACAAGGAAGGCGAGGTGCTCGTCATCCGCTACGAAGGCCCGAAGGGCGGCCCGGGCATGCGCGAGATGCTCGCCACAACCGCGGCAATCTACGGTCAGGGTATGGGCGACAAGGTCGCCCTGATCACCGACGGCCGGTTTTCTGGCGCAACCCGCGGGTTCTGCGTCGGACATGTCGGTCCGGAAGCTGCTGTCGGCGGGCCGATCGGCCTGCTGCGCGATGGGGACATGATCTCGATCGATGCCGTGGAGGGAACGCTCGACGTCGACCTCTCGGAAAAGGAACTCGAGGCGCGGCGCAAGGAATGGAAACCACGCAAAACCGACTACCAGTCGGGTGCCATCTGGAAATATGCCCAAACCGTTGGACCGGCGCGCGACGGTGCGGTCACTCACCCGGGCGGGGCGAAAGAAACACACTGCTATGCGGATATCTGAGTTGAACAAAGGTGTTGTTGTAGCCGCGCTTTCCGCGGTGCTCGCGGTCGGATCGGCCGTCGAAGCGCCAGCCTTTGACCGCAAAAACGCGGAAACCAAGAAGGAAAGCCCATGGGCCGTGTTCCGCTTCGGGTTCTCGGCTTACAAGAAAGGGCAGAAAGAAGAAGCTGTCGAGGCTTACCGCTACGCGGCCGAAAAAGGCCAGCTTGGCGCAAGCTGGAAACTCGGCAGAATGTATGCGGAAGGCGACGGCGTCGAGCGCAACGATTACGAGGCATTCAAGTTCTTCATCGATATCGCCAGGCACGACGTTGAACCGAGCAGCGCGGATGCCCCATATATTTCCGACGCCCTTGTTGCGATTGCGGTGTACCTGAAAAACGGCATTCCCGGATCGGAAGTGACCCCGGATCCGGCCGCATCGCGCGACTACTACATGCGCGCGGCGGCTACCTACCGTAATCCCACCGCCCAGTTTGAAATGGGCAGGATGTATCTTATGGGCGACGGCATTCGCCGCAATGTCAAGCAGGCCGGACGATGGTTGCAACTGGCAACCGAAAAGGGTCATGCCGGAGCGCAGGCGCTGCTGGGCAATCTGCTTTACCAAAGCGGCAAGGCGGTTCAGGGCCTTGCCCTTATGACGGCGGCATTGGAACAGGCAGCTCCAGCGGACCTGGACTGGATACGCAGCCTGCAGGAAGAAGCATTTGCACTAACTGCTGAAAACGATCGTCGTACCGCCATTGCGCTGTCCCAGGAAATCGTCGCCCGCAACAAACGCTGAACATCGCTACGCGCCGGCAGCAACAGCCTCGCGCAGATGGACCCCCGTTATTTTATAGGTGCCGTCCTCCTGAAGCATGAGCGTGTAGACCGCTTCATATTGCTTCCCGTCAGGTCCGGTCACGAACAGCTGCTGCACGATTTGCCCGCCGCCGGGTTCCATGGATTTTCCGAACGAGTAGTTTCTGGGCTTCCAAACCGGTTTGTAGCCTCTGGTGACCATGTTCATGAATGCCTCAACCGAGGGAAACATCTGCTTGATGGTCGGAGACGCAAAGGAATAGGCAGTTGCGTTGTCATCGGACAGAAACGCCCTGATCTGGCTGTCGATGACGGATTGCGCCGCACTGACCTCTGCCTCACCGCCGGAAGCTGCATACGCCGGCAGCAACACCGAGATGCAAGCCGCCGCAATTAAAGTCCTGACATGTCTGCGTGTGGACATTTCGCGATCCTCCGCTGGCTACTTTACGCAACGTTGACCGATGCGGATCACCCAAGCCGCTATTTGGCGAGCTTCGTCGTCAGATCGTCGAGCATTTCGAGCAACAGCGAGACCTTTTCGACGCCATACCGGCGTTCCAGTTCGGCGTATATTTCGCGGCTCTCCGGCGCAACTTCGCTGATGAGCGCCTCTCCCGCTTCGGAAATTTTAACAGAAATCCGGCGCCCGTCTCCGCTGTCGCGGAGTATCGACACCATTTCCCGTTCCGCCAGCACCTTCAGTATGCGGGTAAGGCTCGGGGGCAGGATCGAGGCGCGGGAGGCAAGATTGCTCGCATCAAGCGGCCCCCCGATTTCGCTCAGTACGCGCAGAACCCGCCACTGTTGTTCGGTTATGCCATGACGGGCGAGCACTGGCCGGAAACCCGCCATCACCGCCTCGCGTGCTCTCAGCAACGCGATCGGCAGCGACCTTTTGGTCTCTTGAGGAATGCCGATGGGCGGTTTTGTTTGCACCTGGCTCAACCTATTTCAGTCTTCCACTTGTATCTCGCCATGCCGGACAATCGCGGTTCATCCAACTTCGACGGTGCCGTCAACTTTCTACCGCAACCATTCTCATCATGCATCAAATGCTTTTACGTGTCTCCGGCCATTGCATTGTCCGGAAACGGCATTGTCTCCCGCAGGTATATTCGATTATGCCTGAAAAAGAAAAACTCCCCGGGGGCAGGGAAACAACAGTTCTATCAGTTTGCTTGCCGCGACTTCGTGAGGACAGATTGGACAACGACGAATTCAGAAAATGGTCGCGGCGCGCCGCTGACTGGGGAGCCGACTACCGTGCGTCGCTGCCGGAGAAGCCGGTCCGGGCTCAAACCACGCCGGGTGATATTGCAAGTCTGATTGGCGAAGTTCCGCCCGAGACGCCGGAGAATTTCGACACGATATTTGCGGATTTCGACCGAATTATCCCTCCTGGCATGACCCACTGGCAGCATCCGCGCTTTTTTGCCTATTTCCCCTCCAACGCGGCGCCGGAATCGGTGATCGCGGAGTATCTTTCCTCTGCAATGGCAGCGCAGTGCATGCTCTGGCAAACGTCGCCGGCGGCAACCGAGCTGGAAACCAGGATGATGGACTGGCTGCGCCAGGCGATCGGCTTGCCGGAGGGGTTTTCGGGGGTGATCCAGGATTCCGCATCGTCAGCGACCTTGTGTGCGGTGCTGACCATGCGCGAGCGATCGCTCGACTGGCATGGCAACAAGGCCGGGCTGACCGCGCAGAAGCGTTTGCGGATCTATGCCTCCGATCAGGTTCACACTTCGATTGACCGGGCGATCTGGGTGGCTGGAATCGGCGAAGACAATCTCGTACGCATTCCAACCGGGGGAAAGTTGCGCTCGATGGACACGGGCGCGCTCGATGCTGCGATTCGGGCCGACATCGAGGCCGGCTTTTTGCCGGCCGGCGTGATCGCCTGCACGGGCGGCACCAGCATCGGCTCCAGCGACGATATTGCGGCGGTATGCACCACGGCAAAGCGCCATGGTCTATTCGTGCATGTTGACGCAGCATGGGCAGGTTCGGCCATGATCTGTCCGGAATTCCGCGAACTCTGGTCAGGCGTTGAACAGGCGGATTCGATCGTGTTCAACCCGCACAAATGGCTTGGAGTGCAATTCGACTGTTCGGCGCATTTTGTCCGCAACGCCGACGATCTGGTGCGAACGCTCGCCATTCAGCCGGAATATCTCAAGACGCACGGCCATGACGGGTTGATAAACTATTCCGAGTGGACTGTACCGCTCGGCCGGCGGTTCCGGGCGCTGAAAATATGGTTCCTGCTACGCGCTTACGGGCTGGAAAAGCTGCGCACGATGATCCGCAATCATGTTGCCTGGTCGCGGGAACTAGCGGAAAAACTTGCCTCCACGTCTGGATTCGAACTCGTAACCGAACCGGTCCTGTCGCTTTTCAGTTTTCGGCATGTGCCGCAGGACACCGCCAGTCTAGACTCCCACAATCTGGCGCTGGTCAATGCAATTAATGATGATGGGCGCATCTACCTGACCCAGACGCGCATAAACGGCGCCGTAGCGATCAGGTTCCAGGCCGGAGCATTCGAGGCGACCAAGAGGGACGTTGACGCCGCCTATGACGTTATCGTCGAGATCGCAAACAAGCTCTAGTTCGTCGCTACAGGCAGCGAAAATCCCTCTTTGAGTGTTTCGAGGACGATCGCCGTCTTTACGTGCTGAACCGATTCATGCGGCAGCAGCACATCGTTCACGAAGGCGGACAGTGCTTTCAGGTCCGGCGTCACGACCTTGACGATGTAGTCCATCTCGCCGGTCAGCGCGTGCGCTTCCATAACCTCCGGCAGGCCCGCGACAAGCCGGGCGAAATTCCGGGCGTTGTCCCGGTTGTGGGTCGCAAGCGTCACGGTGATGATGTTGACGAACCCAAACCCGAGTTTCTCGCGGTTCAGCACAGCCTGATAACGCTCGATATATCCCTGTTCTTCCAGTTGGCTGCGCCGTCTGGAGCATTGCGAAGGTGACAGATTGATGCGTTCCGAAAGCTCGGCGTTCGTAAGCCTGGCGTCTTCCTGCAGGATCGCCAGTATCTTCCGGTCAAATACGTCGATGCTCAATTTGGAGGCCTTTTTGGATGTTTATGCAAGAAATGTGCAAAGAATATCAAAAACAGGCGTAGTTCGCAAACATTATGCGCGAAAGATGGGCGATAATGGCGTCAAATGATCGAACGAGGGAGATTGAACATGGGTCCGTTTCCACACGATGCGCCGCCCGCCAGGATTTCCGCTGAAAATCCGGCCGGAACCGACGGGTTCGAATTCGTCGAATTCGCTCATCCCGATCCTGCGGAGCTCGAAGCGTTGTTCGGGCGCATGGGTTACACACCGGTTGCCCGTCATCGCACCAGAAACATCACCGTTTGGCGGCAGGGCGACATAAACTACATCGTCAATGCCGAAAAAGACTCCTTCGCCGGCCGTTTCGTCGATCAGCACGGTCCGTGCGCCCCGTCCATGGCCTGGCGTGTCGTCGATGCCAAAAAGGCTCTCGATCACGCGATTTCGCGCGGAGCCACGCCTTATGAAGGGCCTGACAAGACGCTCAATGTTCCGGCGATCGTCGGCATAGGCGGATCGCTGCTCTATTTCGTCGACAAGTACGGCGCGAGCGCTTCGGCCTATGACGAGGAGTTCGAATGGCTAGGCGAGCGCAATCCGAAGCCTGTAGGTGTCGGCTTTTACTACCTCGATCACCTGACCCACAACGTCTA
>JBFIBB010000225.1:0-5564 GCA_041582695.1 Rhizobiaceae bacterium
GTCCAGCCGTCTTGCCGCGGCCTCGGTGCCGTCGGCGACGATGACCACGCCCGCATGTTGCGAAAAGCCCATGCCGTCGCCGCCGCCGTGGTGGATCGAAACCCAGGTCGCGCCGGACGCCGTGTTGACGAGCGCGTTGAGCAGCGGCCAGTCGCTGACCGCGTCGGAACCGTCCTTCATGGCTTCGGTTTCACGGTTGGGCGAGGCGACCGAACCTGAATCCAGGTGGTCGCGGCCGATGACGACGGGCGCCTTCAGTTCGCCGGACGCGACCATCTCGTTGAATGCAAGTCCGGCGCGATGCCGGTCGCCCAGGCCGATCCAGCAGATGCGGGCGGGCAGGCCCTGAAAGGCGATGCGCTCGCGGGCCATGTCGAGCCAGTGGTGAAGATGAGTGTTTTCGGGGAACAGCTCCTTCATCTTGGCGTCCGTCCTGTAGATATCCTCCGGATCGCCTGAAAGCGCGCACCAGCGGAACGGGCCGATGCCGCGGCAGAAGAGCGGCCGGATGTACGCGGGCACGAAGCCCGGAAAGGCAAAGGCGTTTTCCAGCCCCTCATCGCGGGCGACCTGGCGGATATTGTTGCCATAATCCAGGGTCGGCACGCCGGCGTTCCAGAATTCGACCATGGCGGCCACATGTTTTTTCATGCTGGCACGGGCGGCCTTCTCGACCGCTTTCGGGTCTGATTCCTGTTTCTCGCGCCACTCGGCGACGCTCCAGCCTTCCGGCAGGTATCCGTGCAGCGGATCGTGGGCGCTGGTCTGGTCGGTGACGATATCCGGACGAATACCGCCTGCATTCATGCGGGCGACGAGTTCGGGGAAAATCTCGGCAGCATTGCCGAGCAGTCCGACGGATTTGGCTTCGCCCGCAGAGGTCCAGCGCTCGATCATCGCCAGCGCCTCATCCAGCGTTTTCGCCTTCTCGTCGAGATATCTGGTGCGCAGGCGGAAATCGATGCGCGCCTCGTCGCATTCCACCGCCAGACAGCAAGCGCCGGCAAAGACGGCGGCGAGCGGTTGCGCGCCGCCCATGCCTCCAAGACCGGCAGTCAGGATCCATTTGCCCGTCAGGTTTCCGCCATAGTGCTGGCGGCCGGCTTCGGCGAATGTTTCGTAGGTGCCCTGAACGATGCCCTGGGTGCCGATATAGATCCAGGAGCCGGCGGTCATCTGGCCGTACATGGCCAGTCCCTTGCGGTCGAGCTCGTTGAAATGATCCCAGTTCGCCCAGTGCGGCACCAGGTTGGAATTGGCGATCAGCACGCGCGGCGCGTCGGCATGGGTGCGCACCACCGCCACCGGTTTGCCGGACTGCACCACCAGTGTTTCGTCATCGGCAAGCTGTTTCAGGCTGGCGACGATGCGGTCGAAATCCTGCCAGGTCCGCGCCGCCCGGCCGATGCCGCCGTATACGACAAGCTCGTGCGGGTTTTCCGCCACATCGGGATGGAGATTGTTCATCAGCATTCGCATCGGTGCCTCGGTAAGCCAGCTCCGCGCGGTTATTTCGGTGCCCGTCGGCGGGTAGACGTCCCGCATGTTGTGACGTGGATTGGTCATGTTCGCTCCCGCAGTTGTTGGGCGAATGTCGCCAGTTTGCCGAGAATCCGCTCCAGATAGACTCGCAGCCGGTCCGCCTTGGCATCGTCATAGGCGAATGGCGGCACCTCACTTTGCAGATGGGTAGACTGCGCCAGTTCCATCTGGATCGCGTGCATGTTTTCAGCCGGCCGGCCGTAATGGCGCGTGGTCCAGCCGCCCTTGAAGCGGCCATTGACCACATGGGTATAGCCTTCAGCCCCGGCGCAAACTTCTTCGACCGCGCGGGTTATCGCCGGATCGCATGTCGCGCCGCCGTTGTCGCCAATATTGAAATCCGGCAGTTGGCCGTCGAACAGGAACGGGCAATGCGAACGGATCGAGTGGCAGTCGTAGAGAATGACAAGTCCGTGGAGCGCGCGCACGCGCTCCAGCTCGGCAGCCAGCGCCCGGTGATAGGGAGCGTGAAATCGTTCGAGGCGGACGGCGAAGTCGGACCCGTCCGGCTCAGCGCCCTTTTGCCAGAGCGGGTTGTTGTCGAAATCGGTCAGCGGTATCAGCCCGGTGGTGTTCTGGCCCGGATACAGGCTCTTGCCCGAAGGGTCGCGGTTGGCGTCGATGACATAGCGGTGGAAAGTCGCGCGCACCGTGGTCGCGCCCGGCAGAAGGCCGTCATAGAGGCGGTGGATATGCCAATCGGTGTCGGTCAATTTCTTGCCGCGATCGTTGAGCCGGTCAAAGATATCGGCGGGCACATGCGTTCCCGTGTGGGGGAAACCAAGCACGACCGGGCTGCTGCCGCGGCTCACCTCGACGGCGTTCATGAGGCTTCTCCGACGACAAAGCCGCTCAGTTCCGCCCGTTCGACCAGGGAACCGCCGGCGACCATTGCGGCCGCACATGCCATGTCGGCGGCCAGGGCGCGATCCTCTTTCAGCGCCGGGATTTTGGAACGGATTTCGCCAAGGATCACCTGCAGTTTCGGGCTGGTCTTGAGCGGTTCGCGAAACTCTATGCCCTGAGCCGCGCACATCATCTCCACGCCGATGATCGTGTTCAGATTGGCGTTCATGCGGGCGAGCCTGCGCGCGCCGTGGGCGGCCATCGACACATGATCTTCCTGGTTGGCCGAGGTGGGCGTGGAGTCGGTCGAGCACGGATTTGCCATGTGCTTGTTTTCGCTCATCAGCGCGGCAGTCGTCACTTCGGCGATCATGAAGCCGGAATTCAGCCCGGGCTCGGGCGTCAGAAACGGCGGCAAGTCATGCGACAGCGTCGGATCGACCATCAGCGCGACCCGCCGCTGGGCGATCGCGCCGATCTCGGCGACGGCAAGCGCGATCTGGTCTGCGGCGAACGCCACCGGCTCGGCGTGGAAATTGCCGCCGGAGACAATGCGCCCGGCATCCGTCAGAACGATCGGATTGTCGGTCACCGCATTGGCCTCGACTTCAAGCGTCTGCCCGGCGAAATGCAGCAAATCCATGGCCGCTCCGGTCACCTGCGGCTGACAACGGATGCAATAGGGATCCTGAACCCGGGAATCGCCTTCGCGGTGGCTCTCGCGGATTTCAGAGCCCTCCATGAGCCTTCGCATCGAGCGGGCGACCTCGATCTGGCCGCGATGACCGCGCAACGCATGCAGTTCCGGAACAAGCGGAGCGGTCGAGCCCATGATGGCGTCGGTCGACAGGCAGGACGAGACTATCGACGCGGCGGCGTTGCGCCATGCGTTGAAGAGACCCGTCAGCGCGCAGGCGGTCGAGAACTGGGTGCCGTTAATGAGTGCGAGGCCTTCCTTAGGCCCCAGCGTTATCGGTTTCAGCCCGGCGTGCGAAAGGGCCTCGGCAGCGGTCATGCGGCGGCCGCCGAACCAGGCTTCGCCTTCGCCGAGCATCGCCGCCGTCATGTGCGCGAGGGGCGCTAGATCGCCTGATGCGCCCACCGAGCCCTGCTCCGGCACCACCGGGGTGACGCCAGCCTCCAGCATCGACTGCAAAATTTCCACCGTCTGCCAGCGCACTCCGGAGGCGCCTCGCCCGAGCGACAAGAGCTTCAACGCCATCATCAATCGCGTGGTGGCGATATCGAGCGGCTCGCCGACACCGCAGCAATGGGACAGGATAAGATTGCGTTGCAGATGCGCTGTATCCTTAGCGGCGATCTTAACGCTCGCCAGCTTGCCGAAGCCGGTGTTGACGCCATAGACCGCTTCGCCGCCGGCCGCGGCACTGGCGACCAGCGCTGCGGCGGCGGCAATGTTTTCGTGCGCGGACGCGTGCAGGGCCACCGGCGCCCCGGAGCGCCAGATCCGTTCGAGTTGCACAAGAGCGGCTTTGCCGGGAACCAGTATTTCCGTCACGACAGCTTTCCTCCGAAAACCCGCTTCCAGAGCGGGTTGAATCCGATGCGATAGGCGAGTTCCGCCGGATCGGAAACGTTCCAAATCGCCAGGTCCGCGCGCGCACCGCGACGAATGACGCCGCTGTCAGCGAGCCCGAGCGCGCGGGCAGCATGCCGGGTGGCGCCGGCGAGCGCTTCTTCCGGCGTCAGGCGAAACAGCGTCGAGGCCATGTTCATGGCAAGCAGCAGCGAGGCGAGCGGCGATGAGCCCGGATTGCAATCGGTCGCCACGGCCATCGCGACACCGTGTTTGCGGAAGGCATCGACGGGCGGCAGACGGGTTTCGCGCAGGAAATAGAACGCGCCGGGCAGCAGGACGGCAACCGTCCCGGCCGCCGCCATTGCCACCGCATCTTCATCACTTGCGTATTCGAGGTGATCCGCCGACAGCGCGCCGTGGCTCGCGGCCAACAGCGCGCCACCAAGGTTGGACAATTGCTCGGCGTGCAGCTTTGCCGGGAGGCCAAGCTCGCCTGCCCGGGAAAATACCCGCCCTATCTGCGCGGGGGTGAATGCGATCTTTTCGCAAAAGCCGTCCACCGCATCGACGAGCGCTTCGGCATGCGCCGTCTCAAGGGCGGGAATGCAGACTTCGGAAATGTAGGCGTCGGCCCTGCCCCTGTACTCAGGTGGCACTGTATGGGCGCCCAAAAAACTTGTCTTCACTCGGACCGGACGCACAGCTTCAATGGCCCTTGCCGCGCGCAGCATTCTCAATTCGGTTTCGAGGTCGAGACCGTAGCCCGACTTGACTTCGATGGTGCAGACTCCCTCGCCGATCAGCGCATCAACGCGCGGCAGCGCAGCGGCGAGCAACTCGTCCTCGCTGCATGCCCGGGTCGCCGAGACCGTGGAGACGATGCCGCCGCCCGCCCTGGCGATTTCCTCGTAGCTGGCACCCTTCAATCGTAATTCGAACTCGTGTGCGCGATTGCCGCCGTGGACGACGTGGGTATGGCAGTCGATCAGGCCCGGCGTGACCACGCGCCCTTCGAGATCGAGCGTTTCGCCTTCGCGCAGAGCCGGCGGTACGGCATCGATCGCGCCAACCCATTCGATGCGGCCATCGGCGATGGCGACAGCACCCCGCGGAATCAATCCGTAAGCGGCTTCCGTCGCGAAGCTGGCCACAGCCGCATTGGTGAGAAGCATGGAATTGCCCGTTGTGGAGTTCGATGTAGTTCGTCTATATGTATATACATAATATCGAGTCAAGGAAATTTGGTCATGGCGGAGATCTGGGCGGAAACGGCCTTGCTGGCGGGGCAATGGGCGCGGGATGTCTTGATCACGACCGGCACGAACGGCATGATCGAGAAGACCGAGACCGGCCAAAAACCGCGCGGCTATCGAACCGGCATCCTGCTGCCCGCGCCCGCCAATGTTCACAGCCACGCATTCCAGCGCGCCATGGCGGGACTGACTGAAAAACGCGGTCCGGATGCTTCCGACTCGTTCTGGACCTGGCGGCGGCTGATGTTTCGATTCCTCGACCGGCTGACGCCCGACCACGTTGAGGCAATCGCCGCCTTCGTGCAGATGGAAATGCTGGAAGCCGGTTACGCGGCGAATGTGGAATTCCACTATCTGCACCATCAGCCGGGCGGCGAACCGTA
>JBFIBB010000226.1:0-5422 GCA_041582695.1 Rhizobiaceae bacterium
GCAACCGGAAAAAACATCGGTGCGGAATCGACGGCAGGCAAAGGTTCTTCCAAGGCGAATGAGGCGGAAACCTCCGAAACTTCGGTGCCGCCGCAGGAGGCTGAGCCCGTGGCCGAACAACTCAAGGAGGCAACCGAGCGCCCGATCATCGTGCTGCCGGAGCAAGTGACCGAAGCCGAGAAACGTGCTCTGAAAGAGGCCGAAGCCATGCGGCGGGCGGAAGCGCGGCGAAACCGCGACGAATTGCTGGGCGCCGCAGCGGTCGGCGCCGCCATTGGCGCACTCGTTCCGCTTCTTGGCGGCAAGCTCGTCGAGGACGAGGGCGATCGGATCATCGTCGAACGCGATGGCGAGTATTTCGTGAGGCGCGACGAAAACGCACTGTTGCGCGAGCGCGACGTCGAGACACGTTTCGAGCAATTGTCGGAAGGCCGGACCCGCGAAACCATGACCCGCCGCAACGGCGTACAGATCGTTACCCTGCGTGATTCCGGCGGCTATATCATCAGGCGGACGAAAATCCTGCCGAACGGCGACGAAATCATCCTGATCGACACGCGCGAGGAGCGGCGCGACAGATATGTCGACTTCGATGAGGAACTGCCGGATCTCTACTATGACATCGATGACGAGGACTACATCGTCAGCGCCCGCGGCGTCCGCCGCGAGCGTATCCGCGAAACTTTCCTCGCACCCCCGGTGGAGCGCGTCGAAAGAGCCTATTCGCTGCGCGAGATTCGGGGCTCCAAGCGCCTGCGCGACAAGCTGCGCCGGCTCGATCTCGATACGATCACCTTCGATACAGGCAGCGCCGCCGTTCGCGAATCGCAGATCCCGTTGCTCGAAAGCGCCGCGGAGGCGATCGCAGAAGTGATAGACCGCAACCCGGCCGCGGTATTTCTGATCGAAGGGCACACCGATGCCGTTGGCTCCGAACTTTACAACCTTGCGCTTTCGGACCGACGGGCCGAGACCGTGGCCCGCATCATGATCGGATACTACGGGCTGCCGCCGGAGAACTTTATCGTCGAAGGCTACGGCGAAGCCTTCCTGAAAATCGACACCCAGGAAGCCGAGCGGGAGAACCGCCGCGCGACAATCCGCAACATCACGCCCCTGATGGTCGCGAGATAGAGGCCGGTCCGCGACCGGCCCTGAGGAGGCCGGCAATTGCGGAAGGATGGATCCCGGAAACAGGGGACATTACAAAAGGGGGAGGAAGCGGTGTCGGTTACACAATCAAAAAAAGTGATCTATGCGGCACTGGTCGGAAACTCGCTGATTGCGGTCTCGAAGTTCGTTGCCTCGTTCTTCACCGGATCGTCAGCGATGTTTTCCGAAGCGATCCACTCCGTCGTTGATTCCGGCAACCAGCTTTTACTGCTCTACGGCATTAAACGTTCCAACAGGAAGCCCGACGCACAGCATCCCTTTGGCTACGGAATGGAGCTTTATTTTTGGACCTTTGTCGTCGCCATCCTCATCTTCGCCATCGGCTCCGGACTATCGATTTACGAAGGCATTCAGCACCTGCAACGTCCCGAACCGATCAAAGCCCCGGCCTGGAACTACGTGGTCCTGGGGCTGAGCATGGTTTTCGAGGCCGTTGCCTGGAAGATCGCATTTGTGGAGTTCAACCGGGTGCGCGGCGATACCCCCTTTTTCGAGGCGATCCGCGAGTCCAAGGATCCGACGGTGTTCACGGTGCTTTTCGAAGACAGCGCAGCGCTCATCGGCCTCGTGCTGGCATTCCTCGGTGTGGCTGGTAGCCATCTGCTCGGCATCCCCGAGCTCGACGGCATCGCATCGGTTGGCATTGGGATTATCCTTGCCGGAGTAGCGGTGCTTCTCGCGGTAGAAAGCAAGGGATTGCTGATCGGAGAGAGCGCTGATCCGGCCGTCGTCTCCTCGATCGCAGCGATGGTGAGCGGCGATCCGCGCATTTCACGCACCAACGAAATTCTGACGATGCATCTCGGACCCTCCGAGATATTGCTCAACGCCAGTTTCGATTTCGTCGACGGGCTGCCAGCCCAGGAAGTCGAACAGGCGATCTCCGAGTTCGAGCGGCGCATCAAGGAAAAGCACCCGTCGGTGCGCCGCGTGTTCATCGAGGCGCAGGGCTGGAGCGCGCATGTGAAGGATGTCGAGAGCGAGGCGGAAACCGGTTGAATGACTGACATGAAAATCGATCCATATCAGATAAAGGGCGAAGACGGCCTCGTATTCGGTTGCATCCTCGACGGCCGCGGGGGCGCGAAACTTGTCGGATGGGATCAGATCGACAGCTGGAAATCGGACGATGGACCGCTTTGGATACACATGGATAGAAGCGTTTCGCGCGTGCACAGGTGGTTGCGCGAAAAAAGCGGCCTGACAGAAACAACCCTCGACGCCATGCTCGCCGAGGAAACCCGACCGCGGGTATTTCGCGGGAAAAGAGGGTTTATCTCCATCCTGCGCGGCATCAATAACAATCCCGGCGACGACCCGACCGATCTCGTCGCAATCCGAATGTGGTCCGACGGGAACCGAGTGATCACCATCCGCCACAGAAAGCTCATGTCGGCAAGAGACATCCTTTTCCAGCTGCTTGTGGATGAAACCGGTCCGCAGACGGCCCCGCAACTCTATGAGCGGCTGATCAGCCGGCTCATCGAGAGAATGGGCGAGACGATCGAGGCTTATGACGGCGTATTGGACGAAATCGAAGAAAAATTCGAACTCGCCAACGCCAACGACTTGCGCAGGCGGCTGTCCGATCTGCGCCATGACACTGTGAACCTGCGGCGATACCTGGCGCCCCAGCGCGACGCGCTGCAGGCGATCCTGCTCGATCCGCCGGATTGGGCGGACGAGCGCAGCCTTCTTCACCTGCGCGAAACGAGTGACCGGCTGCTGCGCTATGTCGAGGAACTCGATGCCTTGAGGGAACGGTCGCTGGTGATCAAGGACGACATAGCCAATCGCCTGTCGGAATCGAGCAACAAGACTTTGTATATTCTCGCAATCATATCCGGAATATTCCTGCCGCTCGCGTTTCTTACCGGCTTGCTCGGCATCAACGTCGGTGGAATGCCGGGCGTCGAGAATCCTTATGCCTTCTGGATTTTCTGCGGGATCATGGCGGTTCTGCTGACCGCCGAAATCATCATCTTCAAGCGCCTGAAATGGCTGTGAAAACTCGCTTCAGCTTTCTTCCAACCGGAGCCGACCGATGTACGCAAAAGTGACCCTGATACAAAACACCACCGAGCAGGACACCGAGACTGTCGAGGAGATCGTGGAAGACGTTTCATCGCAGCTCACCGATATTCTCGGGTTTGCGCAAGACATTGTGTCGAAACTTTACGAACAGCTGTTTTCATATACGGGATTGCTTGAGCTCGGGGTGATCGTGACCGCGGCCGTATTGGCCTACCTCATCGCAATGCCAGCGCGGTCGGTGCTGGAACGGACAAAAAATGCCGTACAACGCAGCAAGGTGTTCCGCCCCGGAGTAATTGCGGTGCTGGATCGGCTGCTGTTTCCGATCATTTGGGTAATTTGCCTCTGGATCGGATTGTCGGTCACCAAACAGCTGGGCTACCCCGCAGACATGGTCCGGATCGTTGCAAGCCTTCTGAACGCATGGATCGTGATCCGGTTGTTCTCGAGTTTTGTGCGCGATCCGTTGTGGTCGAAACTGTTCGCCTCGGTTGCCTGGATCATCGCCGCGCTCAACATCCTCCGCCTGCTGAATCCTGTCATTGCCGGCCTGGACAGCATTGCCATAAACGTCGGCGACAGCCGTTTGTCGGTGTATCTTGTGATCAAGGGCGTTATCGTGCTTGTCGCCTTGCTTTGGCTGGCAACCCTGCTGACGAAATTTGTTCAGGCCCGGGTTGGCAGGTCTGCCAACCTCACGCCATCGGTCCAGTCGCTGATCGCCCAGACGGTTCGCATCGGCCTGTTGTTCATCGCCGTCATGCTGGCGATGAACGCGATCGGTATCGATCTGACCGCTTTCGCGGTTTTCTCCGGTGCGGTGGGCGTGGGCATCGGATTCGGACTCCAAGCGATTTTCAGCAATCTCGTTGCCGGCATCATCATGCTCGTCGAACGCAGCATCAAGGTCGGTGATTTTGTGGAACTTGAATCCGGCCTGACGGGCGAGGTCCGCGAGATCAACATCCGCTCGACCCGGGTCACAACCAACGACAATGTCGACATTCTGGTTCCGAATGCCGAGTTCATCAACAACCGGGTGACCAACTGGACTTTGCGGGAAGGGTACCGGCGCACACGGATTCCGTTTGGGGTCGCCTACGGGACCGACAAGGAACTGGTGAGGAAGGCGGTGCTGGAGGCCGCCGCGGAAGTTCCCCACATGCTCAAGGGAAAGGGCGCGAGGGAACCGACCGTTTGGCTGGTCGGTTTTGGAGATAGCAGTCTGGATTTCGAGCTGGTTGTCTGGCTGTCGCCCGAAGCGGTCAAACGGCCTTCGGCTGTTGCCGCCGACTATAACTGGGCGATTGAAACCGCCCTGTCGAAATACGGAATCGAAATTCCGTTCCCGCAGCGCGATCTTCACCTGCGGTCGGGAGAATTGCCGATCAGAATCGAACGGAAGAAGACGGTCGACGCTTTCCAGTCCACCGCAACTGGGAAATAGGGATTGGTGTATGTTTTTGATTACCACTCCGGTGGTGGCATACCGAGCGCCGACATGGACCCAATTTAGCTATTCCCCTCCGGTACTACAAATTTTCGGGGCGTTCGTGCTGTCGGCGTTTACGGCCCATTTTCGACGTCTTCAGGTTCGAATAGCCGCTTCGCAATGCAGCAAGTCACGAATCAAGAATGACGCGAAGGTCAGGTTAGGGCCGGAGACGTCAATGTGGCCGAAATAAGTGAACGTCTGCCTCGCCAATATCAACGGTGACAAGCAGGCAGTCTCTTGAC
The DNA here is from genome assembly GCA_041582695.1 of Rhizobiaceae bacterium. GTDB lineage: Bacteria > Pseudomonadota > Alphaproteobacteria > Rhizobiales > Rhizobiaceae > JAWKWH01. The sequence continues at coordinate 4,945 of JBFIBB010000226.1, forward strand.
GGCGCAATTTCAGTCATTCGATCAAAGTGTACTAATGACCTGCCAGAATTTCAGCCCAGCCTTGATGCGTACATAAGGCGGCAAGCAAACCCGAGCAGCGTACATATACGGTACATTTCTCGTTTTTGCTGTTTTTGGATTGTTGCCAAGTCATTGGGAAGGTTGGCTCCCCGGGCCGGATTCGAACCAGCGACCGATCGGTTAACAGCCGATTGCTCTACCACTGAGCTACCGAGGAATGCCGACGTTCAAATTGTCGAGCCCGCCTATAGCAAAACAGGCTCGGATTTGCCAAGAGCTTTTCCGGTCCAAAAGCCAGGAATAGTTTCTGCTCTGGCAATTGGCACCGCAAATGAACATATCTCAACGGCGCCCAAACGGTCAAAACAGCCGCCGGCGGCTTGTGTTTGTGAAAAGACCTGAGACACGATGATCGACACGAAGGATACAACCGCCGGCGAGACCCCGAAAGCCAAAA
>JBFIBB010000227.1:0-5411 GCA_041582695.1 Rhizobiaceae bacterium
CCCGTCACAACGGTAATCGGCAGGCCGGCGGCGGCAACCGCATCCGCCACGCGCCGCACCAGCGGCACGCCTTCGAACGTGGCCAGGAGCTTGTTCGGCCCACCCATGCGGCTCGACCGGCCGGCGGCAAGCAGCACCGCATGCAGTTTCGGTTTCCCGCCCTTGCGAACGATATCACGCGGGCGCGGACGCAGCGGTATCTCGGCCAGAAGTCCTCCGACGCCCATGCCCTCGATATCGCGGGCGCTCACCGCAATGCCGGCAATGATCCGGTCAAGCACCCAGTCGAAACCGTTTTCCTTCGGGCTGCGGGCGCAACCCGGCGCGCCGATCACCGGCTTTCCGTCCAGTTCGCCGAGCGTGATCAGGTTTCCGGGATCGACCGGCATGCCGACATGGATCACCTTGCCTCCTGCCCGCCGTATTGCCGCCGGAATCACATCCTCGCCGTCGCTGGTGGCTGACGCTCCGAAAACGATGATCATGTCGTGCCGCGCGCTTATCCCGCGAAGCGAGTTTGCAAGCGCATCCGTGTCATGGGCAATGCGCTCCTCGCTGCCGACCGTGCTTCCCGATCGCACAAGCCGCGCCTCGGTCACGCGCGCCGTCTTGTCCAGCACCGTCGGTTTGGTCGCCTCAAGCGCGGTCTGTACAAGGCCGACATTTTTCGCCGCGAAAGGATGAACAGTCATGATCGCGCCTTCGGCGCAGATCGCGACGGCCGCTTCGACAAGCCTGCCGGCTACCGCAAACGGAATGATCTTGACCGTCGCCACCATGTCGCCCGCCGCGACAGTCGCGTGGTTGCGGAGCGTGGCAAAAGTTACCGCCGGATCGATCGCGTTCAGCCGGTCGACCATCGATCCGTCGACGGTGAACACCCCTGCCGCTTCGGCGTGCAGGTTCACCCGTCCGGTCGATGGCGCCCGCGCCACGAACCCGGCGCCGCTCATTGCACCCGCGATGCGCCGCGCCGCCTCGTCCTCGCCGATGTCGCCGGGCTCCAAGCGCGCGACGATCACCTCGCTGACGCCGGCCTCCCGCAGCGCTTCGACGTCATCGGCGCTAAGCGCCCTGCCCTTGGAGAATGCCAGTCCGTTTGACCTCACCCCGTGGGCAAGGATCGCGCCGAGCGCCTCATCCGGAGGAACCGGGCCGAACTTCATGGCTCCCCTTTTCCGCCAAGCCCCCGGCGGCGGAAGGCGTCTATGATCTGCGCCAGGACCGCAACCGCGATTTCGGCCGGGCTTTGTGCGGCGATGTCGAGACCGATCGGCGCATGAATGCGCGCCGTCGCTTCGGCGGTCGCGCCGGCCGCATGCAGGCGATCCAGCCTCTTGGCGTGGGTCTTCCGGCTGCCGAGAGCGCCGATATAGAAACAGTCCGCTTCCAGCGCCGCCAGCAGCGGATGGTCGTCGATCTTCGGATCGTGCGTCACCGCGGCAACCGCCGTATAGCGGTCGAGCGGCCGTTCGTTCAGCACGGTTTCCGGCCATTCGGCGGCAAGTTTGACGCCATCGAAGCGTTCGGCTGTCGCAAATGCGGTGCGCGGATCGATGATCTCGACGTCGAAACCGGCGATTGCCGCCATCGGCGCCAGCGCCTGGCTGATATGCACAGCGCCGATCACCACGATGCGCGGCGGCGGCAGATGGGCGTTGAGGAAATACTTTTCGCCATCGGCTTCGGCGATTCCGGACTTGCCGCTCCGCAGGGCCTTGCGCACCGCCTCTCCCAGTTCGCCGGTAAGCTCGTCAGCCTCGCGCACCAGTCTGTCGCTGCCGTCGCCGAGCGCCGTCACCAGCACGGATGCGCGCCGCGCGCGCCGTTCGGCATTCAGTTCCTTCAGCACCAGCGGATCCATGAGAGGTCAGCCCAAGCGCTCGACATAGACGCGAATCTTGCCGCCGCATGACAGGCCGACCCGCCAGGCCGTCTCGTCGGCGACGCCGAACTCCAGCATGCGAGGCTCGCCGCTTTCCAGAATGTCGGCCGCTTCGGCCACCACAGCCCCTTCGACGCAGCCGCCGGAAACCGAGCCTTCGAAATTGCCGTCGGCGTCGATCACCAGGTGGCTGCCGACCGGACGCGGCGCGGAACCCCATGTTTCCACCACGGTGGCGATGGCGACCTGCCTTCCCTCGCCCATCCAGGCTTCGGCGATGTCGAGCGGATCGCGGCTGGTATTGGTCTCGGCGTTCATGTCAATCTCCATCACTCATGCGGCGGACCGGAATTGCGCCAGCATCCGTTGCGGATCGTACTCTCCTTGCCGCCCGCCGGACAGGGCCTGGCATAGCCCCGCAAGCGCGTCGAGCGAATGAACGGCACGAAACTCGTCCACATGCGGCAGCATGGCCCTGACCCCCCGCGCTTTGGCCTCGAATCCCTCGAACCGCAGCAGCGGATTGAGCCAGATCAGCCGGCGGCAGGATTTGTGCAACCGCTCCATCTCCGCTTCCAGCGTGACGATATCGTCGCGCTCCAGACCGTCGGTGATCAGCAGCACCACAGCGCCCTGGCCGAGCACGCGGCGCGACCAGCGCCGGTTAAACTCATGCAGCGTCTCGCCGATCCGCGTTCCGCCCGACCAGTCGGCGACGGCTTCGGCGCATTCGGCCAGTGCTTCGTCGGGATCGCGGTGGCGCATCTGCCGCGTCAGGTTGGTCAGCCGCGTGCTGAAGACAAACGTATGGACGTGACGGCGCTGTTCCGTCAGCGCATGCAGGAAATGCAGGAATATCCTGGTGTACTCGCTCATCGATCCGGAGATGTCGGCCAGCACCACCAGCGGCGGATGCTTGATGCGCGGCGAGCGGAACTGCGGCACGATCAGATCGCCGCCGGTTCTGAGCGCCGCGCGCATCATCGCCCGCGGATCGGCCCGCCTGCCGTGCTGGTCGGGACGGAACCTGCGGGTGACGACTTCGTCGGCGGGAAGGCGCAATTGCGCGATCGCCTGCCTTGCCTCGGCAAGCTCGGCCGCGGTCATCTGGGCAAAATCCTTGCTGCGCAGCACCTCGTTGCCCGAATAGGTGAAGCGCGCGTCGACATCGAGTTCCGGCACCTCGCGCGGCGGCTGGTTCTTCTTCTGTCCCTCGAACAGCGCGTCGCCGACGCGGCTCTCCGCCGCCCTCGGTTTTTCCTTCTGGCGCATGTCCGGCGCCATGGGCGAGAACATCTGCAGCATCTTCTCAACGAGTTCGCGCGACTTCCAGAACAGTCGGAACGCCTCGTCGAAAGTGGCGTGGTCCTCGCGCCGGTTCACCAGCACCGCATGCAGCGTCCAGTAAAAATCGTCCCGAGTTCCGATGCCGGCCGCAAGCACCGCTTCGATCGCGTCCTTCACCGCCGCCGGTCCTACCCGCATCCCCGCCTTTCTGAGCGTTCGCGCAAAATAGACGATGTTGTCGGCCAGCCTGCCGTCCTTTTTCGCAACAACCGGATTGGATTGGTAGCGTTTCATCGCCGCGCCTATTCGGCCGCGCTCAACTCGGCCTTGACCTCGTTCAAGAGCCGCGCACCCTCGCCCTGCGAAATCCGCGCAATGTCATCCTGGTACTTGAGCAGCACGCCGATCGTATCCGACACCGTTTCGGGATCGAGCGCTACCTTGTCCAGTTCGTTGAGCGCGCCGGCCCAATCGATGGTCTCGGCCACTCCCGGCGCCTTGAACAGGTCGATCTGCCGCAGCTTCTGCACGAAGGAGACGATCTCGGCCGAAAGCCGCTGATTGGCCTGCGGCACCTTGCGATGCACGATTTCCAGTTCCCGCGCCGCATCGGGATAATCGACCCAGTGATAGAGACAGCGCCGCTTCAGCGCGTCGTGGATTTCGCGGGTCCGGTTGGTGGTTATGATCACGATCGGCGCCTCCTCGGCGTGTATCGTGCCAAGCTCCGGCACTGTGACCTGGAAATCGGACAGGATTTCCAGCAGAAACGCCTCGAACGCCTCGTCGGTGCGGTCAAGTTCGTCGATCAGCAGCACCGGCGCCGCGCCCTTCTTTCCCTCCAGCGCCTCGAGGATCGGCCGCCGGATCAGGTATTTCTCCGAGAAGACGTTCTTCTCCATCTGCCGGCGATCGGTTTCGCCGCTCGCCTCCTCCATGCGGATTTCGATCATCTGCGCGGCGTAGTTCCACTCGTAGACGGCCGAGGCGACGTCGAGCCCTTCGTAGCATTGCAGCCGGATCAGCTTGCGTCCCAGTGACGAGGCCAGCACCTTGGCGATCTCGGTCTTGCCGACCCCGGCCTCGCCTTCGAGAAACAGCGGCCTTCCCATTTTCAGGCTCAAGAACAGCACGGTCGCCAGCGACCTGTCGGCGATGTAATCGGCCCCTGCGAGCAGTTCGACCGTTTGCTCGATGGACGCCGGCAACGGCTTTGGTTTCATGACGGCCATGGAGCCTCCCGACGGGTCAGAGTTCGCGAAAGCCGCGATTGTGATAGAGAAGGGGCGGCTCGTTCTTGCCGCAGCGCACACCGGCGACCTTGCCGAAGAATACGAAATGCGTCGCCATTTCGCGCACTTCCATCACCGTGCAGTCGAACACCGCTACCGCATCGGGCAGAACCGGCGCGCCTGTCGCCAGCCGCTCCCACTTGTGCATCGAAAACCGCTCTTCCTGGCTGACCGGCGTAATTCCCGAACAGGCTTCTGCGAGTTTGCGGTGCCTGGCGGACAATGTGTTGACCGCAAACACGCCGTTTCGCAGATAACGCGAATTGTCCGGCACCGAACGGTTGATGCAGGCGACCAGAATGGGCGGATCGTCGGACACGGACGTTACAGCCGTCGCCGCAATCGCGCGCCGCCCGGCCTCGCCGTCAGTGGTGATGACATGGATATGGCCTGCGAAATGGGCCATGGCGTCGCGATAGGTCTTGCCGTCGATATCGGTTGTTTTCAGCAAAGAAATTTCCTGATGTTTCGCCCGTTATATAGGTTCGGCCATGGATGCAGCAACCGGGCGAAAGCGCAAGTCTCCGCGCGTGTGCCCTTGTTGCGCCGCCCGTGACATAGCATTAGGGATAGAGCGCTTCAAATGACGCCGCAACGGCGTCAAACATTGCCGCATGCTGGAGAACGTCTGACCGGTGAAACGCGCAGCTACCATTTTCGCCGCCGCCGTCGCTGCGTTTATCCTGTCTTCGCCCGCGCGCGGCGACCAGATCATCATCGGCATTGCCGCCCCGCTCACCGGCCCCACGGCCAAACTGGGCATGCAATTGCAGACAGGTGCGGAAAAAGCATTGCGTGACGCCGGGGCTGTGCCCATTGCCGTTGACGACGGCTGCAATGGCGAGGCGGGCGCAGACGCCGCCGGGAAACTCGTGGCAGCCAACGCCAAGATCGTCGTGGGCTTCCTGTGCGCCGAGGCAATCGAAGCCGCGCTGCCGGTTTTGACC
>JBFIBB010000228.1:0-5408 GCA_041582695.1 Rhizobiaceae bacterium
GGCTCTGGCTCTGGCTCTGGCTCTGGCTCTGGCTCTGGCTCTGGCTCTGGCTCTGGCTCTGGCTCTGGCTCTGGCTCTGGCTCTGGCTCTGGCTCTGGAGGCAGGGCGCCCGGTTCGGGCTGTGGTGTCAAGGCTTCACTGGCAAATTCCGGTGCGGGTGCAGCGGCCGGTTCGGCCTCTTCTGCCGTCTTCTCCGGTTCCTCGGTCGGAACCTCTTCGACCTTGTTCTTGCCGAAAGAGAAGATCTTTTTCAGGAAACCAAATGCCATTCAGAATGTCTTTTCCGTTCAGGCCGCCTGCCGGCAAACAGGGCGGGCCTGCAGCGTGCCGCCAATTTGGCCGGTAATATCGCATTCGATGATCTCGCCCGGCGCTCCGTTCTCGAGCGCAGCCATAAAGAACCCTTCGGTTCTCCCGAGCATATTGCGTTCAACGAGTATGTTTTGCCGGCTACCGGTCAGTTGGTCCAGTCGTCGCCGTAAAACGGTTTCGCCGGCCTCGCGCAGCCGCGCGGCGCGTTCCCTGATCACCTTTTTCGGCAGTTGCGGCATTCTTGCCGCCGGCGTCCCTTCACGTGGACTGAACGGAAATATGTGGCAATGCGTCAGGCCGCACTCCTCGACAAGGCGGACGGAATTCTCGAACATTTCGTCGGTTTCGGTCGGAAATCCGGCGATCAGATCCGCGCCGAATTCGATATCGGGCCTTGCCTTGCGCATTTCCTCGCAAAAGCGGATCGAATCCTCGCGCGCATGCCGCCGTTTCATCCGCTTCAAGATCATGTTGTCGCCCGATTGCAGCGACAGGTGCAGATGCGGCATCAGCCGCGGTTCGGAGCCGATGGCCTCGACCAGCGCCTCGTCAGCCTCGATGGAGTCGATGGATGAGAGGCGCAGTCGCGGCAGATCCGGAACGCCCTTCAGAATGGCCGCGACGAGCCGGCCGAGCTTCGGCGCTCCGGGCAGATCGGCGCCGTAGCTGGTCATGTCGACCCCCGTCAGCACCACCTCGCGGTAGCCGTTTCCCGCAAGCCGCTTTACCTGCTCGACCACGGATCCCATGGGTACCGAGCGCGAGTTGCCGCGGCCGAAGGGAATGATGCAGAACGTGCAGCGGTGATCGCAGCCATTCTGCACCTGAACGAACGCGCGCGCCCGTCCGTCGATGGCGTCGACCATATGCCCGGCCGTTTCGGTCACGCTCATGATGTCGTTGACGCGCGCCTTTTCGGTGTCGTTGACGCCGAAATCCGGCAATGCCCGGTAATTGTGCGCAGCCAGCTTCTCCTCGTTGCCGAGCACCAGATCGACCTCGTCCATCGCGGAAAAATTTTCAGGAGCAGTCTGCGCCGCGCAGCCGGTCACTATGATCCGCGCATCCGGCCGTTGGCGCCTCGCCTTGCGGATTGCCTGACGGGCCTGTCGCACCGCCTCGGCAGTGACGGCGCAGGTGTTCACGATCACCGCACCGCCTGCAAGCCGGTCGAGACCCGCTTTGGCGGCCTCGCCGCGGATCACCTCCGACTCGTAGGTGTTTAGCCGGCAACCGAATGTGACGATGTCGATGCCCATCACGCTGCTCCGGTTCCGCCCGTCTCTTCGTCGCGGCTCCACGCGCCCGTCATCGGGTCGAACGTTCCGGAAAACTCCCATTCAGCCGGACCAGTCATGATGACATGGTTGAATTCGTTCCATTCGATTTCAAGCGGTCCGCCGGGAACCGTTACTGTCACCTTGCGTCCGGTTCTCCCGGTGCGCGCCGCCGACACGGCGGCAGCGCAGGCCGCTGAACCGCAGGCTTTTGTCAGGCCTGCGCCACGCTCCCAGGTGCGCAGCGTGATCTCGCTTTCGGAGACGACGCGGGCGATCGAGATGTTGGCGCGTTCGGGGAAAATCGGATGGTTCTCCAGCAACGGCCCGAACCTGTCGAGCGCATATGACCAAACATCGTTCTTCACCCAGAAAATCGCATGCGGGTTGCCCATCGACATCACCGATGGCGAGTGCAGCACGGGATTGTCGATCGGACCGATCTGCAGCTCAATCTTTCGCGTATCGTGAAATTCCTCGGACAACGGCACCTCGTCCCATCCGAATCGCGGAACTCCCATATCTACCGAAATCAATCCGTTCTCATGCTCACTGGCTTCGAGAACGCCCGCTACCGTCTCGAATTTGAACGCGGCTTTGCCCGTTTCCGCCGCCAGTGCCTGTACCACGCAGCGCATGCCATTCCCGCAAGCCTGCGCGTATGAACCGTCGGAGTTGATTATTTCGACGTAGTTATCCGTTCCGGGCGTCACCGGATCGTGGATCGCCATGATCTGGTCGAACTTCGTCGCCGGGTCGGCATTGAGCGCGATTGCAGCGGCAGCCGAAACACGGTCGGTGCGGCCGCGCATGTCGGCAACGATGATCTCGTTACCGAGCCCGTTCATCTTGGCAAATTGCGCCCGTTCAGCCATGGTTCCGGAACCGTTTGGGTTTCGCCGCCTATATGGCCGAAAGCGGACCCGATTACCACCCTGTCAGGCGAATTGGATTTCCGGTACGTCCCAGGTTTCGCCGGGCTGCATCGGCCGGAAACGTTCGCGCCCGATTTTACCGGCATCGAGCGCCGCGTGCAGCGCGTCTCGCGGTTCCTCGATCGCCTCGTTTGTCAGCTGTACCGTACCCCAGTGATGCCCGGCGGCAAATGCAGCCCCGCAAAGGCGGAATCCCTCCACAGCCTCGCGCGGATTCTGATGCTGGCCTTTCATGAACCAGCGCGGCTCGTAGGCGCCGATGGGAAGGATTGCGAGGCGGAATCCACCGTGTTTCTCCGCCGCAGCGCGATAATTCCGGCCCTCGTGGAAACCCGTATCGCCGATGTGATAAATCTTGCCCGCATCGGACTCGACCACGAATGCCGACCACAACGCCATGCGCCGGTCGAAAGTTCCGCGCGCCGACCAGTGATGCGCCGGTTCGAAATGCAACCGCAGACCGTGCGTTTCCACCATGTCGCCCCAGTCGCCCGACTGTATGCGCATATCGCCGACAGCGTCCCGCACGATTGCGTCGTTGCCGAGCGGCGTCACCACCAGCGGATCATGCGCTGCTTTCAGGCGTTTCAGGGTCAGGACATCGAGATGGTCGTAGTGATTGTGGGTCAGCAGCACGACATCGACGGGTGGCAGGTCGGAAAATGCGACACCGGGAGGGTTTACCCGCTTTGGTCCCGCAATCTGAAAAGGGGAAGCCCGGTCCGACCACAGCGGATCAGTCAGGATATTGACGCCTGCCGTCTGGATCAGAAGCGTCGCATGGCCGACCATCGTTACGCGCAGCCCCGACCCGTTCACGCGCGCCTCGGGCTTTGCTGGAGCGTGCGGGCTCGGCCATTCCGGCGGCCATTTCCTTCGGCCGTTGCTCAGTTGCCAGCGCAACAGATCGGCAAAACTGCGCGGCGGGATACCATCGGGATTGAAAAATACCCTGCCGTCGAAATGGTCGGAAACCGGGCCTGAATAATAGCGGTTCGCTGCCTGGCTGCGACCCGCAGCCAGCCCGCCGCCGAAAACTGTCGCAATGCCGGAAAATCCGAACCATTTGACCAGGGTTCTGCGTTTCATGGCTGTACCATGTAACCATCACCGGGCCGCAATCAACCCCGGAAAGTAACAGGCGCGGCAATTATTCGGAAGCGGGTTCTATGGCGCGCTTATAGAGATGCCAGGTCGCATGACCCAGAACCGGCAGAACAACCAGCAGCCCGGCGAAAGCAGGCAGCATTGCGAATATCGCCAGCAACGTGACGACGATACCCCAGGCGAGCATCGAAACCGGGTTCTCGATCACCGTCCTGAAACTGGTCACGATGGCGGTGACGAAATCGATTTCCCGGTCGAGTAGCAGCGGAATCGAAATCACCGTTGCGGAGAACAGGACCATCGCCAGCACCGCCCCCACTGCGGTTCCTACCGCCAGAAAAGCCGCGCCCTCCGGCGTGGTCGTCACGATCGTCAGAAACGCGCCAACACTCGAAAACGATTTGAAGCCGAGGAAAAGCGCCAACAGCAGGCGCACCTGGTAGATCCAGATCCAGAAGATGAACAGCACCACGAGCGCCATCCAGCCAAGCTGGCGCTCGCGCTGGCGCACAATAACGGTGAGCACGTCTCGCCACGCCAGCGGCATTCCAGCAGCGAGCCTACGGCTGACTTCGTAGAGTCCGACGGCAACAAACGGGCCGATCAGCGGAAAGCCGATCGCCACCGGAATGATCATCCACGGCATGCCGAACAGCTTCAACGCGGCCAGAATGAACAGACCGCCGGCAAAATAGACCGCACCGAAAAACAGTCCGAACAGCGGCGCGCGCAAAAAATCCGACATTCCCGCACGCAGGCAATCGGCAATGTCGCCCGGCGACAATTGCCGCACCGCAGGCATGCCGGCCGTTGCGCCGCTGTGGTTGCCGCTTTTGGTCATCTGTGCATTCCTCCCTTCGCAACTCTGTGCGCCAGGACGAAATTCCCGCCTTGATCCAGAACAAGCCACGAAAGCAGATCGCGGTCAGAGCCCGTCACAAAGCCGGATTTTACCGCTGTGGTAAGCGGAAAAACCCGATATTAACCATGTTGGCGAATATTTTACCCCATTAGCGCCACTTTTGTGCGCCTTGAAAAAGTGTGCCACCTTAGGTACGGGCAAGCGACCGGGAAGCTCCGGCGGAGGTAGAAGAACATGGGCGTGTTGCAGACTGGGAAGAGGGGCGTTTGGCCGATTGCTTTGCTGTTCTTGGCCGCGGTTGGATTGTCGGCTTGCCAAGGCACGCGCCTGACCTCGCTAAGCACCCGCAATGCGGCACCCGAACCCCTTACGCCTGCACCGGCCGGGGTTGTCGAAGCCGAGGAGCTGACGCCAGTCGCAGGCGCAACCGATCCTGAAGCTTTTCCGGATGCGCCGAAGGACGAAACCCAGCCGGTGGACGTGGCTGCGGTCGATGCTCCGGATATCAGCAAGAATACGGTCGTAGGCTCCTGGAAAACCGCATCCGCCGGCGTCAATTGCCAGATGTTCCTGACGCTGACCAAATACGGCGACAATTCACGCGGCGGCACCAGGGGCTGTACCGGGGAACTCCAGGGCATGCGCGGCTGGAATGTCGCCGGCAAGCAACTTGTTCTCTACGACGAATCGGGAACCAGAATCGCCATTCTCTATTCCACCGGAAATGAGCGGTTCGACGGCCAGACGACGGGTGGCGCCGCTGTCAGCCTGTCGCGCTGAGAACCAGCCGTAGAAGCAGCTTCCAAGGGCACCACGGGCCGGAAATACCATGCAACATGACCGGCTCGACACGCTCAACACGGTCGCCGACGCGCTGCTGCATCAAATCGAAGACGGGCGAATTGCCCGCGACCC
>JBFIBB010000229.1:0-5344 GCA_041582695.1 Rhizobiaceae bacterium
AGCCTGTCCGACCGGCGCGCTATACGAAAAGACTCTTATGGACGAGGCGGGGCGCAAGCGCGTCATCCACGACTTCGACCGCGCGGTCGACAGCGTCTGCCCGTTCTGCGGCGTCGGCTGCCAGACCACGGTGTATGTCAAGGACGACCGTATCGTTCAGGTCGACGGCCGCAACGGGCCCGCAAACGAAAACCGCCTTTGCGTCAAGGGCCGTTTCGGCTTCGACTACGTGCACTCGCCAGAGCGGCTGACAAAACCGCTGATCCGCCGCGATGATGCGCCGAAAGCCGCGGAAATGGACCTTACCGGCGTCGATCCGAAGACCGTCTTCCGCGAGGCGACCTGGGAGGAGGCGCTGGATCGCGCAGCGGGTGGATTGAAAGCCGTTCACGAACGCGACGGCAGCCACGCAATGGCCGGCTTCGGCTCCGCCAAGGGCTCGAACGAGGAAGCCTATCTGTTCCAGAAATTCATTCGCCAGGGTTTCGGCACCAACAATGTCGATCATTGCACAAGGCTTTGCCACGCATCCTCGGTCGCAGCACTGCTCGAAGGCGTCGGCTCGGGCGCGGTCTCTGCGCCCTTCACCGATGCGCTGCATGCCGACTGCGTCATTGTCATCGGTGCCAGGCCAGGCCAGAACCATCCGGTCGCCGCCACTTACTTCAAGCAGGCGGCCAAGCGCGGCAAGAAGCTGATCATCATGGACCCGCGCGGCCAGGGATTGATGCGCCATGCCAGCCATGCGCTGCAGTTCAAGCCCGGAACCGACGTAGCCATGCTGAACGCGATCATCCACACGATCATCGAGGAAAACCTGTACGACAAGCAGTATGTGCAGGCCAATGTCTCGGGTTTCGAGGCGCTGAGGGAGAAGGTGAAAGACTTTTCGCCCGAAGCCATGGCTGAAATCTGCGGCATAGATGCTGCGGTTCTGCGGGACGTCGCGCGCACGTACGCCACCTCCGAGCGCTCGATCATATTCTGGGGCATGGGCGTGTCGCAGCACACCCACGGTACCGATAACGCGAGATGCCTGATCGCGATGGCGCTGATAACCGGGCAGGTAGGCCGGCAGGGCACGGGTCTGCATCCGCTGCGCGGCCAGAACAACGTGCAGGGTGCATCCGATGCCGGTCTGATCCCGATGTTCTATCCCGACTACAAGCCGGTTGCCTCCGATGACATCCGCGCCAGATACGAGGATGTCTGGGGCCGGCCACTCGACCCGCAGCGCGGCCTCACCGTGGTCGAGATCGTAGACGCCATCCACGAGGGCGAAATCAAGGCGATGTACATCATGGGCGAGAACCCTGCGATGTCGGACCCCGACCAGTCGCATGCCCGCGCCGCGCTTGCGAAACTGGAGCATCTGGTGGTTCAGGACATCTTCCTGACGGAGACCGCCTGGCACGCCGACGTGGTGCTGCCGGCTTCGGCCCAGGCCGAGAAACTGGGTACATATACAAACACCAACCGGCAGGTTCAGATCGGCCGCCCGGCGTTGCCGCTGCCGGGCGAAGCGCGCCAGGATTGGGAACTGATCGTGGAACTCGCCAACAGGATCGGCCTTGGCTGGTCGTATGGCGGCATCAATGAGGTTTACGACGAAATGGCGTCGATGATGCCGTCGCTGGGCGGCATCACCTGGGAAAAACTGACCGGCGAGGAATCCGTGACCTATCCGCTCAACAAGCAGACAGGTCTGTCGGAATGGGTGATCTTCGGCGAAGGTTTCCCGACCACCGATAAAAAGGGAAAGATCGTGGCGGCCGATCTTCTTGCTCCCGACGAAGTGCCCGACGAAGAGTATCCGATGGTTCTGACCACGGGCCGTCTCCTTGAGCACTGGCATACGGGGGCCATGACGCGGCGGTCGGACGTGCTTGCCGAACTCGAGCCGGAAGGCATTGCGGCCATGAACCCGCGCGAAATATCCCGCCGGGGCCTGGCCGCAGGTCAGATGATCTCGATCGAAACAAGGCGGGGTGCAATCGAGGCGCGGCTGCGCGCCGACCGAGAGGTTGCCGATGGCATGGTGTTCGTGCCGTTCTGCTTCAATGAGTCGCCTGCAAACCGCCTGACCAATCCGCAGCTCGATCCGTTCGGCAAGATCCCGGAATTCAAGTTTTGCGCAGCGCGGGTTGCGCGGGCGTCGAGCGAATTGCGCGCGGCAGAGTAGGTCAGCCCGCAAGCTGAAGCCGTCGCCCGCATGTGTAAATTGCGGCTCCCGGTAACCAACTGTTGAGCATATGCTAATGCGATGGGCTCCGGGAGAGCACCATTAATTATTCGTAAGAAGGCATTTGCTACCTGTTTTCCGTTGAACGGATCGAGGGATACGCAATGCTCAAGAAGACAAGCCTTTTTGAAACGACACCCGAGTTCATCGCCGCCAACCGGCCCGAGGGAGGTTACAGGCTGATCACGCGATCCGATATGGACGGCCTCGTCTGCGCGGTCCTCTTGAAGGAACTTGACCTGGTCGGTGACATCTCGTTCGTCCATCCCAAGGACATGCAGGACGGCAAGATCGAGGTCTCGATCAACGACATTTCGACAAACCTTCCGTATGTGCCCGGAATCTTTGCCGCCTTTGACCATCACGATTCGGAAAACAAACGGCTCGGCGCCGGATACTCCAATCACATAATCGATCCGAGGGCTCCGTCTGCCGCCCGGGTTGTCTACGAATTCTTCGGCGGCAAGAAACGCTTTCCGAGAATACCGGAAGGCATGATGCCGGCAGTCGACAAGGCCGATGCCGCGCGCTTCACGCGCGAGGATGTGCTCAATCCCCAGGGATGGGAGCTGTTGTCGTTCCTGATGGATGCGCGCACCGGTCTCGGCCGTTTCCGCCAGTTCCGCATTTCCAACTACCAGCTCATGATGGAACTTATCGACTTCTGCCGCACCGAGCTCGATATCGACCGTCTTTTGGAGATTTCCGATGTTCGCGAGCGCGTCGAACTTTACATGGAGCACCGCGACAAGTTTGCTGACCAGATCAAACGCTGCACGACCATGCATGGTCCACTGGCAGTTCTCGATCTGCGCGACGAAGAAGTCATCTACGCCGGCAACCGCTTCATGATCTACGCCCTGTTTCCGCAGGCCAACATTTCGTGCCACGTCCTGTGGGGCAAGGGCAAGCTGAACACCGTGCTCGCATTCGGCAAGTCGATCTTCGACCGTTCCAGCCCCATCAATATCGGCGAGTTGATGCTGCGCCACGGCGGCGGCGGCCATCCGGCAGCAGGGACCTGTCAGATTGATACCGAATATGCCGATCAGGTTCTTGCCGATTTGATCGATGCCGTAATAGCCGGTAACCGCCTGCGGGTGGTGACTGCATAAACGGGCCGACCGGTGCAAGCCGCACCGCCAAGCTGGACAGGGTGTGGAAATCGAGCGGCGCGGCACCAGGGCCGGGTAGCGGTATAATCTGCTCGGACGCATCAAGGGCCGCAACAACGGCCTCGTCGTAGAGCTCTGTAAGATCGCCACGCTACCAGGTCCGGCAGGTTTCCGGCCTTTGTGCCGGATCGGATGATCGTAATGCCAATCAGGTTTCTGGTCGTCAGATCCCACATCGGCAATTGATCCGCCGGTTGACGATACCGGCCCGAAGTTGACGGATATTCTTAAACTTGTGACGCTGGATACCCAGTTGATCGTTCGCGCCTGTGGCAAAACCGCGGGTGCGTTCGCGAAACGCGGGTTTGCGTTCAATGCTTTGTTCACGGCGGATTCGACGGGCGCAAACTGTTTGCACGGATGTGGTTTCGTTCTCAGGATTGCCGGATGCGCTCGAAATACTCGGTTTTTGAACTGCTCAAAAATTCGTTGAGCGGCCACAGGAACTGGCAGAAGACCTGGCGTGACGCCGCGCCGAAGGCTCACTACGACGTTGTGATCATTGGTGGCGGTGGTCACGGGTTGGCCACGGCCTACTTTCTGGCGAAAGAGTTCGGCATTTCCAATGTCGCGGTGCTTGAAAAAGGCTGGATCGGCAGTGGCAATGCCGGCCGCAACACCACGATC
Source organism: Rhizobiaceae bacterium (assembly GCA_041582695.1). Taxonomy (GTDB): domain Bacteria; phylum Pseudomonadota; class Alphaproteobacteria; order Rhizobiales; family Rhizobiaceae; genus JAWKWH01. The sequence continues at coordinate 4,045 of JBFIBB010000229.1, forward strand.
ATCCGTTCCAACTATCTGCTGCCGGGCAATATCGGATTTTACGAACTGTCCATGAAGCTTTGGGAGCGCATGGAACAGGACCTCAACTACAACACGATGGTCAGCCAGCGCGGCATCGTCAATCTGTATCACTCCGATGCGCAGCGCGATGCCTTTGCGCGGCGCGGGAACGCCATGCGGATCAACGGCATTGACGCCGAACTGCTCGATGCGAAGCAGATCAGGCGCATGATGCCGTTCCTGAACCATGACAACGCCCGGTTTCCGATCCATGGCGGTCTTTTGCAGCGCCGCGGCGGAACGGCCCGCCACGATGCTGTCGTCTGGGGCTATGCCCACGCCGCAAGTGAGATGGGCGTCGACATCATCCAGAACTGTGAAGTCACGGGATTCCGGCGTGAAAAAGGGCGGGTGACCGGTATCGAGACTACCAGGGGCACGATCGGCGCCGGCAAGGTTGGCATGGCGGTTGCCGGTAACTCGTCCCGCGTCGCGGCGATGGCGGGCCTCAGGCTCCCCATCGAGAGTCATGTGTTGCAGGCATTCGTCAGCGAGGCGATCAAGCCGCTGTTGCCGAACGTCATCACTTTCGGTGCCGGGCATTTTTACGTCAGCCAGTCCGACAAGGGCAGCCTTGTTTTCGGGGGCGACATCGACGGCTACAACTCCTATGCGCAACGCGGCAACATGCCGACGGTGGAAGATGTCTGCGAGGGCGGCATGGCGCTCATGCCGATGATCGGCCGCATCCGCATGTTGCGCTCCTGGGGCGGCGTCATGGACATGTCGATGGACGGGTCGCCGATCATCGACAAGTCGCCGGTCGATGGCCTCTATCTCAACGCCGGCTGGTGCTACGGCGGGTTCAAGGCGACGCCTGGTTCCGGCCTTGTCTTCGCGCACCTGATCGCAAGGGACGAGCCGCATCACGAGGCCGCCCGTTTCCGGCTGGACCGCTTCGCCCGCGGCGCGATGATCGACGAAAAAGGGCAGGGCGCCCAACCCAACCTCCACTGAGCGAATCTGAAACATGCGCATAGATTGTCCATCCTGCGGCGAACGTGACGCGAGCGAGTTCACCTATCTCGGCGACGCCAAGCCCGTTAGGCCGGACAGTGAGCCGGACAATCCGCCACTGGACAACGATTCCGCGGCGTCGCAATCGCTGCGCGACCGCTTCCACGACTATGTTTATCTGCGGGACAATATCGCCGGCTTCATGACGGAATATTGGTATCATGCAAGCGGGTGCCGCTCCTGGCTGGTCGTAGAGCGCAATACGGCAACGCACGAAATCAAG
>JBFIBB010000230.1:0-5323 GCA_041582695.1 Rhizobiaceae bacterium
CGGCGTTGCGCTTCATGCCAAGCCGGTGGTGGCCGAAAGGGCGCAGTTCCGCATCGACCACGGCGATCTGACCGCGCTTCTGTACATGCAGGGCTACCGCCGCGAGGAATTCGCGGCATGAAGGCTGGCGTTACGCTGGAAACGAGGCGGCTGCTGCTGCGGCATTGGCGGGCTGACGATCTGGATATCTTTCATCGTATCAACTCCGACAAGATGATGATGCGTTATTTCCCATTCCGGCGCGACATACTGCAGGCGGCCGATTTGCTGCGGCGTCTCGAAGAAATAATCGCTGAAACCGGTTTTGGATGGTGTGCCGCTGTCGACAAACAAAGCGATGAGGTGATCGGATTCACCGGCCTTGCCCGGGTTCGCTTCGAAGCATCATTTACCCCGGCGGTCGAGATCGGTTGGCGCCTCGTTCCCGAGCACTGGGGCAAGGGTTACGCAACCGAAGCTGCCAATTCTCTGCTTCATCATGGATTTACCTGTCTCGGCCTCACGGAAATCGTAGCTTTCGCGGTGCCTGCAAACGCTGCCTCAACTGCTGTCATGAGGCGTATCGGCATGCGCGCGAGGCCTGATCTCGACTTTGACATGCCGGGGATCGCTGACGAGTATGCCCATTTGCGCCGTCACGTCCTCTTCTCGCTTAGTCAGCGCGAATGGTTGGCGCAAAACAACGCAAACAAATGAAGGCCGTCGTGCGCTGCCTGCCCCGAATTCAATTCGTTCGAAGCGTCACGAAACGCAATTCGCCGGTCTTTGACGACAGCATCAGCAGTGCGTTCTTGCGGCCCTGGTTCTTCAGATTGTCGATCTTGTCCACGACGTCCTGAGGCTTGGAAACCGATTCCTGCGCGATCTCGACGATCACGTCGCCGGCGTTCACGCCTTTCTCTGCCGCAGCCGAACCTTCATCGACTTCCGTGATTACCACTCCGGAAACCTCCGGGGCGATCTCGAAATTGGCCCGTGCATTGTCGTCGAGTTCGGCGACGGTCATTCCCAATACCTTCGCCGTCGCAATGACATCGCCGCCGCCGCCATTGTTGTCATCACCTGCTTCGGCCAGTTTCTCGCCATCCTCCAGACGACCGAGCGTGACCTTCACGGTCTGCTCTTCGCCCTTGCGGATGATGACGACATCGACCTCCTTGCCGACAGGGCTTTCCGCGACGACTCTCGGTAGATCACGCATCTGCTCGATATCCTTGCCGTCGAAGCGGATGATCACGTCGCCCGGCTGGATGACGCCGTTGTCCACAGGGCCGCCCGAGATGATGCCCGCCACCAGCGCGCCCTTGGCCGAATCCATGCCCAGGCTTTCGGCGATATCGTCGGTGACCGGCTGGATTCGGACACCGAGCCAGCCGCGCCTCGTTTCGCCAAATTCGCGCAACTGCTGGATAACACCAACGGCAAGTTCGGAAGGGATGGAAAAGCCGATGCCGATCGAGCCGCCGGATGGCGAAATGATCGCCGTGTTGATGCCGATCACCTCCCCGCTCATGTTGAACAGCGGACCGCCTGAATTGCCGCGGTTGATCGCGGCATCGGTCTGGATGAAATCGTCATAGGGACCTGCATTGATGTCGCGGTTGCGCGCCGAAATGATGCCGACCGTGACCGTGCCGCCAAGTCCGAACGGATTGCCGATCGCCATCACCCAGTCGCCGATGCGCATCTTGTTGGAATCGCCGAACTTGACCGCAGTGAGCTTGTGTTTCGTCGGATCGACTTTCAGCACCGCGATGTCGGTTTTCGGGTCTGTGCCAATCAGTTCGGCCGGAAGCGTGGCGCCATCCGAGAAGTTCACCTCGATCTCGTCGGAGTCCGCGATGACATGGTTGTTGGTGATCACGATGCCGTCTTCGGCGTCGATCACGAATCCCGACCCGAGCGACTGCACCCGCCGCGGCCTTTGCGGCGCGCCGCCCTCGCGATCCTTGAAAAACTCGTCAAAAAAATCCTGGAAGGGAGAACCCTCGGGCAGCCTTGGCATTGGCACAGTTTGATCGGTGCCGCCGCCGCTGACCTTCTGCGAGGTTGATATGTTGACCACAGCGTCGAGCAGGCCTTCGGCCAGATCTGCGACAGAAGCCGGCCCGGCATTCTGGGCCCGCGCCGTATCTGTTGCGACCGGCGCAAGGAACAAGCTGCCGGCAACGAGCGCTGCGGTTGCGCCCAGCGACAGTTTCCTGACGAAACCATTTGTCAAGTGATATGAATTGCGGCGGATCATCTGGATGGCCTCCCGGATGGCGGCAATGATCGCCGCCGGTAAGAAAATCGGTCCTGCCCGAGAATTACGGCACTGGTGCGGCTTTGCCCAGTGCAACAACGGTCGCACCGGATGAATTTGCCGTTATCCACGCACGAACCAGACAATTCCAACGCCAGCAGCAACCGCAATCAGGCCCGCGACGCGCAGTATCTCGTCGGGCGTGGCTGTCGCCTGTGCCGCCATCCGCTTGGCAAATCCCGGAAAACCGCCATAGAGGATTCCCTCGATCACAAGCACCAGGCCGATGGCGGCGACGAGATCGGACATCGAAACCGGCGCCCGGTCTGCTTCACTCGGATGCCGGCAGGCCGGGCTGCCCGCTTCCGCCTTGCCGCTTAATGCCTTCCGCGTCGGAGAAGAACCGGAAGAACTCAGAATTCGGCGACAGCACCATTGTCGTATCCGAATTCTGCAGCGCCTCGGCATAGGCGATCATCGACCGGTAGAAATCGAAGAATTCCGGATCGCGGCCGAAGGCTTCGGCAAATATCTTGTTGCGTTCGCCTTCGCCCTCGCCACGCAGTATCTCTGATTCCTTGCGCGCCTCGGCGACGATCTCCACCACCTCGCGGTCGGCGCGCGCCTTGATGCGCTGCGCCGCCTCGCGCCCGCGTGCGCGAAGCCTTTCGGCTTCGGCAAGCCGTTCGGCCTTCATGCGGTCATAGGTCTGCTGCGAAACCTCAGCTGTCAGATCTGTTCTGCGTATGCGGACATCCTCGATCTTGAGACCAAGCGAAATGGCGTCGGGCCGCAAGGAATCGGCAACTTCCCGCATCATCGCGCTGCGCTCTGCAGAAAGCGCAGCCTCGAAACCGCGCAGGCCGTAGACGCCGCGCAACGCCGCGTCGAGGCGGGTTCTGAGCCGCTGTTCGGCAAGCTGCACCTGCCCCGAAACCGCCTGGCGGAAACGCCGCGGATCTTCAATCCGGTAGGCTATGAAAGCGTCGACCTCGTAGAACTTGCCGCCCGATACCTGAACGCGGATATCGTCAAGATCGAAACGCAGAATGCGGTCGTCGATCATCTGCACATTGTCGGCCTCAAGGAATGCGAATGGCAGTTTGAAGTAGAGGCCGGGTTCGGATTCGACGTTGACGATTTCGCCGAAGCGCAGGACGATCGCCTGTTGGCGCTCGTTCACGACGAAGATTGATGCGTATAGCAGCGCTATGATGATCGCAGCCAGTACGCCGATAACTGGGAGACGGTTTGCCATCAGTTGTCGCCTCCTTGCCGGCGTTTTTCGATTTCGGGCAGCGCCAGGTAGGGCACTACCCCTGACCCGCCTTCCTGCTCTAGAATGACCTTGCTGGAATCCTTCAGCACTTTCTCCATCGTTTCGAGGAATATGCGCTTTCGGGTCACATCGGGCGCCTTTGCGTATTCGTTGTAGACTGAAATGAAACGCTGCGCCTCGCCCTGCGCTTCCTGCACGATACGGTTCTTGTAGGCAGCGGCGTCTTCGCGCACTTGCGCGGCCTGGCCGCGCGCCTGGCCGAGTTTCTGGTTGGAATACTGGTTCGCCTCCTCGACAAACCGGTCTTCGTCCTGCTCTGCGCGCTGCACCTCGTCAAACGCATCGGCCACCTCGCGCGGCGGCGCGGCGTCCTCGATCGAGATCGCGTTGACTGACAGGCCGGCCTTGTAGTCATCAATGGTCTTCTGGATGATCTGCCGCACCGCATCGGCGATGCCCGCGCGGTCGTCGCGGAACACTTCCTGGGCCCTGCGTCGGCCCACAACCTCACGCATGGCGCTTTCGGCAACCTGCCGCATCATGTCGTCCGGAATGGCGACGTTGAACAGATTGGCCTGCGGATCGCTGACCTGATAGGCGACCGAAAACTGCACGTCGACGATATTCTGGTCGCCCGACAGCATCAGGCCGGACGAGCCTCCGCCGCTGCGATTGCCGCCGCCGATAGTCAGCAGTTTTTCGGCCGTATTGACCTTTTCCACGGTTTCAAGCGGCCACCAGTGGAAATGCAGTCCCGGCAGCGAGACTTCTTCCTTGGGTTTGCCGAAGCGCAGCTCCACGCCGAGTTCGTCTGGCTGCACGGTGTAGACCGCCTTGAAGCCCCAAAGGACGAGAACGCCGACGGCAAGCAGACCCAAAAACGCCGGACTGGCGCCGCCGCCACCCGGAATGACGTTTTTCAACCGGTCCTGACCGCGCCTGATGATGTCTTCGAGATCGGGCGGGGTGCCCTGCGGCCTGCCGCCGCGCGGACCCTGCCCCCACGGGCCGCCGCCATTGTTGCCGCCGCCCCACGGGCCGCCGCCGTCTCCCCCACCGCTCTGATTGCTCCAGGGCATGAATTTCCTTTCAAGCGTTTAGCCCGCAGCCTATGTCAGCGAGGCGGGCGTTTCAGTGTGGTTATAGGGATGCTGTTACCCGCTTTCAACGCGCAAAGACCGTCAGTCGCAGTAAAATACAGCGCTTTCAAGACAATCCTGCCGCCTCGCCGCCCGCGCGTTCGTAAACCACGTAGCGCGTCGCATGGCTGTCTTTCTCGCCAGCCGGAAAATCCTGCGACGACACCGGCAGCCATTTGCCGGCGTCTATCGGCGGAAAAAATGTGTCGCCGTCGAACCCGGCCAGTACATGGGTCACGCGCAGCCGGTCGGCAAGCGGCAGCGCCTCGGCATAGATCTGGCCGCCGCCGATGACGCAAATCTCGCGCACCGCCGCCATGCACCGGCCCCGCGCATTCGCGAGCGCGATCGCGTCGCGCAGCGAGGACACCCGTTCCACTCCCTCGGCAACCCACTTGCTATTACGCGTAACAACGATGTTGAGTCGGCCGGGCAGCGGTTTGCCGATGCTGTCGAAGGTCCTGCGCCCCATGATGATGGGGTTGCCCATCGTGTCGGCCTTGAAGCGCTTCAGGTCGGTCGAAAGCCGCCACGGCAGCCCGCCATCGTGGCCGATGACGCCATTCTCTGCAATGGCTACGATGAGCGAGACGGGAAAACTCATACCGCAATCGGCGCGCGGATGCTTGAATCGGCCTCGTAGTTTTCCAGGCTAAAGTC
>JBFIBB010000231.1:0-5280 GCA_041582695.1 Rhizobiaceae bacterium
GAATGTCGGTCGCATTTATTACACTTCGATGCCGAGCGCCGACGACAACCGGATCACCTTTGGACCCGACCACTACCAGACCGAGGAAGCGATCAAGTCGACGGGAATCCCGTACACGATCTTCCGCAACGGCTGGTACATGGAGAACCTTTTCATGGCGCTGCCGCAGGCATTGGCAAGCGGTCAGTGGTTCAGCGCCGCAGGTGACGGCAGGATCGCCCATATTGCGCGCGACGACATCGCCCGCGCGATCGCTGGCGCACTGGCATCGGAGCCGAATGGCAGCGCGACCTGGACGCTGACCGGCGAGAAGACCCATTCGACGGAAGAAATTGCCGCACTGGTACGCGAGGTGACCGGCAAGCCGCTTTCCGTCGTCCATGTATCCGACGAGCAACTGGCAGGCGGCATGGCCGCAGCCGGCGTTCCGGAGCCCTTCATCCCCACCTTCGTCTCGTTCGACACGAATACACGCGAGGGCAAAATCGGGATGACGACCGGCGACGCCGAAAAGCTGTCCGGCACGAAGCCGTTGGCCCTGAAAGCGTTCCTTGAAACAAGCAGGGACGCGCTCGGTGCCTGACCGGTTGCCGGCGTCCGATGCCGGTCGATCATGTCCCCGAGGTCTCCCGTCAGGTTTGGCGAGCGGCCTCGGGGGAACCCGTCAAACCATCTTCACGGAAAGGGGCACGGACTTTCGTTCAGGCCGCCGCCTTGTCCGGCGCGTTGAGCCGCATGAGACGCTCGTCCGCTTGTGCCTTCACCCGCCGAACCGCTTCCTCCTTGACCGGGCCGTAGCCACGAATCTGATCGCCAAGAGCAAGAAGCCCGGTGATCTCGTCGCCATTGTTCCGGTCGAGACGCTTCAGCGCCTCTTCGACCAGCCCCTCGTACCAGCCGATCAGTTCGCGCTCCATCCTGCGTTCGCCGGTCCGGCCGAACAGGTCGAACATGCTGCCGCGCAGGCGTTTCATCCGCTTCAGCATCGAGAATACGCCTCCCATCCATGGCCCGAATTCCCGTTTCATCGGCCGACCGCGGGCATCGAGCGGACCGGAAAGCAGCGGCGGCGCCAGGTGGTAGGTCACCCTGAATCCGGGTTCGAATTCCCTTGCCAGCCGGTCGCGGAACGTCCGATCGCGGTGAAGCCGCGCCACCTCGTATTCATCCTTCACCGCCATCAGGCGAAACAGCGAGCGGGCGACGGCCTCGGTCAGCCCGGCCGCGCCGAAGCGTGCTTCGGCATCGCGCGCCTTCGCGACGGTTTGCCGGAACCGCTCCGCATAAGCCTCGTCCTGATAGTCGCTCAGGAAAGCGCCGAACCGCTTGACGAGCGCGTCGGCATCCTCCGCCTCTTGCCCGCCCCCGCCGTCTTCGGCGATAGCCCGGCCACCATCGGCCGCGATCATACGCCCGAGAGCGAAGGCCTGTCTGTTGCGTTCAACGGCGACGCCATTCAATTCGATCGCTCGCATCAGAGCAGAAAGCGAAACCGGCACCAGCCCCTTCTGCCATGACGCGCCCAGCATGATCATGTTGGCGAACACCGTATCGCCGAGCTTTTGTTCGGCTAGCCGGTTGGCGTCGAACGACATGACATTGTCCCTGCCCGCAACTGCCTCGATCGCCGCCCGCCGGTCCGCCGTCCGCAGGCTGGCATCGCGCCGGCGCACGATGTCGCCGGTCGGCATTTCGGCCAGATTGAGCACCGTTTTCATCCCGGAGCGGTAGGTCACCGACGCTTTCGGCGAGGAACTGACCACGATATCGCATCCAATCAGCGCATCGGTGGACGCCGCGCCGATGCGTACCTGGTTGACCGGCTGATCGGCCTTCGCCAACCGGACGAAGCTCAGGACCGGGCCGAATTTCTGCGCGAAACCGGTGAAATCCAGCACCGAGGCGCTCATGCTCTCCAGATGCGCTGCCATGGTCACCAGCGCGCCGATAGTCACGACGCCGGTGCCTCCGACGCCGGTGATCAGCAGGTCGAAGGGTTCATCGCCCAGCCGTGACGCCGGCTCATCCAGCTTGCGCGCCATCTCGGTGAAGTCTTCTCCCGTTCCGCCCGCCGCTTTCCGGCGCACGCCCTCGATCGTAACGAAGCTCGGGCAGAAACCGTTGACGCAGGAAAAATCCTTGTTGCAGGTCGACTGGTTGATCCGCCGCCTCATCCCGAGCGGCGTCTTCACCGGCTCGACGCTGAGGCAGTTGGATTCCACCGAGCAGTCGCCGCAGCCCTCGCAAACCAGTTCGTTGATGACCGCGAATTTCTTCGGATCCTCCAGTTCCCCTCGCTTGCGCCTGCGCCGCTTTTCGGTGGCGCAGGTCTGCTCGTAAATCAGCACCGAGACGCCTTCCAGCTCGCGCAATTCGCGCTGCAGCTTGTCCATCTCGCGGCGATCGTGGATGCTCGTGCCGGCCGGAAAATCCCGGGCGGCGAATTTCCACGGCGCATCGGAGACGAGCGCGATGCGGTCAACGCCCTCGGCGCGGCAGACATGCGCAATGGCTTGCACGCTGACGGGCCCGTCCACGGGCTGGCCCCCGGTCATGGCGACGGCATCGTTGTAGAGGATCTTGTAGGTGATGTTTGCCTCCGCCGCGATCGCCTGTCGGATCGCCATCGACCCCGAATGGTACCAGGTCCCCTCGCCGAGGTTTTGGAACACGTGACCCTTGCCGGTGAAGCGGGAAGACGCGGCCCAGTTGACGCCCTCGCCGCCCATCTGGATGAGCGAGGTCGTGTTGCGGTCCATCCAGCTAGCCATGAAATGGCAGCCAATGCCGGCAAGCGCCTGCGAGCCTTCCGGCACTTTCGTTGACGTGTTGTGCGGACAGCCCGAGCAGAAATAGGGAGTGCGAACGGCGCCCTCGACGCTGATGGAAACCGGCGGACCATCCACAATCCGCTTCGCCCTAGCGGAAAAATCCTCGCCCGGAAAAATCCCGTCGAGCCGTTTGGCCACGATGGGGATCAGCAGCCTTGGCGACAACTCGCCGGTCCACGGCACCAGCCGTTCGCCGTTCTCGTCGCGTTTTCCCACCATGCGTTCGGGCTTGTCGCCCGGCCAGTCGTAGAAATATTCCTTGAACTGGCTCTCGATGATGCCGCGTTTTTCCTCGATCACCAGGATTTCGCGCTTGCCGCGCACGAAATCGAGCGCGTCGCGCCGCGCCAGCGGCCAGACCATCCCAACCTTGTAGATATCGATCCCAAGCCTGCGGCAGGCAGCCTCGTCGACCCCGAGCAGCCTCAGCGCCTCCATCAGGTCGAGATGGCCTTTTCCGGTGGTGACGATGCCGAATTCCGCGTGCGAAATCTCGTAGATGTGCCGGTCGATCGGATTGGCCGCAGCGAAGGCGAAGACAGCATTCTTTTTTGCCTCCATGCGCTCCTCGATCTGCGGGCCGGGCAGGTCGGGCCAGCGGTAATGCAGGCCGCCGGGCGGCGCGTTAAACTCCGGCAGCATGAACGTGCGGTCTGGAGAGAGATCGAACGATGCGGCCGATTCGACCGTTTCCGATATCGCCTTAAATCCGACCCACATCCCCGAGAACCGCGACAGCGCATAGCCGTATTCGCCGAACGCGAGATACTCGGAGACCGAGGCCGGATTGAGCGTCGGCATGAACCAGGCCATGAAGGCGACATCCGACTGATGCGGCATCGACGACGAAACGCAGCCGTGATCGTCGCCAGCCACCACGAGCACCCCGCCGCGGCGCGACGAACCGTAGGCATTGCCGTGCTTCAGCGCGTCGCCGGCGCGGTCCACACCGGGTCCCTTGCCATACCACATTGCAAATACACCATCGCACTGCCGGTCCGGATTTGTCTCGACTTGCTGCGAGCCAAGTACGGCGGTCGCCGCCAGATCTTCATTGACAGCGGGCAGGAACTCGATGTCGGCGTCCTTCAACCGCTTGCCGGCGCGCCACAGCTCGAGATCGACGCTGCCCAGCGGCGAACCGCGATAACCTGAGACGAAACCCGCGGTATTCAGATCCGCCTCGCGGTCGCGCCGCGCCTGGTCCAGCAGGATCCGCACCAGCGCCTGGGTGCCGGTCATGTAGACCCGGCCCTCTTGCCGGTCGAAACGGTCCTCGAGACGGTAGTCGGCAGAAACATGTTTCGGGATCATGTTCATCGCGCTTCTCCTGCACCGTACGTTTTGAACAGGATAGCGCATTCCGGACGAAATATTCTGTCAATTTATCCGACATGTATCAGCAATATGGTAAATTCTACCAATTCTATGGTATGAATCACAAAATTTAACCAGAAACTGTGAAACCGATGGTAACACTGACAAATTCCGACCGGCGGCTTCTCCAAGCGCTACAGGGCGATTGCCGCATCTCCAACCAGCAATTGGCTGAGGCATGCGGCATGTCGCCTTCGGCCTGCTGGCGGCGGGTACGCGCCCTGGAGGAAGCTGGACTTATCCGCCGCTATTCGGCGATGCTCGACGCGCAGAAGGCGGGCCTCGGCTTCTCGGCAATCGTCCACATTTCGCTCACCCGCCAGACCTCGATGCATGTTGAGACTTTTGTCCGCGACATTGTGCAACGGCCCGAGGTGCTCGAATGCCTTGCGACCACCGGCGAGGCCGACTACCACCTGCGGGTCGTCTGTGCCGACCTCGACGCCTACAACGACTTTCTGGAAAACTTCCTCTTCCGCTTGCCTGGCATCGCGCATGTCCGCACCAACCTGGTGCTGCGCGAAATCAAGCTCGAAACCGGCCTGCCGCTGTGAGGCTGCCGCGGCTCCGTCCCTGCCCGCTGGCCCGAATTCACATCCACTGGCCTGCGGTCTGCCTGCGAACGGCCCGCCACTGGCGAACCGATGCAATCTGATTGCACCGGATTTGTTTCAGAAAATGCTCGCAACTTTTCCAAATTCTTCCTATTTCTGTTAAAAAGGTATTTGACGCGCGTAAAAGAATGCGGGCGAGCCAGGGAGCAGACTTCGCTTCCATCCTGTATTAACGGATGGAATGAACTGAGATGAAAACAGGGCTGGTACATGCACGATAACAAGATCCGGAACATGGACGAGTTCGCCGCTAAATGCGGCGTGTCGCGCCCCACCGTCTCCAAGTACTTCAACGATCCCGAAAGCGTGCGCACATCGACCCGCGAGCGAATTGAAAAAGCGCTCGAACGCTACGACTACCAACCCAACATCTACGCCATCAATCAGAATCGCCGGCTCACCAAGACCGTGGGAATTGTCGTTCCATATCTTGCCGACCCCTTCTTCGCCGAGATCGC
>JBFIBB010000232.1:0-5263 GCA_041582695.1 Rhizobiaceae bacterium
CAGGCCAAGGCTCTCGGCGCCGACCAGGTGACGATTGCCTACAGAGGCCCGCGCGAGCGGATGAAAGCGTCCGAATGGGAGCAGGAACTGGCGCAGACGCGCGGCGTGACCATTCGCACAAACCTGTCGCCAAAGAAGATACTCACTAAGGGCGGCAAAGTTACCGGCATGGTTTTCGACCGGGACGGCGAGGAAATCACGATCGAGGCAGACCAGGTGATGAAGGCTATCGGCCAGACTTTGGAGACCTCGCATCTGAACGGCGATTCGACGGGCCCTGAAATCAAGGGCGGGCGCATCAAGACGGATGCCGAGGGCCGCACTTCGCTTGCCAAAGTTTGGGCCGGAGGCGATTGTACCAATCAGGGCGATGATCTGACGGTTACCGCCGTGGCGCAGGGCCGCGATGCGGCGGAAAGCATAAACCGGGCTCTCTCGAAGGGAGGTGCGTGATGGCTGATATCAGCAACAACTTCATAGGCATCAAGTCACCGAATCCGTTCTGGCTGGCATCGGCGCCGCCGACCGACAAGGAGTACAATGTCGTGCGCGCCTTCAAGGCGGGATGGGGCGGCGTGGTTTGGAAGACGCTGGGCGAGGCGGGTCCGCCGATCGTCAACGTCAATGGCCCGCGTTACGGTGCGATCTGGGGCGCCGACCGGCGGCTGCTCGGCCTCAACAATATCGAGCTCATCACCGACCGCGACCTGGAGATCAATCTGCGCGAGATCAAGCAGGTCAAGCGCGACTGGCCAGACCGGGCGGTCGTGGCGTCGATCATGGTTCCGTGCGAAGAAGCGGCGTGGAAGGCCATTCTGCCGCGGGTCGAGGATACGGAATGCGACGGCATCGAGCTCAATTTCGGTTGCCCGCACGGCATGAGCGAGCGCGGCATGGGCTCGGCGGTCGGCCAGGTGCCCGAATACATCGAGATGGTGGCGCGCTGGTGCAAGCAGAACACCCGCATGCCGGTGATCGTGAAGCTGACGCCCAACATCACCGATATACGCTACCCGGCGCGGGCGGCGAAAAAGGGCGGCGCCGACGCGGTGTCGCTGATCAATACCGTGTCGTCGATCACGTCAGTCGATCTGGACACATTTTCTCCCGAACCCTCGATCGACGGCAAGGGATCGCATGGCGGCTATTGCGGCCCGGCGGTCAAGCCGATCGCGCTCAATATGGTGGCCGAGATCGCCCGTGACCGGGAAACCGCCGGACTGCCGATTTCCGGCATCGGTGGCATCACGACATGGCGTGACGCGGCGGAATTTCTGGCGCTTGGCGCCGGCAATGTGCAGGTATGCACAGCCGCGATGACCTATGGCTTCAAGATTGTCGAGGAGATGATCGAGGGGCTGAAGAACTGGATGGACGCCAAGGGCCACGCCACGCTAGACGATTTCATCGGCCGGGCAACGCCCAATGTCACCGACTGGCAGTATCTGAACCTCAACTACGTGACCAAGGCGAAGATCAACCAGGACCTGTGCATAAAGTGCGGCCGCTGCCATATCGCCTGCGAGGACACTTCTCACCAGGCGATTACGGCCAGCGTAAACGGCGCGCGCCATTTCGAGGTGATCGACGAGGAATGCGTCGGCTGCAACCTGTGCGTCAATGTCTGCCCGGTGGAGAATTGCATCACGATGGAACCGCTGGCAGCAGGCGCGTTGGATAAACGCACCGGCAAGCCGGTCGACAAGAAATACGCGAACTGGACGACTCATCCGAACAACCCCATGGCCAAGGTGGCGGCGGAGTAGGGCCGGGCGAAACAAGTTCCTCCTGGCGTGGGCGGTATGCTGAGTACTCTTGGCATGCCGCCCATTGCTTGTTTCGGATAGCGGCATATCCTTACGCGCATGTCCGCCAACAAGACCATTCCGACCGGCGCGGATCCATATGCTTTCGTTGCGGCAATCGAAAACGCGGACAGGCGGAAGGATGCGCGCGAACTCCTCGATTTCTTTGACCGAATAACGGCCATGAAGCCGCAGATGTGGGGCGACAACATCGTCGGCTACGGCCGTTACCATTACCGGTACGCATCGGGGCGCGAGGGCGACTACTTCCTGACCGGGTTTTCGCCAAGAAAATCGGCGATGACGATCTACATAGTGCCCGGTTTCAAGGCGTATGAAGATCAGCTGAGGCGGCTCGGCAGGCACCGGCATAGCGTGTCATGCCTGTACATTCCACGGCTGTCCGGACTGGACATGACGGTGCTGGGGGAGATCGTGGCCGACTCGGTCGAACGCATGAAAGCCAGTTACGAACACTGGCCCCGGTAAGGTTTTCCGGCCGCACAAAGCGATTCCGCACTTGCGCCCAACGCCTTGCAATGACGAAGAATATTCTTCCGTTCAGGGCTTCAGGGCGCGGGTGTAAAAGGCTTCAAGAAAATTGGCCGCATCATAAAAGCGGCCATCGCCTCCTCGTTCGGGGCCGAGTACCGCGCGCACCTGAACATCGAAATCCGCATAGTGCTGCGTGGTCGCCCAGATCGAGAATATCAGGTGCCAGGGATCGCATTTGGCGATTTTCTTCTGCTGCATCCAGCGCCGGAATACGCCGGCCTTTTCGTCGACGAGCGACTTCAGTTCACCTTCCAGCATACCCATCGTGCGCGGCGCGCCATGCAGCATTTCATTTGCGAACAGGCGGCTTTCACGGGGCAGGTCGCGTGACATTTCGATCTTGCGGCGGATATAGCCGGCAATTTCCGCTAACGGTTCGCCGTTTTCATCGATCTCGGCCAGTGGCGCGAGCCATATCTCCAACAGGCGGTGTATCAGGGTTTCATGAATCTCGTCCTTGCTCTTGAAGTAGTAGAGCAGATTGGGTTTCGACATGCCGGCTGCCTCGGCAATCTGGTCGATCGTTGAGCCACGGAACCCGTTCTCCGAGAAAATATCGAGCGCCGCATCGAGAATGCGTTTGCGTTTCTCGGCCTGAATGCGGGTGCGTGGTTTGGTCTGCGCTATTGCCATCATTCTTCTTGTTACCCCCCGGCGAATGGAAGTCATGCCACAAAGCAAGTGTTTTTCCAAATGGTCAAAAAAATACCGCCGACTTGTTGCGCTGCCCATGCAAAAGCCGTAACGGATAGTGCTTGGCAAATTCGGGAGGATTGACCTTGTCCAGCCGCCTAGACATCACGCCGAACGACCTGAACGCATTCTGGATGCCCTTTACGGCCAACCGCCAGTTCAAGAAGGCGCCGCGCATGTTCGTCAGCGCGAAGGACATGCATTACACCACCACCGACGGGCGCAAGGTGCTCGATGGCACGGCGGGATTATGGTGCGTCAATGCGGGCCACAGCAGGCCGCTGATTGTCGAAGCGATCAAAAGGCAGGCGGAGAAACTGGATTATGCGCCGGCGTTCCAGATGGGCCACCCGACCGTGTTCGAACTGGCCAATCGCCTGATCGATATCGCGCCGGAAGGCATGGAACATGTCTTTTTCACCAACTCGGGCTCGGAATCCGTCGAAACCGCGCTCAAGATGGCGCTCGCCTATCACCGCGCGAAAGGCGACGGCTCGCGCTTCCGGCTGATCGGTCGCGAACGCGGCTATCACGGCGTCAATTTCGGCGGTATTTCCGTTGGCGGCATTGTTCCCAACCGCAAGATGTTCGGAACGCTTCTGACCGGTGTCGACCATATCCGCCACACCCACCTGATCGACAAGAACGCCTTTACGCGCGGCGAGCCGGTGCACGGCGTAGAACTGGCCGAGGATCTGGAGCGCCTGGTCGGACTGCACGACGCCTCGACCATCGCAGCAGTGATCATCGAGCCGATGGCCGGTTCGACCGGTGTTCTCATCCCGCCGAAGGGTTACCTCAAGCGGATTCGCGAAATCTGCGATAAGCACGGTATCCTGCTGATATTCGACGAGGTGATTACCGGCTACGGCCGTCTCGGCACGCCGTTCGGAACGGATTATTTCGGCGTCACGCCCGACATCATCACATCCGCAAAGGGCGTTTCCAATGGCGTCATCCCGCTCGGTGCGGTGTTCGTGAAGAAGGAAATCCACGACGCCTTCATGACCGGCCCGGAACATCTGATCGAGTTCTTTCACGGTTACACCTATTCGGGAAACCCGATGGCCTGTGCGGCTGCGCTCGGCACGCTCGACACCTACAAGGAAGAGGGCCTGCTTACCCGCGCCGCCGAACTTGCGCCGCATTTCGAGGACGCGCTGCACTCGCTGAAAGACGCTCCGCATGTGATCGACATCCGCAATATAGGGCTTGTCGGAGCCATTGAACTTGAACCAATCGCGGGCGCGCCGACCAAACGGGCGTTCTCGGCATTCGTGAAGGCATTCGAGAAGGGCTGCCTGATCCGCACGACGGGCGACATCATCGCGCTGTCGCCGCCGCTGATCGTGCAGAAAGACCAGATTGACGAGCTGGTCGATTGCATCAGGGCCGTATTGAAAGAAGTGGAGTGAATTTGGCGGTCGGGGAACCGGCAAATTCTTGACCGTTTGGTCACAATATGATCGGCTGTCGACCTGACAGGTTTATGCGCGATCCGCAGTTTTGGCGGATCATGCCGGGTTGCATGACGGGAGATGAGCGATGGCCGCGCCGGGCGAAAATCTTAGAATCAATTCAGACCGTTTGTGGGATTCGCTCATGGAGATGGCGAAGATCGGTCCTGGCGTTGCCGGCGGCAACAACAGGCAGACGGTGACCGACGAGGATGGCGAAGGGCGGCGGCTTTTCCAGAAATGGTGCGAAGACGCAGGACTGTCCATGGGCGTCGACCAGATGGGCACAATGTTCATGCGCCGCGAGGGCACAGACCCTGATGCTCTGCCGGTCTATGTCGGCTCCCATCTCGACACGCAGCCGACCGGCGGCAAGTACGACGGCGTGCTTGGCGTATTGGCCGGCCTCGAAATCGTGCGCACGCTCAACGATCTGGACATCAAGACCAAACACCCGATCGTGGTGACCAACTGGACCAACGAGGAGGGCACCCGCTTTGCGCCGGCGATGATGGCGTCGGGCGTCTTCGCCGGCGTGCTCGACCAGGAAGACATCTACAATCATACCGACCATGATGGAAAAAAGTTCGGCGACGAGTTGGAGCGTATCGGCTGGCAAGGCGACGAGAAGGTCGGCGAGCGGAAAATGAAGGCTTTCTTCGAACTTCATATCGAGCAGGGGCCGATCCTGGAGGCGGAAGGCAAGGACATCGGCGTCGTCACCCACGGGCAGGGTCTCCGCTGGATTCAATG
>JBFIBB010000233.1:0-5223 GCA_041582695.1 Rhizobiaceae bacterium
CAAGAGGATATTTCGATGCGCAATACCTTGGCGGCATCTCTTTTTGTATTCGCATCTACAGCGGCTTTTGCGGGCAGCAGGTTCATGTGGCCGGATGCGTCGGTTATTGTTCCACCTCTTGTTCACGATTTCATCGTCGCCGAATGCGCGGACTTCAACCGATCGACGGATGAGGAATTCGACGACTGTGTCGAGGGCGAGCGCCTCGGTTATCGCGCCACGGTCATGATGCTTTCCAATCCGGAAATTGGCGAGGCGGCGGCAGAGCGATATCGTGTTTGCCGGGCAGGCCTTGGCTCGCATGGCGGCCGTTTCCATCGTCGGCGTGCGGAATGTATCGGCCACAGTTTCCAGATCCACTGGCGTTTTGAAACCACTAGACGCGCCTCGATTTCGGTTACGGATACAGAAATCCGCACCGCTGCATCCGGCGCGCGCTGGGAATAGGCGGCGACGGTTTTCAGCAAGTTCGATTTCGATTTTCTGGTCAGTGAACTGTGACTGCTCGCACATCGCTCCGCTGTCTACCGTTGCATCCTTCATTCCGTTCAGTTCAGCAAACCAAGGGAATGGAGAACGGTAATGAAAGAGATTATCGCACTGGCAATCATCACCAGCTTGGCAGCATCGGGAACGGCATTTGCCCGCGATGGTAGTGGCGGTGCCGGAAGTGCGGGTAGCGGAGAAAGCGACCGGAGTTTGTCTGGCGACTATTCAGACCCGCAAGCAGCCGTGATTATTCTGATCGGGAATCTACTGGCGAAAGCCAAAGAGGATGAGGCGGCGGTAAAGCGCGGTCCTGCCCTTTCAGTGCAGCCGCAGGACAACCGATAGCATCCGCTTGGCGGTCCGTAGAACGGCGTTTTCGCTGTTCGATATACCCCTCGGGGAAAGCCAGAAATGCGCCTGGGTGACGCTCTGTGTCGCGCCTACGGTGCTTGTGGCGTGTCAGGGCGGGCGCTGGTGCACCACAAGTCTCCACGCACTGATTGTTCCGGTATTTCAGTCTTTACTGAAATGTAAGCTGCCCGTCATATGCTCGGGTCAGGTGGAAAGTGGGCTTGGCCATGAACGACGCAGAGTTGCTCGAAAGGCGGAGGGATATTCGTCACCGCGTTCTGAAGTTCGCCAAGATTCTCGCTGTCGGGGAATTCCCCGACACGATATGCGAGATACAGAACATGTCGGCACATGGAGCTGAACTGAAAGTAGGTCATGACAGGCAGCTGCCCGACGAGTTTATGCTGCACGTTCGCTCTGAACAACAGACGTTCAAATGCCGCCAGATTTGGCGCGACGGACCGCGAATGGGCATCGAGTTCATCTGACCGAAGGCTGGCTGTGCGAACGTGGCAGCATTGACGACGTTCGACCTATTCATCCCGTCAAGCCAAATGTCAGTTCTGATTGGCGTCCCGCAATCGGGCGATCAGGGCACGTATCAGCGCCATTGCCTCGTCAGGCGCCGTGCGAATTGAAGCCAGGAGTTCTTTCTCCGTGTAGGCGGCGCAAACGGCATTCTCCGTGGCAATCACCGTTGCCGACCGGGGCCGCTGATCCACAAGCCCCATCTCGCCAAACACATCACCGCGCTTCAAGGTGACTTTTCGTCCGTTGGCGAGATGCGCTTCGGCGCTGCCTTTGACAATCAGATAGGCAAAGTCGCTCGGATCGCCTTCCCGGAATATCGTCTCCCCGGCTTTGTAGGTCTTTCGTTCCATCGGTCTTTCTCTCAGATTTCCGGGCAGCAATCTAGACCGGCTCAATCAACTCGCGCCCTTGGGCCGTGTTCCTGTTGACCTCGCGACCGACACGATAGGCGGTCAGTTCTGCGGCGCGATGATGCGTCAACACCTCCCGCGCTTCGTCAACCCCGGTCTCGGTATCGAGCCATGCGCCATGTTGATCGGATTGAAGAATGATCGGAATGCGGTTGTGGAGACCGCTGATCTCGATACCTTTTGGCGTTGCCACAGTCATGATCGTGCAGCTGGTGACATCGAGATTGTCGTTGCGGGCCCAGAGACCGGCAAAGGCGTATGGTTCCCAATCGGGCAGATGGATTGCCCAAGGGTCCTTGCCGCCGTCTTCGGCATTCTTCGTCCATTCATAGTATCCCGATGCCGGGATCAGGCAGCGCTTCGACTTGAAAGCCTCGCGGAATGCCGGTTTGTTGTAGGCGTCCTCGCTCCTGGCGTTGAACAGCGCCCATTTGGGTATTTCCCTTGCCCAGAACGGCACAAGCCACCAGCGCCCGTCCATGACCTGACACTCACCGCCGATGGAGGCGATGAACGGGATATCCTGCGTCGGCGCCACGTTGTAGCGATCCGGATCGTTCCGCCCGAGCGCGCTTTCCGGCACGAAGCCGGTCAGGTACTCGCGATACTCCGCCCAAGTTGCCTGGATGATGAAGCGCCCGCACATCGCAAGATAGTATCAGCGTCACAATCAAAATAAAGCACGATGCATGTTACGGTTGCAATCTGATCAATTGCACGGAGGTAGTATCCAAATTGAGCGGATACGACAAGTCACCCGACTCCGGCGGCCCGGAGCCTTCGAAATGGGGAGACCTGATCGCCTTAGTGCTAATGTTCGCTGAACACGTCAAATTCATGCACAATTGATCAGCAATATGGAGCAAAATGAAATGAACTATACAATCAATCGGATGTTCGGTAGCGAAACGATGTCAGAAATTGAAGCGCGCACCCGCAAGGCGCTTGCCGACGCAGGATTCGGCGTTCTGACCGAGATCGACGTCAAGTCGACCATGAAGAAGAAACTCGACAAGGACATGGGAGGCTACCTGATTCTCGGCGCGTGCAATCCGAAGATGGCCTGGCAGGCGCTCGGTCTGGAACCGAAAGTGGGAGCGATGCTGCCATGCAATGTGATCCTGCGGGAAACCGAAACGGGCATCGAGGTTTCGGCCATCGACCCTCAAGCTTCTATGGCCGCCATCGAGAACGCAGAATTGAAAGCCGTGGCAGGCAAAGTACGAAGCATGTTAGCCGGGGTTGTCGCTGCGATCTGACCGCCGCTGAGGTATTAAGAATGGCATAGGGAACTAGAATTGGAGCAGCTTCCTCGTTCCAACAGTTTCGGACTTGGAATGCGGCGGCTACCGAACAAGTTTCAGGGACAAGCTATCGAGGCGATACGGCATGCGCTCGAAGATGCGGGGGTGCAGTATTTCGAGGAAAACGGCAGCGGGCCGGGGATTCGTCTCAAAAGGTAAGGTGGTATGTACCTCGTTTGTACCCTGAGGCTAAAAAATTCCAAAAAATGTAATGAAATCAAATAGGTTTGGCGGAGGGAGTGGGATTCGAACCCACGAGACGGTCTCCCGCCTGCCGGTTTTCAAGACCGGTGCCTTCAACCACTCGGCCATCCCTCCGGGCCGCAGTTCTATGGGCGAAGTCGCCTGCTTTTTCAAGCGTATGCGATTTTTTCATTTCCAGTTGCAAAGACAAGATCCGGCGGCCGACACAACTTTGCCGCAATCTTGCCCGCTTGAAGACGCATAGCGTTAATTGCCCGCTAAGTGTTTCATGAGAGGTTCGGGGTAGCGGGCAGGGTGGAAATCAGATGGCGAATGGCGCTATTAGGCGCGTTATGCCGATTTCAACCTTGCGATTTTCGGCTGTGGGATGAAGTGGGGACGATTTTGAGACGTAACAAGGGGAAAAACGGCTCGCCCGTCAGTTTTGTGAGTGTTGGCTGTATCGCAGCCGTTACGATCGCGATTTCAGCCTGCTCCACGACCCCGCCAAAGGCGGTCGGTTCCAAACAGAAATCAAAGGAATATTTCTCCGAACAGGAGTATGGCGTTAAAGCCAGCCCGCGCGTGAGCATGAAGGCGTCGAACCTGGAACGAGGCGGTGGACGCTATCAGGTTGGCAAACCCTACATGGTCAAGGGCAAGTGGTACTACCCCAAGGAAGTCAAGTCTTACACAAAGGTCGGCAAGGCTTCATGGTACGGCGCAGCCTTTCACGGCCGCCTGACGGCCAACGGCGAAGTCTACGACATGACTCACCTGACAGCCGCCCATCCCACATTGCCGCTTCCAAGCTATGCGCGCGTAACCAATCTGGATAACGGAAACTCGGTTATCGTTCGAGTAAACGATCGCGGACCCTTCGCCCACGACCGCGTTATCGACCTGTCAAAGCGCGCTGCGGAATTGCTCGACTACACCGAAAACGGCATCGCCAAAGTCAAGGTCGATTATGTCGGCGAGGCGCCATTGCATGGACAGGATGAGGCGTATCTGCTGGCCTCGTACCATCCGGCGGGCGGATCTCCCGAACCCGCCAACGGTCTGGCGACGGGTGTAATGATCGCGCTCAACGGACCGACGCCAGTCAATTCCGCGATAAGACCACCGTCGATCATCGGTTCGGGATCCGTGCTGCCTGAAACCGGTCCGATACTTCCCGATCGTCCGGATGTTTCGCTCATTGCCACCGTGCAATCAGATCGCCTGAAACCACTCGCCTATGCTGGTGATGAAGCAAGCGTTGCCGGCTCAATGCTTGAGAAATTTGCTGCCGGCCGGATGAACTCTGAAGATGTCGTCAGTTCCTGGAAACGTCAGCGGCACGTTGGCGGATCGAATCAAACAGCGGTGTTCCTGGGCACATTCTCCGATCCGTCAGATGCAATGAAATTGGCGAGAGCATTCGACGTCGACCATCGTGTCGAAATGGAAACCGTCTTTGCCGAAGGAACTCGCTGGATATCGGTAACGGTTTGGTCCGCGGGTGCCGAATCCCCCAATGCCTTGGTCGAAAAAGCCTGGAAAGCGGGGGCTGTGGACGCGATGATTCTCAGGGATTGAACCTGCGATATTCCTCATTGCGCTTCCCGTAATGCCATGTCCCGACGCGATGCGCTCAAATTGACCTGTTGTGAATCCAGCATATTTGTTAATGATATTGAGTGTTTACGGGATCGCTCGATAAGCTGATTCCGTACTTGGCATGGGAGATGGTATCGATGATGCCCGGCAGGCATTCGATTTTGAGTTTCGTTGCTGCAATCGCGGTCATGATCCAGATCGTTGTCCCGGCTTCCGCCCAATTGTTCGAAACGAAGGCGCTGCGGGCGCACATGATCGACGCCGAAACCGGCACGGTGCTGTTCACCAAGGACGCCGACGATTTGTTTCCGCCTGCTTCACTCGGCAAATTGATGACCATGGAAGTGGTCTTC
>JBFIBB010000234.1:0-5160 GCA_041582695.1 Rhizobiaceae bacterium
GTAACCGCAAATCCCTCCTTGGCGAGGTTGTAGGACAGCATTTCAAGCTGCGGCTTTTCGTCTTCGACCACCAGGATGACCGGGGTAATCGCGCTTGTCATGCATTCAGACCCGTTTGGAGCCGGTTTCCGGCGACATGTAGCTTGTGACATCACCCTTGGGACGCTCGTCAGCCGGCAGGGATCCGGTAACAAGGTAATGAACCTGTTCGGCAATGGCAGTGACATGGTCGCCCATGCGCTCGATGTTTTTGGTGATGAACAGCAGGTGCATGCACGGCGTTATCTTCTGCGGGTCCTCCATCATGTAAGTGAGGATTTCGCGAAACAGTGCATTGTGGATCTGGTCGACCTCCTCGTCGCGCGCGCGTATGTCGTCGGCGGCCTGAAGGTCGCGCGCCACATAAGCATCCAGTACACCGGAGAGCATCTCGCGCACGAGCTTGCTCATTCTGCGGATGGTGTCGGCCGACGAGCCGATGGGTGGGGATTCGGCAAGCACGGTGGTGCGTTTTGCGACGTTCTTGGCATAGTCGCCGATCCGTTCCAGATTGGCGGAGACCTTGAGCGCCGAAACGATCATCCGGAGGTCAGCCGCCATCGGCTGGCGCAGAGCCAGCATCCGCACGGCAAGTTCGTCTATCCTGACCTCGATGGCGTCGACTTCACGGTCGCGTCCGCGCACCTTTGCCGCCAGCTCAGTGTCGCGTTTGGCCAGCGCCTCTGCGGCGTCGGCGATCTGGGTTTCGACCAATCCGCCCATTTCGAGAAACAGACTTTCGGCCTGGCCGAGTTCCTCGTCGAAGGAGCGTACGATGTGACTGCTTTCCATGTTGGTCCTCGCGTCAGCCTATTCGGCCGGTGACATAATTGCTGGTGCGTTCGTCCGTTGGAGCGGTGAAAATTTTCTGCGTTTCTCCCTTCTCCACGAGCTCGCCCAGATGGAAGAACGCGGTTTTCTGTGAAACGCGCGCTGCCTGCTGCATCGAGTGAGTGACGATCACGATCGTGTAGTTTTCGCGCAATTCGTCGATCAGTTCCTCGATCTTTGCCGTGGCGATCGGATCGAGCGCTGAACAGGGTTCGTCCATCAGGATGACTTCGGGTTCGACGGCGATGGCGCGTGCGATGCACAGGCGTTGCTGCTGCCCGCCCGAAAGGCCGGTGCCCGGCTGGTGGAGCCGGTCTGCGACCTCGTCCCAAAGCCCGGCCTTTCGCAGGCTGGTTTCCACGATTCCGTCCAAGTCGGACTTTCCACGAACCAACCCGTGAATGCGGGGGCCGTAGGCTATGTTGTCGTAGATCGATTTCGGAAACGGATTCGGCTTTTGAAAGACCATGCCGACACGGGCGCGCAATTCTACGACGTCGACTTTCGGATTGTAGATGTTTTCGCCATCTAGCGTGATCTCGCCGGTAACCCGGCACGTACTGATGGTATCGTTCATGCGGTTCAGGCAGCGCAGGAATGTCGACTTGCCGCAGCCTGAAGGGCCGATAAGCGCCGTCACTTCGTTGCGGTTGATGTCTAGATTGACATCGAACAGCGCCTGTTTTTCACCGTAGAACACCGAAACGTCGCGGCCGCGCATGGCCAGGACCGGACTGTCCAACTGGGACTGCACTTCGCTGACACTGCTTTCCTGCGCCATGATGTTCATAACTTTCGATCCGTCTTTCGGGTTTGCTGGTTCGTATTGCGTTCTACCATCTGCGTTCGAAGCGCCGGCGCAGGATTATGGCGATCGCATTCATGACCAGGAGGAACGCCAGCAACACGATGATCGCTCCCGATGCCCTTTCGACAAAAGCAGGATCACCGCGCTGGGTCCAGTTATACACCTGTACCGGCAATGCCGAAGCAGGATCCAGAATGCCTTCAGGCGGCCATGCCGGAAAATCGCGAACAAACGCTACCATGCCGATCAGCAACAACGGTGCGGTTTCGCCGAGCGCCTGGGCAAGTCCGATGATCGTGCCGGTTAGAATACCGGGGGCGGCGAGGGGAAGGACGTGGTGGAATATCGATTGCATCCTTGAGGCGCCGATGCCAAGGGCGGCGTCGCGTATCGAGGGCGGAACCGCCTTCAGCGCGGCGCGGGTGGCAATTATGATTGTGGGCAGCGTCATCAGGGTCAGGACGAGTCCACCAACAATTGGCGCCGATTGCGGCAGACCGGCGTAGTTGATGAATATCGCAAGACCCAGAATACCGAATACGATCGAGGGCACGGCGGCGAGGTTCGCGATATTGACCTCGACCAGATCGGTAAAACGGTTCTGCGGCGCAAATTCCTCAAGATAGATAGATGCCGCGACGCCGATTGGCAGCGCCAGCACCAGCACGATCAGCATCATATAGGCTGAGCCGAGAATGGCGACGCCGAGCCCGGCGGATTCGGGCCGCGTGTCGGAGGCATCCGCATTGGTGAAAAACGCCCAGTTGAACCTTGTTTCAAGGATCCCTGCGATTTTCAGCTTTTCTGCCAGCATGAGCTGCTGTGGCGACGTGTTTCGGTCGAGTGCCGCCGATTCCAGCGTGACGCGGCCCTTGAAATAGCCATCAATGCGCCCGGCAGCCAACAAGTCGAAACGTACGGTCTGCCCGATCAACGTTGGATCGGCGATCACAGCGCGGCGCAGGTCGGCAGGCGATTCCTTGGAAATGATCTCGCCGACGTCTTTCTTGGACAGACCCTCGACCTTGATACCGTTGTCTTCGATCGCCTTGTCCATGGCTGCAGCAATCAGTGGCGCATAGCCGAAAGTCGTCACCTTCTCGATCTCAGCGGGATCCCGGTTGCCCGACTTGTCGAGCCTGGCCGGATCGAGGAAGACGTCGAGCTCCACGTATGTCTGCTGGAATGCGGAGAGGCCATTGTAGAGCACCGAAACGATCAATCCGGCAACGGACAGCATTCCGAAGATCACGGCAGCAAGGCCGATCATGCGGAACCGCGTTTCAGCGGCCTGGCGACGGCGGGCGCGCTCGCCCGGCTGGAACAGGGACCTGGCTTCCGTTTTTTCGGTAGTGGCGGCGGGTGCGGTCATTCGTACTGCTCCCGGTATTTGCGCACGACAATGAGCGCTACGATGTTGAGGCCGAGCGTGAACACGAACAGTGTCAGGCCGAGCGCAAAGGCAACCAGTGTCTCAGGGCTGGCGAACTCGGTGTCGCCGGTCAACTGACTGACTATCTTCACAGTTACCGTTGTCATGGCTTCGAAGGGATTCAGGCTGAGGCGGGCGGCTGCGCCCGCACCCATCACCACGATCATCGTCTCTCCGATTGCCCGGCTTGCGGCCAGAAGCACTGCCCCGACAATTCCGGGCAGCGCAGCCGGCAGCGTGACCTTGCGTATGGTCTCCGACTGGGTCGCGCCCAGCCCATAGGAGCCGTCGCGCATTGCCTGCGGAACCGCATTGATAATGTCGTCAGACAACGAGGATACGAAAGGGATCAGCATGATTCCCATCACCAGGCCCGCGGTCATCACGGACGAAGATGAACTGCCTATACCGAGCGGCTGCGCGATCCAGTCGCGCAGAAACGGACCAACCGTTATGAGAGCAAACAGTCCGTAGACGATAGTCGGAATGCCAGCGAGAATTTCAATCGCCGGCTTGGCGACACTGCGCAGCGCGGCACTGGCGTATTCGGACAGGTAGATCGCGATCATCAGGCCGATGGGAACCGACAGCGCTAGCGCCACAAACGAAACGTAGAATGTGCCCCACAACAGCGGCAGGAAGCCGAGATCGGAACCGCCGCGGAACTGGGGATTCCAGATCGTGGAGAAGAAGAACTTCGCTGCGGGATATGAGCGGAAGAAGCTGATGGATTCAAACAGAAGCGACAGGACGATGCCGAGCGTGGTCAGAATGGCAATGGAGGACGCGGCTACGAGAAGCGCCAGGATGAATGTTTCGGTAATGTTGCGGGCGCGCATCCGCGGATTTGTTCGCCACAACGATGTGAAACCAAATATGAGCGCGACAACGAGAACCGCGATGTTGCGGAACTGCGTTCCCGCGTGATCGAGCTGGCGGTAATCCCTGGCCGCATCGAAAACGGCAGGCGACACTTCCGCGCCAAGCGCCACGCCCACCTCAGCCAATTTCGAGCGGATGTCCGTAGTATCGGCGCGTATCAATGCCAGTTCATCTTCTGACATAACGCCTTGTTTGACCATCACGTCCAGCCCGCCTGCGATCCGTCTTACGTCGGCCATGACCAGGCTGAGGGCGCCGCCTTCGGGAACTGCGCTTGCCGAAATTTCGGCACTTACCCGGTTCTCGATCAAAACAGGCTGAATGAACAACCAGACACCGAGCAGAAATATCGCCGGCACGGCGACGAACAGCGCGACCGACTGGCCGTAATAGCGGGGCAGTGAATGTAGCTTAGCGCCTTCGCGCTGCGCGCGCGACACCGCCAGGTTTCGGCCGAGAAAATGGCCGAGAACGGCAATTCCCAAAACGACAAGCGCGAGCAAACCGGAGGTCATGGTCCCGTTCCGAGGCAAAGAGGTGGGGGCGGCGCGGCGCGCCGCCCGGCTTTGCTGTTATCCGTCTCTCAGTTCAGCGCGCCCAGCGGAGTGCGCGCCTTGACCGCCGCCTGGGTCTTGGCGAGCTCCGGATCGGAAACCAGGCCATAATCAGCAAGCGGGCCATCAGGGCCGGCGATCTCGTCGGAGACGAAGAACTCGATATATTCCTGCAGGCCGGGGATGACGTCGAGATGCGCGTTCTTCACGTAGAAGAACAACGGACGGGCCACCGGGTATTCGCCCGAAGCGATCGTCTCGACCGAAGGTTCAACACCGTTCATCGTGGCGACGCGCAGCTTGTCGGTGTTGTTCTGATAAAAGGACAGACCGAACACGCCGATCGCGCTCTTGTTGGCGTCGATCCGCGCAAGGGTCTCCGTGTAGTCGCCGTCGATATCGACGGAAACTCCGTCAGTGCGCAGCATGTTGCAGGCCTTGGCTCCGGCCTTCTTGTCGCCGCCGGCCGCCGCGGTGAGGGCCTCAAGCGCGCCGGTTTCCTCGCAGCCCGCCTCGATCACCTTCTCGTCGAAGACTTCGCGCGTGCCGTGCTTGGTGCCGGGAATGAAGGCCAGAATATCGTTCTCCGGCAGGTCGGAACGGATGTCGCTCCA
>JBFIBB010000235.1:0-5129 GCA_041582695.1 Rhizobiaceae bacterium
AGACGAACTGTTCTTGCGGCAGGGCCAGAAACTGGTTCCGACGGATTTCGCAACCTCGCTCGCCACCCCGCTGCGCGAAACGTTGGACAAGCTCGAAATGCTGCTCAACGGTCCGGAAGACTTCGATCCCGCTTCGGCCGACATGGTGTTCCGGCTTTCAGGCAGCGACTTTTTCGCCGACCTGCTGATGCCGCTGCTCGCCGGCAAAACGCCCCGACTGGCTCCCAACGTCAGGATCCAGTTTGTCGGGCCCTCCGATGACGAAGAAACCGGCGCGCTCGAATCAGGCAAGGCAGATGTCGCGCTGATGCCGCAATTCGACGTGCCGGACTGGATCGAATCGGCGCCGGTGCTGAGTTCACGCATGCAGGTCGTGGCGAGAAAGGACCATCCGCCACTGAGGAGGGCCGGCATTTCGCCCGGCGACCGGATTCCCGTCGATCTGTTCTGCGAACTTGGCCATGTCATTTTCACCACCAAGGGCAGTTTTTCCGCCATGGGCGACGCGGCGCTGTCGCGGATCGGCCGGAAACGCCGGGTGATGATGACCATGCCGGTATTCGCCGGCGTATACCGCGCGGTTGCCGCCTCGGACCTCATCGCCATGTTGCCGCATCAGCTTGTGAACAGGTCCACGGGTGAGCTCGGTCTCGAGGTCTACAAGCCGCCAATCGAGGTGCAGGACGTGCAATTGATCATGGTTTGGCACCGGCGATCCTCGTCGAATCCGGCCCATATCTGGTTTCGCCAGATCATCGCCGAATGCCTCGATGAGTTGAACTGAACTCAATAAATTATTGGAAAACATAATTATTTCGACGAGCTAACGGATGCCCGGCGATTTCCGTTCCTCGCACTTGCTTTTAGTTTAATGTCAAACTATATAGTTCGATATTAAACTAAATGACCGATGTGAGGAACTACACCAATGACCACAAGACGCAAATTTCTGACGATCCTCGGAGGCGGCACCATCGCCGCGGCGGGCGGCGCCGCAACATGGGCGATGACCCGCGATCCGGCGCAGGCCAGAAGACCCTGGACGACGGCAAGCGCCCTGGATCCCGCCGGTACAGGGGATATCCGCCGCTACGCGCTTGCGCACGCGATCCTCGCCCCGAATCCGCACAACCGCCAGCCGTGGATCGCCGATCTGTCCACGCCCGGCGAGGTTGCACTCTATTGCCAGTCCGACCGCCGCCTGCCCCATACCGATCCGTTCGACCGGCAGATCACCATCGGGCTCGGCTGTTTTTCCGAACTGCTGGTCATGGCCGCTGCGGAAGCCGGATATCGCGCGGAAGCCGAATTCTTTCCTGAAGGAGAACCACATCCGCGGCTTGACGGCCGCCCGGTCGCCCGCTTCCGCTTTGCGCAGGATGGCGGCGCAACCCCCGATTCCCTGTTTGCGTATGTATTCGAGCGCCACACTAACCGCGAACCATTCGACACCGGGCGACCGGTCGATCCGGCTGTTCTGGCCGAGATTGCCGCCGCCGCCCGGACTTCGCGCGGCGGCTTCACGGCCGAGCCGGACAGGCTGGGCCATCTGCGCGAGCTTGCTTGGCAGGCGATGGAGACGGAACTGCGTACCTACCGCACCGCCAAGGAAAGCATCGACCTGCTGCGGATCGGCAAGGCCGAAATCGAGGCCAATCCGGACGGCATCAGCCTTGCCGGCCCGCTGATGGAGGGACTGGACAAACTCGGTCTTCTGGCGCGGGACGACATGCTGGACACTTCGTCGACGGTTTTCCGGCAACAGCTCGCGGCAATGAAACCGCCTTTCGAAACCGCGATGGCGTTCATGTGGCTGACCACGGACGGCAATTCCCGCGCCAGCCAGATCGCGGCCGGCCGGGACCATCTGCGCGTCCATCTCGCCGTCACAGCCAAGGGGCTGGCGCTGCAGCCATTCAGTCAGGCGTTGCAGGAATTTGAAGAAATGGAGCCGCATTTCGCCACAATGCGCGACAGCCTGGGGATTGCGTCAGGCGACACGCTGCAAATGCTCGTCCGGCTCGGCTATGGTCCGAAGACCAAGCCGGCGCCACGCTGGCCGCTGGAGTCCCGGATCAGGAGCGCATGACCAGCAAGAACAACAACCCGGATGCGATCTTCGGCTTCTTCAACGAGATCGGCATTATCGCGCAGCTTTCCGGCAACGCGTTCGAAAAGACGATGCCGGATGGCATGACGCTGCCGCAGTTTTCGGTACTCAACCATCTCATGCGCGTGGGTGACGGCCATTCTCCGCTCAGGATCGCCCGCGCCATGCAGGTTACCAAGGGCGCCATGACCAACACGCTGCAGCACCTGGAAAAGAAGAGTTTGATCACCGTGAAGCCCGATGAAACTGATGGCCGCGCAAAAAGGGTCTTCATTACCGAACAGGGCCGGCAGGTTCGCGATGAATGCATCGCCTCCCTCGCCCCGTATTTGGGCCGGCTCGCCACTGACATATCCCCTTCCGAACTCGCCGACGCCCTGCCCCTCCTCGAGCGTGTGAGAAAATGGCTCGATACGGCGCGCGAGCAGCCGTCACGGACTTCCCGGTCCGGTTGAGCAATGCGCTTGCAAATCTGCTTCACGCAGCATGCAACGGAATTCACATGACAGGTCAATCATACTGACCTAAAATGCCGTTTTCGCCATTGCGGCATCAATGCCGTTTCTCCGGAACTGCTTCCATGAACGAAAGAACAGCGGCGAGGCTGACCGACTTTCTCGAAGGCGCAAGGGTCGCCGTGCCGATCATGGTTGCCGTATCGCCCTTCGGCGTGCTGTTCGGCGCGCTCGCGGTGGCAAACGGGCTCAGTGTCGGCGAAGCCGCGTTGTTGAGCGCCACGGTTTTTGCGGGTGCGAGCCAAATGGTCGGCATTGAACTGTTCGGACAGAACGTGGCGCCCTGGCTGATCGTGTTCTCGATCTTCGCGGTCAATTTTCGACATGTGCTCTATTCGGCCGCATGCGGCCGCAAGATCGCCCAGTGGGGACCGGCGCGAATGTCTTTCGGAATGTTCTTTCTCACCGACCCGCAATATGCCGAGACCGAACGCCGGTACGAGGCGGGATATCCCGTCACGCTCTCCTGGTATCTTGGCTTGGCGCTGCCTCTTTATGCCAGTTTTCTGCTGCTGAGCGTAGTAGGCGCGATGTTTGGCCGCCTGATCACCGATCCGCATGCCATGGGCATCGATTTCCTGCTGCCGATCTATTTCCTGTCGCTCGTCATGGCGTTTCGCAAGAGACCGCTCTGGCTGCCGGTCGTCGCGGCAAGCGCTACAGCATCGATCATCGCCTGGAACATTATCGGTTCGCCCTGGCATGTCTCGTTCGGCGCGCTGGCCGGCATCCTCGTCGCCGCCATAGCGCCGGTACGAAACGGAGGGAACGGCGATGGATGAGGTAATCGTCTGGACGATCCTTGCCGGGGCGGTTCTCACCTATTTGACCCGTATCGGCGGATATCTCGTTCTGTCGCGGTTCAAACGCATCCATCCGCGTGTCGAGGCCGGACTTGACGCGGTGCCGGCGGCGGTCCTCACGACAATCGTCGCACCCTCGGCGTTCAACGCCGGGCCGGCTGAACTTGCCGCGCTGGCCGCGGCGGGCTTGTTGGCCTGGCGCGGCGTCGGAATGCTCGGCGTGTTTGTCGCCGGAGGCGCGATGCTGCTGGCGCTGAGACATCTGACGGGATTCTAGAAACCACTCTTGCAAGCCGTTCAAACCGGCGCGCAAGCCTCGCCCAGCCACCTTGCCGCTTCGCCTTCCAGCAGCGGGCCGATTTCGGCGAGCACCCGGGCATGATAGGCGTTCAGCCAGTCCCGCTCCTCGCTGGAAAGCATGCCGGCTTCGATCAACCGGCGATCGAACGGCGCGAGCGTCAACGTCTCGAATCCGTGCATCTCGATTTCCCCGCCTTCGACGGGTGACGGCGGCTGGACCAGTATCAGGTTCTCCAGCCTGATGCCGAATTCGCCGGTGCGATAGTAACCAGGTTCGTTGGAGAGAATCATGCCGGCAAGCAGCGGCTCAGTTCCCGTCCTGGCGATCCGTTGCGGCCCCTCATGAACAGACAGGAACGAACCGACGCCGTGGCCGGTGCCATGAGCGTAGTCGATGCCAGCCTGCCAGTGCGCCTGGCGTGCCACCGGATCGACATCCATGCCACGGGTGCCGGGCGGAAACCGAATGCGCGACACCGCGATCAGCCCTTTGAGCACGATCGTGTAAAAACGCCGCATCGCCGCGGTCGGTTCGCCGATGGGCACCGTGCGCGTGATGTCGGTCGTGCCGTCCGAATATTGCGCACCGGAATCCACCAGATAGAGACTGGACGGTTCGAGCTTCCGGTTGGTCGCAGTGGAGACCCGGTAGTGCATGATCGCGCCATTTGGTCCGGAACCCGAAATGGTATCGAACGAGATGTCGCGAAGCGGCATCTGATGCTCCTCGCCCGTCATGCGCCGGTATTCTTCCAGTACCTTTGCCGCCGATATCTCGTCTGTCGAACCCGGAAGCTGGCTGTCGAGCCAGCACAGGAACCGGGCCATTGCGGCGCCGTCACGCCGGTGCGCATCGCGGCTGCCCGCTATCTCCGCCTTGTTCTTGGTTGCGCGCGGCAAGGCTGCGGGATCGCGCAGCGACACCGTCTTGCCTCCCGCTCCGGTGATGATCAGCCGCAGCTTTTCCGCCGCAAGGCCCTCATCAAGTCCGATGACGCCATCAGACCCGGCCAGCGCCGAAAGTTCTCCGGCGAGCGCGGACGGCGGTTTCAGCGTGCAAAGCTGCGTCAGATAGGCTTCCACCTTCATCGGCAGCTTGCGCTTGTCGATGAACAGGGTGTGATTTCCATCCGCGGCTATGATCACGAACGCGAGCGCAAGCGGCGTGTGCGGCACGTCGCTGCCGCGAATGTTGAACGCCCACGCGACCGACGACGGATCGGTGAGCACCGTATGAGTCGCCCCGGCATTGGCGACGGCTTCCGCCAAGTTCGCGAGTTTCTCCTTCGCAAGCTTGCCGGCAATGCGTTGTTCCTGGATCTCGACGCCGCCGAGCGGCGCGGCCGGTTGATCGTCCCGGATTTCGTCAACCGCATTGCGCTCGAGCGCGACAAGTTCACC
>JBFIBB010000236.1:0-5123 GCA_041582695.1 Rhizobiaceae bacterium
ACAGTTGCTGCAGCCAGGCCAATTTGGTCTTGTGGATCAGCGCCTCGCGATCGGCCCTCCCCTGATCGCCAGCCCCTTCCGAAAGTTGCGCCAGCAATTGCTCGGCCACCTGTCTGGCATCGCCGACAATGCCCACCTCGACCGGCTTGGTCAGCCCGATGCGGTCGGCATTGATGTCGACCTGGATCAGCTTCGCCTGTTTCGGCCAGTAATCAATGCCGTAGCCCGGCAGCGTCGAGAAAGGGTTGAGCCGTGTGCCGAGCGCCAGCACCACGTCCGCCTTGGCGATCAGCTCCATGCCCGCCTTCGAGCCGTTGTAGCCGAGCGGCCCCGCAAACAGCGGATGCGAACCGGGAAAGGCGTCGTTGTGCTGGTAGTTGCAGCACACCGGCGCCGACAGGCGTTCTGCCAGCGCCTTCGATGCCTCGATGGCGCCGCCGATCACCACACCGGCGCCGTTCAGGATAACGGGAAACTTTGCTTCCGAAAGCAGCTTTGCCGCGCGCGCGATCGCCTCGCGCCCGCCGGAAGGCCTTTCGAACCGCACCATCTGCGGCAGGTTGATGTCGATCACCTGTGTCCACATGTCGCGCGGAACATTGATCTGCGCGGGCGCGCAGCCGCGCCAGGCCTTCAGGATCACCCGGTTCAGCACTTCGGCAATGCGCGAAGGATCGCGGACTTCCTCCTGGTAGCAGACCATCTCCTCGAACAGCTTCATCTGCGGGATTTCCTGAAACCCGCCCTGTCCGATCGTCTTGTTCGCCGCCTGCGGGGTTACGAGCAGCATCGGCGTATGGTTCCAGTAGGCCGTCTTGATCGGCGTCACGAAATTGGTGATGCCGGGCCCGTTTTGGGCGATGCACATTGCCATCCTGCCAGACGCGCGGGAATAGCCGTCCGCCATCATGCCCGCATTGCATTCGTGCGCCGTGTCCCAAAAGGTTATCCCGGCCTTTGGAAACAGGTCGGAAATCGGCATGAACGCCGAACCTATTATGCCGAAAGCATGTTCGATGCCGTGCATTTGTAGCACTTTTACGAAGGCTTCCTCGGTGGTCATCTTCATTTTATGGTTCCCTTGCTTGGGTATGGCCGATCGCGCGCCGGGGTCGCAGGCCATCCGGATATGATGTGGTCGATTTAGATTACACCGCGGATTTCGCTAGAGCCTAATCGGGATGCTGCTTTGGTCCATGGCCGTTGGCACAGGCGTTTCCGGCGACAAACGATTGCGGCTGTCAAACCATAGGAATTATTGCGGTTGAACCGGCAATGCCAATCGTGCTTCACAACGGTACCAGCCGGCCATGATCGCGGGCCCAAAGTCTCCGGGAGAGCAAATCCATGTCCGGGAAAGTACTGATCATCGTCCTTGATCAACTGCGCGCCGACTGCGTGTTCGGCAAGTTCGCCGAAGTGGTGAGCATGCCAAACGTGCAGCGGCTGATGCGCGAGGGCGTCGCATTTCATCGCCACTACACCGTCACGGTTCCCTGCGGACCGGCCCGCGCCAGCCTTCTGACGGGCCGGTATGCAATGAACCACCGCTCGATCCGCAACGGAACGCCGCTGGCTGGTCATTTGTCCAACCTCGCCATCGAAGCCCGTAAGCTGAACTACGAGCCGCTTCTGTTCGGCTACACCGACACCAGCGCCGACCCGTACGAGCACCACCCGGAAGATCCTGCGCTGAAGTCCTATGAAGGGCTGATGAAGGGGTTCGTCGAGGTCACCCAGTTGCGCCTCGACACCAGCTATCCCTGGATCGCCGATCTGAAGGCCAAAGGCTATGACCTGCCCGGCGACTATTGGCAGACCTACGAGGCCGGCGAAATTGACGGCAAGCCATCGCCGATAACCGGTCCGGCGCTCTACCGCGCGGAAGACAGTGACACCGCTTTCCTGGCCGGCGAAGCGCTGAAGGCGCTGTCGGTGCGCGAAAAGTCAGACTGGTTCGCCTCAGTGAATTTCATCAGGCCGCATCCGCCGCTGGTTGCGCCCGCGCCCTACAACACGATGTACGATCCCGTTGCCCTCCCGAAAGCGGACCTGCCGGCCGATTTCGATCATCACCGCACCAGCCATCCCTTCATCGAGGCGTTCTTTTCCGCACCGGCGGACCGCGGACTTTATATCGGTTTCGATGGCCGGTACGACCGGCTGACCGAGAGCCACATCGCCGCGCTTCGCGCCGTCTATTTCGGACTGGCAAGCGAGGTCGACGCCCATATCGGACGCTTGCTCGACTATCTGGAAATGTCCGGGCAGGCCGATCAGACACTGGTCGTTCTGACCGCCGATCACGGCGAGATGCTTGGCGACAAGCATATGTGGGGCAAGACCAGCATCTACGAACCGGCCTATCACATTCCGCTGATCATCCGCGATCCGCGTCGCAGGCATATGGCCGGAAAAGTTGTCGCGGATTTCACAGAATCCATCGACCTCCTGCCGACGATTATCGACTGGATGGGCGCAAACCCGTCGCACGAGTTCGACGGGCGCTCACTATTGCCGTTTGTCGAGGGAAAAGTGCCGCAAGGCTGGCGCGATTACGCCTTCGCGGAAATGGATTTCGGCGATCCGGTCGAACCGACCCGTTTCCAGCGCCACCTCGGCACGCATTCGACGGCAAGCAACTGCGCGATCCTGCGCGAGGCGCGCTTCAAGCTGGTCCATTTCAACGCGGGATTGCCGCCGATACTGTTCGATCTGGAAAACGACCCGCTAGAATCTACAAATCTCGCTGCCGATCCCGCCTTTCAGGGCGAACTCTACCGGTTGACGGCAAAAATGCTGGATCACCGCATGCGCCACGCCGACCAGTCGCGCGCGCTCATGATGCTCACCGAACGGGGGGCGATGACCGGCAGGCGCTGGTAGCCCAAACGACGTCACGCGGTTTCGGCAGCCAGTTCCTTCCAGCGGTGGCAGGCAACTTCGTGCTCGCGGCCCGCCTCCTCGAGCTTCGGCTCCTCGCGCCGGCAACGATCGACCGCAAACCGGCACCGGGTCTGGAACTTGCATCCCGGCGGCGGGTTTGCGGGACTCGGGATTTCGCCCTCCAGCTTCTGCGCCGTGCCGCGATTGTCTGGATCGAGCGAGGGAATCGCCGACAGCAGCGCCTGGGTGTAGGGATGGCGCGGCTTGTTGAACAGGTCCCGCGTTGGCCCGCTTTCCACCAGCCGGCCAAGGTACATCACCGCCACATGGTCGCAGATATGGGCGACGACGCTCAGATCGTGGCTGATGAACAGGTAGGTCAGCCCAAGCTGTTTCTGCAGATCTTTCAGCAGGTTTAGAACGTCTGCCTGAATCGAAACGTCAAGCGCGGCAACGCTTTCGTCGGCCACCACGAAACGCGGATTCGACACCAGCGCGCGCGCAATCGAGATTCGCTGCCGCTGTCCGCCGGAGAAGGCGTGCGGAAAGCGGCGCAGATGCTCGAGATTGAGCCGGCACTTGGCCGCGATTGCGCGCACCCTCTTGTCGGTTTCATCGCGCGAGGATGTCAGTCCCATCACCTCCAGCGGCTCGGCAATGATGTCGCGCACGGTCATGCGCGGGCTGAGCGCCGCGTAGGGGTCCTGAAAGATCAGCTGCGCCCGCTTGCGGTAATCCTTCAGCTCGGCCTTCGACATCGTCGCAACGTCGTAGGAAACCTCGCCGTCGTCGTAGGAAACATGGCCGCTGGTAATGGGCGCCGCCCGCAGCAGCGCCCGGCCGAGTGTCGTCTTGCCCGATCCGGACTCGCCCACCAGGCCGAAGAAAGAGCCTTTGGGAATGTCGATGTTGACCTTTTCTACCGCCCGGATCGTCGCCCCGGACCCGAACAGCTTTCTGCCGATACCGAAATAGACGCAAAGCTCGCGCGCCGAAACCAGGGGCTTGCCGCTCATGCTCCCTCCTTCTGCTTCGCCGCCACAAAACAGGCTGCGCCGTGCCTCGGCTCCATGTCGTACATTTGCGGCACCTCCCTGTCGCAGGTGCCCGCAATCGCTACCGGGCAGCGTGTATGGAACACGCAGCCCGTCGGCCGCTCGAGCGGGCTCGGAATATCCCCGGCAACGGGCGTCAGCGGCGCGTCGAGGTCATCGAGCTTGGGCAGCGCGTTGATCAGCCCCTGGGTATAGGGATGGGCCGGATTGCGGATGACATTGCGTACAGGGCCCTGCTCCACAAGCCGGCCCAGATACATCACCGCCACCCGGTCCGCCGTCTGCGCGATCACGCCCAGATCATGGGTGATGAAGATGATGCCCATGCCGAAATCCGCGACCAGGTCTTTCATCAGGTCGATCACCTGCGCCTGGATCGTCACATCGAGCGCCGTTGTCGGCTCGTCGGCGATCAGCAGTTTCGGCCTGGTGGACAGCGCCATGGCGATCATAGCCCGCTGGCGCATCCCGCCGGAAAGCTCGAATGCGTACTGGTCGAATCGCCGCGAGGCGTCCGAAATGCCGACGCGCTCGAGCATCTCGATCGAGATTTGCTTCGCCTCGGCCTTGGAGATGCTCTTGTGCAGCAGAAGCTGCTCGACCATCTGGTCGCCGATCTTGATCGCCGGAGCGAAGCTGGCCATCGGCTCCTGAAAGATCATGGAAACCGCGCCGCCGCGGATGATCATCATCTCCCTGGCGCGTTTCAGCGAGAGCACGTCGACAGTACTGCCGTTGGCGCGAAGCGTGATCTTGCTTTCCGGGCCGTACACGGTGTTGTCCGCATTGAGCCGCATCAGCGCTTTGGCGGTCACCGACTTGCCCGATCCGCTTTCGCCCACCAGGCCCAGCACCTCTCCGGGAGCGATGTCGAACGAAACCTTCTCGACAGCGGTGATCAGACCCTCGTCGGTCTTGAATTGGATCGTCAGATCCCGGACTGAGATGAGCTGTTCGGTCATTTTCGCGTGCTCGAATAAGGATCAGCCGCGTCGCGCAAACCATCGCCCACGAAAACGAAGGCGAGCACCAGCGCAATGAAGAATACGACCGGAATGAAATACCACTGATAGTTCAGAAGCACGTCGGCCTTCGACACGTTCTGCATCAGCGCGCCGAGCGAATTGACCGGATCCTTCAGGCCGAGCCCGATGAAGGAAAGCGCGGTCTCGGATCGCACCA
>JBFIBB010000237.1:0-5092 GCA_041582695.1 Rhizobiaceae bacterium
CAGCGAGAGCTGCGGGTGCTAACTGCCGACATCTGATGGCCGCAAAGGTACCAATGCCCACGGCCGTTCACATTCTGCACAATACACGATATCGCTATAACCAACCGGTAATGTTTGGAGAACATCGGCTGCTTCTCCGCCCTAGGGATGGGCACGATCTGCGACTTATTTCCTCAGCCATATCGATCTCTCCGGAACCACGCCTGCGCTGGCACTTCGATACCTTTGGCAACTCAGTCGCAACCGCGGAGTTTTCCGCTCCTTCGAAAGTGCTGGAAATTCGAAGTGAGCTGTTGATCAGGCGTTTTGCTCATGAGGATTTTCTGACATCGCCAGATCGCATTGGCAGCGCGTTTCCATTTACGTATTCAAGCGAAGAGCAGATAGATCTGGCCCCGTTCATTGCTCTTGAAAACCCTCAGGAACGAGCCAAGCTGGCAAACTGGCTGAATCGAGTAATTCCAAATTGGTCCGATGAGGTTTTGGATTTTCTTCGCCTCCTGTCGGACACGATACACAGCACGTTTACATACATCCGGCGCGAGAAGGCCGGCACCCAAAGCGCGGTCGTCACAATCGAGAAACGGTCCGGAACCTGCCGCGATTTTGCGTTTCTCTTCATGGAGGCAGCCCGTCATTTCGGCTTCGCAGCAAGATTTGTCACTGGATATCTGAATGATCTGGCCGATGATGGACAAGAACACGAAGGCGGCGGTTCGACCCATGCGTGGGCAGAGGTTTACCTGCCGCACGAGGGTTGGGTGGAATTTGATCCGACCAACCGCATTGTTGCCAGTTCGTCCCTCATACGTGTTGCCGTTACCCGAACACCGTACCAAGCGTTACCCATCACCGGTACCTATGTGCCGCGCCGCGGAGCTGTATTCTGCGGTATGGATGTGGATATTCAGGTGCGCACAAGATCTTACGATCTACAGCATGCTACGGAAATTTAGTTCGTGAACGATTCTCAGACCGGCTGATCCGCGATTCATCTTTCTTTGCTGGTTCGACGCAGAACTTCGTTGGTGCATGCCAGCGAGCGGGATCGTCGGGACATCGTGAAGCGGGCCACTGCGGATTTGACGGTCAGCTCGATCTCGATCCGGAGTATCGCGTGTTCATTGACGAAATATTCCTTCGCATTCCATGATCTTTTTTAAGACGCGCAGTACTTGATCGATATTGTTGTCTCGAACGATAACCCACATCCTTTCTCCCTTGTCAGATTGACCAATGCGGGCTGTTCGGCGCGCCGCGGTTCCACTAAAATCCGGTTCACCTCTGGCTGACGGCAGGAGAACAGCCACAAAATTGGTCTCCGTATCAAAGAGCATTTCCTTTGCTTTGGTCACACCGCCGGGCCTGGCGTGGTTCGGGGCCTGGAAATCGACAAGTGTTTCCCTTTCTGTCAGTGCTTGGCGCGGAAAAATCAATCTACCACCTTCAAAAGGTAATGCTGGCCAGAACGATATAGATGATTGTTACAACCATGCCGCCAACTACCAGAATTAGCAATCCGAGTGACGGTTCCACTCTTATCCGATCAAGATAATTCATTTGATATTACCTTTCCCAGCAAAATGCATGCGCGTTACACTGGCTTTTCGGCTTCAACTATCTGACCAGGACGGCAGCTGGTTGCATCGGTATTGGATTTTCGATGCATTTCCTTCGCGGTCCGGAGAATCTGCTCGAAACGGTTCTGCTCGTTTTTAACTGGCGTAAGCCGTGGATTGGATTTCCGTTCAAATTTGATCATCAATTTCACTCCGCGTTGAAGTTGAACAGATTGGCATGCCAAGTTCTGCACTCCGGCTGCGGCTTTGTTCATTCGGGAGAGCGTCAGGCAATGAGAGCGATCACACAGGCTTCAGCGCCTTGCCTGTCCGGGCTAGTCTGTCCGGGCATGGTCGCCCAACCGCCGGCCTCAACGAACTGCCGCTTGGCCGAAGCGCTGTTTATCGCCTTCAGTTCTACCAGGCGCGAAGCCGAGTCTGGCGCGGCATTGAATCGCTCAACACAGATGTCGGCAGCCAATTCGCCACGAGCCACGATCGCCGCAGTCATTGCCAGATCGCGCGATTTCCCGCCGGTTACCCAACCGCCCCACGTAAATCCCATTGTCACTGTGGCAAAAACGGCACCGGCACACGCCCAGATGAGCGTCGATTTTGTCGGTTGGTAGTCTTCCCAGCGTTTGGTGATCGGTTTCTTGATTCCGTTCTGTAAGGCCATTGAAGTGCTCCTTCCCGGTTGATTTTGAGGATCGGCCTTCCGGCCAAGGCGACCGAATGGTTTAGCCATTGATCAGTATCCCATCCCATCGCCGTTACCGGTTACAGGCGCGTCCTTTGCCGGGATGTCGGCGATCATCGCCTCGGTGGTGATCAGCAGCGCCGCGATCGATCCGGCGTCCTGCAAGGCAGTTCGCACCACCTTTGCCGGATCGATGATGCCAGCCTTGATCATGTCGACGTAGGTTTCCGTCTGCGCGTCGAATCCCCGGCTTCGATTCTTGTTGTCGATCAGCTTGCCGACAACGATCGAGCCTTCGATGCCGGCATTCTCGGCAATCTGCCTGATCGGGGCCTCGAGCGACCTGAGTACGATCGAAATGCCGGCGGTAACGTCAGCGTTTCCTCCCTTCAGAGCGGTCAGAACCGCCCTGGCGCGCAGCAGCGCGACACCTCCTCCAGGCACGATACCCTCTTCAACGGCCGCACGGGTGGCATTGAGCGCATCGTCAATGCGGTCCTTCTTTTCCTTCACTTCGGTCTCCGTAGCGCCGCCAACGCGGATCACGGCGACACCTCCGGCGAGCTTGGCCAGGCGCTCCTGAAGTTTTTCCTTGTCGTAGTCCGAGGTGGTCTCTCCGATCTGTGTCTTGATTTGCTGGATACGTGCCGCGATCGAAGCCTTGCCGCCCAAGCCATCGATGACTGTCGTCGTATCCTTATCGATCAACACCCGTTTTGCGTGACCGAGCAGGTCGAGTGTGACGTTCTCAAGCTTGATCCCGAGGTCTTCTGAGATCAATTGGCCGCCCGTTAACACCCCGATGTCTTCAAGCATCGCCTTGCGGCGGTCGCCAAATCCTGGCGCCTTGACGGCCGCGACCTTGAGGCCGCCGCGCAACTTGTTCACGACAAGCGTTGCCAGTGCTTCGCCTTCGACATCCTCAGAGACGATCAGCAACGGTTTTCCGCTCTGCGCCACGGCTTCGAGAATTGGCAGCATGGCTTGCAGATTGCCCAACTTCTTTTCGTGGATGAGGATGTATGGATCATCCAGTTCGACGCGCATCCTTTCGGTATTGGTGACGAAGTACGGGGAGAGATAGCCGCGGTCGAACTGCATACCCTCAACTACGTCGAGTTCAGTTTCGCCGGTCTTGGTCTCTTCGACCGTGATGACCCCATCATTGCCAACCTTTTTCATCGCCCTTGCGATCATCTCGCCGACGGCACCATCGCCATTGGCTGCGACCGTTCCGACCTGGGCGACCTCAGCGGAAGACTTCACCTTTTTTGCTCGCGCCTGGATTTCCTTGACGACGGTCGCGACCCCGAGGTCAATGCCACGCTTCAGATCCATTGGATTCATGCCGGCGGCGACCAACTTGGCGCCTTCGCGCAGGATCGACGCGGCGAGAACGGTCGCGGTGGTGGTGCCGTCGCCTGCAATGTCATTGGTCTTGGAGGCGACTTCCCGCACCATCTGCGCACCCATATTCTCGAACTTGTCGGAAAGCTCGATCTCCTTTGCGACGGTCACACCGTCCTTGGTGATTCGCGGTGCGCCATAGGAGCGGTCGAGAATGACATTGCGGCCCTTTGGGCCCAGTGTCACCTTGACTGCATTGTTCAGCAATTCGACGCCTTGAAGCATGCGGTCTCGGGCGTCGGTGGAAAATCTGATTTCCTTGGCAGACATTGTTTTGGTCCAGTTCAAATGTGAGCAGGGAGAATAGCGGGGATCTCGGCGTCAGGCGGAACTCGTGACCGCGCCGGGCTTCTCGACGATGCCCAATATGTCGGCCTCTTTCATTATCAGAAGGTCTTCGCCATCGATCCTAACCGCTGTACCTGACCACTTGCCGAACAGGACAAAGTCGCCTGCGTTGACGTCGAGTGGAATCAGTTTGCTGCTTTCGTCGCGCGTACCCGGGCCGATGGCGATGGCTTCGCCTTCCATCGGCTTTTCTTGCGCCGTGTCCGGGATAATAATCCCGCCTTTGGAGCGTGGATCGCCTTCGGAGCGCCGGATGACGACGCGGTCGTGAAGTGGCCGGAATGTCATGAAGGTTCTTTCTGCGGCCGGCGCATATGGCGACCACATCAACTATATAACCTCTTTGGCACTCGAATGATAGGAGTGCCAGAAACAATTTTGCTCGCTATGGAACACAGGAGCAAAAAAACTTTGAGTTTCTGATCGTTATATAATATTAATATCACAAATATTTCAACAATGTACGATCCATTTTTCTTTTTTTCCTTAGCATTCTTGGTGATAGAAAAAAGATAAAAGATGCCAAGCATCTTGTTTTGAACCTGCATTGAGCATATCTATAAAAAGCGCTGATTTAGGTGAGTTGGCTTTAACGGTGTCAGAGACCCGCCATTCTTCACCGAATGTTCGACAGCGAAAACAGGTTGTCGAGTCGGTGCGTGAGGTCTTTCCAAATCCCCGATTGTATCCCGGCGCTGACCTTGGAATTAGTGAAAAAGTTTTGTTCCGAATCGGATTGGGTTAATCAGGAAATCGCTTATGCGGTCTTCTGCGGAGAAATATTATCATGACAACACGCACCACGCAGACCGTCGTGCGATTTTCTTCGCCATTCCTGCTTCCGGGTTTTGACGAGCCGCAGCCGGCTGGAGACTATCGCATCGATCGGGACGAAGAACAGATCGAAGTCTTCTCCCGCATCGCCTGGCGACGTACGGGCGCATTCATTCATCTACCGGCGATCACGGTACGATCTTCAACGCGGCAATTGGTGTCGATCAATCCGGCAGATCTCGATGCCGCACCCGACAAGGATCACCAACAAAAATGACTACCGGAACAATCAGGCATCGGGCCC
>JBFIBB010000238.1:0-5065 GCA_041582695.1 Rhizobiaceae bacterium
AGGTGCTGGAGAATACATCGGGCTTCGTCTATTACGTGTCGATGACCGGAATCACCGGCTCGGCGCTGCCCGACACCGGCAAGGTCGGCGCGGCGGTACAGCGTATCAAGCGGCACACGGCGCTTCCGGTATGCGTCGGTTTCGGAGTCAAGACCGCAGAACAGGCTGAAGCGATCGGCGCTAACGCGGACGGGGTGGTGGTGGGCACGGCAATCGTCAACGCCATTGCCGACGCGGCCGGCAAAGGCGCCGATCCCGCGAAAGCGGTCGCTTCGCTGGTAAAGTCGCTCGCCGACGGCGTCCGGCGCGCGAGGGTTGCGCAGACTGCCTGAAAGTCCCATGTTGTAACGGTTCACGGAAAGCGAATGCGATGAACTGGATCACCAATTATGTCCGGCCGAAGATCAATTCGATGCTCGGTCGGCGCGACATGTCGGAAAATCTCTGGATCAAATGTCCCGAGACCGGCGAGATGGTTTTTCACAAGGATCTGGAGGAAAACCAATATGTGATCCCCTCCTCGGGACATCACATGAAAATATCGGCCAAGGACCGGCTCGGATATTTCTTCGATGGCGGCAAGTACGAGGAACTGGAAAACCCCAAGGTCGCCATCGATCCGCTCAAGTTCCGCGATGAAAAGCGCTACACCGACCGCTTGAAGGAGAACCGCGCCAAGACCGGCCGCGACGACGCCGTGATCAGCGCGCTCGGCGAAATCGAGGGGCTGCCGATTGTCGCCACGGTTCAGGATTTCGCTTTCATGGGCGGATCGCTCGGCATGGCCGCTGGCGAGGCGATCATCGCCGCATTCGAGACCGCAATTGAAAAAAGGCGCCCGCTGGTGCTGTTCGCCGCCTCGGGCGGCGCCCGCATGCAGGAGGGCGTGCTATCGCTGATGCAATTGCCGCGCACCACGGTGGCCGTGGAGCGCCTGAAAGAAGCCGGATTGCCGTACATCGTGGTGCTAACCAATCCGACCACAGGCGGGGTGACGGCGTCATACGCGATGCTGGGAGATATCCATATCGCCGAACCTGGCGCCCTGATCGGCTTTGCCGGCCAGCGTGTTATCGAACAGACCATCCGCGAAAAGCTGCCTGAGGGTTTTCAGCGCGCCGAGTACCTTATGGATCATGGGATGGTCGACATGGTGGTGCCACGCAAGGAGTTGCGTCCCACGATCGCCAGACTGCTGAAGCTGTTGATGAACGTTCCCGTCGAGCCGGAGACGACAGAAGAAGAAGCGCCAAAACCGGCTGAACCCGCCAAAGCAGAGGCGGAGAAGGCAAAGGCAGAATTGGCGGAAACGCCGACCGAGTGAATACAGCACCCAGATTCTCGCACTTTCGCAATCGTACCGGCGCCGGCGGCTGTTGCGAAGCGGCAATGGTTTCCGGTAGCCGCGCAATGCGGATGCCCGGAACACCGCGGATACGGACATGAATATCGAACCTGCAAGTCATATCAGCGCGGCAGCGCAAGAGATCGACAAGCTCATGGCGCTTCATCCGAAGGGGTATGATCTGTCGCTCGACCGGATTTCGGGCCTGATGACGCGACTGGGCAACCCGCAGGACCGGTTGCCGCCGGTAATTCATGTCGCCGGCACCAACGGCAAGGGTTCGGCAGCCGCCTTCGCCCGTGCTTTGCTGGAGGCTGGCGGCCACACCGTTCACGTTCACACCTCGCCGCACCTGGTC
Source organism: Rhizobiaceae bacterium (assembly GCA_041582695.1). Lineage (GTDB taxonomy): Bacteria > Pseudomonadota > Alphaproteobacteria > Rhizobiales > Rhizobiaceae > JAWKWH01. Next base: position 1,704 of record JBFIBB010000238.1, read on the forward strand.
AACTGGCACGAACGCTACCGGATCGGGTCACCGGACGGCGGACGGCTGGTCGAAGACGGCTTGCTTGCCGACGCCGTGGTTCGCGCGGCGAAGGCCAATGGCGGGCAGTCGATCACCGTTTTCGAAATACTGACTGCCGTCATGTTCATGCTTTTTGCCGAACATCCCGCAGATGCGGCGATCGTGGAGGTGGGGCTCGGCGGCCGCTTCGACGCAACCAATCTGATCGCCAAACCGGCCGTTAGTCTGATCATGCCGATCTCGATGGATCACGAAGCGCATCTGGGCGACCGGATCGAACTGATCGCAGCCGAAAAGGCCGGGATCATCAAGAAGGGCGTTCCCGTGGTCATCGGCGCGCAAGAACATGACGAGGCCCGCGAAGTGTTGCGCGACACCGCGATGCGGCTGGATGGCAACTGCCTCGTCTATGGCGAGGATTACCTGGCATTCGAGGAGCACGGCCGGATGGTCTATCAGGATCACACCGGTCTTTTGGATCTGCCGCTGCCACGCCTGCCGGGGAGGCATCAGATCGCCAACGCCGCCGCGGCAATCGCAGCGGTGCGGGCCGCTGGTTTTGCCGTTGACCAGACCTCGGCGGAGAAAGCGATGTCGGAAGTCGTATGGCCGGCGAGAATGCAGCGCATCACCCATGGCGCGCTGGTGGAGGCCGCACCCGAAGGCGCGGAAATCTGGGTCGACGGCGGCCACAATCCGGGCGCCGGTCAGGCAATCGCCGAAGCGTTCGCCGCGGAAGAGGAGCGCCAGCCAAGGCCGCTCTTCATGATCGCCGCCATGTTGAACACCAAGGATCAGACGGGCTATTTTCAACCGTTTTTCGGCGTTGTGCGCCATGTTCTGACCGTACCGATCATTTCCAGTGACGCCGGCGTGCCGAACGATGAACTCGCCGTTCGCGCCGCGGAGGCCGGACTGTCGGCCGAGCCGGTATCCTCGATCATGGATGCGCTGAATCTGCTGCGCGAAACCTGGGACAAACGTGAAATCCCGCCACGTATCCTGATCAGCGGCTCGCTATATCAGGCTGGCGAGGCGCTGCGGCTGAACGGGACGGTGCCGAGGTAAGGACGTTGTCCGTACCTGTTGCGCGATCCCATGCATGCGGGAAACCTGCGTGCATGTGAACTACGCGGAAACGGTTTTGCCCATGAAGGATGGACTTCCCAAGTTCAAGGATTTTCCCGCCGAAATGGGTGGAAGCGGCGAGAACCTGCCCGAGTAGCGAGGCCGGTTTCGAAATTCCAACCGGCAGCGCGATAAGGCGCTCCCGAGACCGGCAATGTGTCCTGTCATTGAAAAGCCCGGCGCAACGGCCGGGCTTTTCATTTGGTTTATCGCGATTTTTGAATGCGTTCAGACGTTGCCGCTGATCCAGGAAGAAAGCGCGGATTTCGGCACCGCACCCACTTTCATGTCGGCCACTTCGCCGCCCTTGAACATCATCAGCGTCGGGATCGAGCGGATGCCGTACTGTGCGGCGATTTCCGGGTTCTCGTCGATGTTGACCTTGGCAATCTTCACCTTGCCGCCCAGTTCGGCGGAAATTTCCTCGAGCGCCGGGGCAATCATCTTGCAGGGCCCGCACCATTCAGCCCAGAAATCGACGACGACGGGCTCCGCCGCGTTCAGTACACCGTCCTGGAAATTACTCTTGTCAATCTTCACCGTCGCCATCAGCGGGTCCTTTCGAAATATCCATTCGAACCGCCATGTGGGAACAGCAGCGGTGCGATTCAAGACACATCTTTGTCACGAGACCGCGAGTCGCTCAAGGGCTTCGGCCATCACGCCTTCGGGAATGTCGAACATTTCCGGCGTCTCGGTAAACAGCAGTCCCGCTCTGACTTCCCGGTCGGGAAAAATCTGGTGCACAAGCGCGGCGTAGACGGCTATCTGGGCGACGTATCCCGGGGGAATCTGCCCGAACTCGCGCGGCGGAATGCGGTTGGTCTTGTAGTCGACGATCAGCGCCTGCGCGTCGCTGACGGCGAGGCGGTCGATCTTGCCCGACACTGCCCGCACCGCGCCGGCAACCCGCAGATGACCGGCGATCTCGACTTCGGCGCGCGAACCAGGCGCGAACACCGCCGCAAAACGCTTGTCGCCCAGAATCGACATGACCGAACGCTGCGCAGCCTGCCGGTCGCCAGCATCCCAGCCGGCCCCGCGCCGCGCCAGGTAGCGCCTTGCGGCTTCCTCGCGGTCATCTTCCGCCAGTTGCGGCAACACCTGCAGCAGTTGATGGATGGCGGTGCCGCGTTCGATGGCAAATCCCGGGCCGATGTCTTCGCCGAGCACAGGCGAAATTTGCCGGAGCGCTGCCTCCGGGACAGGCTCGACCAGCGCGGCGGCGCCGGAAGGCGCAAACGGCCGCGGCAGCGAAACTTCCGGCGGCAAGGGCTGGCGAAGGGCGGCCGGAAATTCGCCTGGTACGGTCCCCTCGGCCTGCGCTTTCGCGGCTTCCGCCCGAGGCGGCGCGCTGGTGGATCGATAGCGCAAAACCTCGCCATCCAACCCGGCCGGACCGTCGGCGACAGGCTCGCTGGCCTCCGCCAATGCTTCGGAAACAAGCTGGTGCCAGATGCCGTCCTTCGGTCCCTTCACGCCGTGGTAGCCGCAGATCAGCAGCCGGTCCTCGGCGCGCGTCATGCCGACATAAAGAAGTCTTCGGTACTCTTCCTCCGCGCGGGCGCGTTCGGCCGCCTCCAGCTCCTCGAGGAAGGTGTTTTTGAACCCTGCGCGCCACAGATAGGCCTTGCCGCGCCATGGAATCGTCTTCGGTTTGAAGGGTATCAGCTTCGGCAAGTGCTGTGGTGGAGCAGGTTCGGCTCCATTGTCGACCAGAAACACCACCGGCGCCTCCAGCCCCTTGGCGGCGTGTACGGTCATGATGCGCACTTCGTCCCGCGCCTGGTCGATCTCGCGCTTGATCTCCGGGCTGGCGGTGTCCAGCGTCTCCAGAAATGCCCCCAGACCGGCTATCCCCGCCCGTTCGGAGGCGAAGGCATAGTTGGCGAACTCGTCGAGTATTTCTCCCGCCTCATGGCCCAGCCGGGCGATCAACGCGGCGCGAACGCCGTCGCGCCCGAGCACGCCGCCATAGAATTCGACCACCGGACGGAAAGCGGCTTCGTTTCGCCACCTGGAAAGCGTTGCTGCCGCTCTCGCGAACTCCGCCCGCGCTTCGGCTGCCGCCTCCAGGCTGCGCCACAGCGAAACGCCCTCGCCGCGGCCGCAGGCGTTGTCGAACAGATCATCGTCCGAAAACTGAAACACCGGGCTCCTGAGCAGGGCGGCGAGCGAAAGGTCATCATTTTCCTGCATGGCAAAACGGCCAA
>JBFIBB010000239.1:0-5059 GCA_041582695.1 Rhizobiaceae bacterium
AACGCTTCCTCCATGTCCAGTGAGGCGTCGGCGATCGGTATCTTGACCAGACGGGGGTCGTTGCCGAATTCGGCCTCCGATACGATGCCAATGCCTGCACCCGACGCAACGATTTCGCGCACAGCCTCGCGGCCTTCGGCCTCGATTGCGGCGTCGAGCGAAATTCCGGCTTTTTCGGCCGCTTCCTCAAGTTTCTGACGCGTTTTCGATCCTCGTTCGCGCAACACAAGCGGCAGAGCCGCCAGACCCGCCAATGTTGCCGATTGCAAAGCCGCATGCGGGCTGCCGGCCGCCGCGAACGCGATCAAGGGCGTAGAGTTGAGAGCGACAACATCGAAATCACGCGATGGCGGCAGGCCGCCGAGAATTCCGATATCGGCGTCGTATGCGTACAGGGCGTCGACGACCTCTTCGGTGTTTCCGGCCTGAACAGTCACCTGGACGCCCGGATACTTCTCGCGGAACGGTTTGAGGATATGCAGCACATGGAGGGCGGAATCGGCGATGATCCGCAGGCGGCCAGCCGATAGCGCGCGCGATTCAGAAAGCAGTTCCAGCGCCTGGTTTTCCACCTCGAACAGACGGTTGGTGATTTCCAGCAACCGCTGCCCGAATTCCGTTACCGTGACCTGCTTCTTGCGCCGGTTAAACAGAAGTACGTCATACTCCTCTTCCAGCTTGCGTACCTGGTCGGAAATCGCCGGCTGGGTTAGGAGAAGGGCGTCTGCGGCGCGCGAAAATCCGCCATGAATGGCCACATTGTGGAAAGCGCGAAGTTGCACATAGCGCATGAATTGCAAAGCCCTTCTGTATAATCTGTTTCGATCCGCCAATAAAAACCAACGATTTGATTTATGTAAAGTCCGGCGCAAACATATAGCTTGATCACTCTGGAAATCGCGTCAGGCTATTCCGCGGGCGACACAATGCGGCGATAGCGCGCGGCCAGATGGAAACCGTGATATGAGACCCGGATATTGTAAGGAATCACAACGGAGCGAGACCGATTGGGCATCCTGCTGATCATTCTGCACATGGCCGGCGCGGTGGCGCTGTTGCTCTACTCGGTGCGCATGGTGCGCACCGGAGTGGAGCGGGCGTCTGGCCCGGCATTGCGGCGCGCGATTGCCGATCCCACTCGTGGCTGGATCGCCAGCGCGGCGGTGGGAACGGTCATCGCGGTGTTCCTGCAGAGTTCCACGGCAACAGCCGTGCTCGCCTCCGGCTTTGCTGCGAACGGGCTTGTGCCGCTGACCAGCGGCCTGGCGCTGTTGCTAGGCGCGGATGTAGGCACTGCGCTGGTGGTCCAGTTCCTGTCATTCGATCTGGAGTGGCTGGCGCCGCTGCTGCTGGCGGCCGGCGGCTGGCTGTTCCTCAAACATGAGGCGAGGGGCGCCAAACAACTGGGCCGCATCTTTCTCGGCATCGCACTCATACTCGTGTCGCTGCGCCTGATCGGCGAGGCGACGGTTCCGCTGAAGGAAAGCCCGTTCATGCCGGCTATTGCAGCCTACCTGGCAAGCGACATGATCACCGCCTTCCTCGCGGGGGCGGTGGTGACTTTCCTGTTTCATTCGAGCGTCGCATCGGTACTCATGATCGCCGCGTTTACCGCGCAAGGCATGCTTGCGGTCGAAGCCAGCCTGGCGATGATTTTCGGCGCGAATGCAGGAGGCGGGATATTGGCAGTCTGGCTGACGCGGGCGAGCAGCAGGGATGCGCGGCTGCTTCCGCTCGGCAATTGCCTGTTCCGGGTGCTTGGCGCCATGGCGGCGCTGGCGGCTTTTGCGTTTACCGATCCGCCGCTCGCCGAAATCGGCGCAACGCCCGCCCGCCAGGTGGTCAACGGACATCTGCTGTTCAACATGGCGCTGCTTGTGCTTTGTCTGCCCCTGATCGGGCCGATGTCGAAGCTTGTCGAACAGATGATACCGCGGCAGCCGACGCCTGGCGCGCAGCAGGCGCGCCTGAAGCCGGCATCCGCACTGAACCGGGAAGTCATCAAAAGCCCGGAACTGGCGCTTGCCAGCGCCACGCGCGAACTGCTGCGGATGAGCGAAATCGTTGAGGTGATGATCCGCCCCATCATGGAGTTCTTCGAAACCGGCAACAAGGAGGAGATCGAACGGATCAGGTTGCTCGACGACGAGGTCGACGAAGCCCACAACCATATCAAGCTCTACCTTGCCGAGGTTAACAGGGGCGAGCTCAGCGCCGAGGAAGCGGAGAGGGGAATCGAACTGACGAGCTTTGCCATAAACCTGGAACGGGCCGGTGACATCGTCTCGAAGAACTTGCTGGAACTGGTCCTGAAGATGCACAAGGTGCAGGTGCGATTTTCACCCGAGGGCTGGAGCGAATTGACGAACCTGCACGACCGGGTGATGGCGAACATGCAACTGGCGCTGAATGTGCTGGTGTCGGGTGATGTGGAATCCGCGCGCCAACTGATTGCCGAAAAGGACCGGATGCGGAAACTCGAGCGCGAGAGCCATGACCGGCACCTGCTGCGCCTGCGCAAGGGTTCGGAAGAAAGCATCGAATCGAGCAACATCCATCTCGATACCGTGCGCGCACTCAAGGAGATCAATTCGCTGTTTGCGACGGTTGCAATACCGATATTGGCGCGAAGCGGCCAGTTGCGCGACACGCGGCTTGTCGATACCGGCAAATCCTGACCGCGGTATATTCTATAAGCTAATTCGATCCAATGATCTGAATTATAGATTTTTCAAATCGTAGTCACCGTAATAGATTCCATCCCGGAACGAGACGGGCAAAAGCCGTGACACCTCATGGGCGCGAGCGCGCCGGGAGACAAAATCATGGACAGTGGTCCGGTTAGTCCGGAATCGGCCGGGAAAATGGCGGGCGAGATGCGAGCCGACAGTTTCGGGCCGCCGGTCATGGGCGAGCCCTATCTTTTGACGCCAGGCCCGCTGACGACCGCCTATTCGGTCAAGCAGGCGATGCTCAAGGATTGGGGATCGTGGGACGGCGATTTCCGCGCGATGACCGCGGAACTTCGGCGCAGGCTGGTTGGACTCCTCAACGACAGTTCGGGCGCATTTGACTGTGTGCCGATACAGGGTAGCGGCACTTTCGTTGTCGAGGCGATGCTGGGCTCCTTCCTGCCGCGCGGTTCCCGGACGCTGGTGCTGGCGAACGGCGCCTACGGGCAGCGGATTGCACAAACGCTCCGGTATCTCGGGCGCGATCATTCGGTCATCGACAAGGGCGACTACATGCCGCCGCGCGGCGAGGAAGTGACGGCGGCGATCGCCAACGATCCCGCTATAACCCATGTCGTCGTGGTTCATTGCGAGACCAGCTCTGGAATTCTAAATCCGATCAAAGAGATATCCGATGCGGTTAAAGCATCCGGACGAAAGCTTCTGATCGATTCGATGAGCGCTTTCGGCGCGCTCGCGCTTGATGCGGGCGAGATCGAATTCGAAGCGCTGGTTTCCTCGGCAAACAAATGCATCGAGGGCGTGCCCGGGTTCGGGTTTGTGCTGGCCAAAAAGTCGGCGCTGGAAGCTGCGAAGGGCAATTCCCATTCGCTCAGCCTCGACGTTCACGCGCAATGGGCGCACATGAACAAGACCGGCCAATGGCGGTTTACGCCGCCGACCCATACCATTGCCGCTTTCATGGAGGCGCTGCGCATTCACGAAGCGGAGGGCGGGGTTGCCGGGCGCGGCACTCGCTACATCGCCAACCGCGATGCGCTAGTCGGAGGCATGCGTCAACTGGGCTTCGAAACGTTGCTCAAGGACCGTTGGCTGTCACCGATCATCGTAACCTTCTTTACGCCGGCGCATCCGAATTTCCGCTTCGAGGAGTTCTACGATCGCATGAAAAGCAAGGGCTTCATCATCTATCCGGGCAAACTGACGGTAGTCGAAAGTTTCCGCATCGGCTGCATTGGCCGTATGGATAGCAAGGTGATGCGCAAGGTCATCGACGCGGCGGCGATGTCGCTGCACGAGATGGGCGTTGATGACGCCTCGCCGCCGAAATCTGCGCTCGTGGAGCGCTCGAAATTGGCCGCCTAGCCGGCGGATGCGACAATCAGGAACCGGAAGGCAATCATGAACGACATGTCACCCGTCAAGGTCACGGCGAACGGACGCGATTATGCAAGGCCGAAAGTTCCGGCAATCGCCATCTGCCTCGACGGATGCGAACCGGAATATCTCGACGTGGCGATTGCCGCAGGGCTGATGCCGGCGCTGGAAAAGGTAATGGCGAAAGGCACTGTCCGGCGGGCGCACAGCGTTATCCCGAGCTTCACCAATCCCAACAACCTGTCCATCGCCACCGGCCGCCCGCCGGCAGTGCACGGTATCTGCGGCAACTATCTCTACGACCCGGAAACGGGCGAAGAGGTGATGATGAACGATCCGAGGTTCCTTCGCGCGCCGACGATCTTCAAGACCTGCCACGATGCGGGAATGAAGGTTGCTGTGGTGACCGCCAAGGACAAGCTGAGGGCGCTGCTCGGTCACGGACTTCGCTTCGACGAGGGCCGCGCCATGTGCTTTTCGGCTGAAAGATCGGATGCGACAACGGTTGCCGAGCACGGCATCGACAACGCGTCGAAATGGCTCGGCATGCCGGTGCCGGAAGTCTATTCGGCCGAACTGTCCGAGTTCGTTTTCGCGGCCGGGGTGAAGCTGCTCGAGACCTTCAGGCCTGACGTGATGTACCTGACCACGACGGACTATGTGCAGCACAAGTACAAGCCTGGCGACGCCGAGGCCAATGCCTTCTACGCCATGTTCGACAAGTATCTGGCAAAGCTCGACGCGGCCGGGGCGGCGATCGTCGTCACCGCCGACCACGGCATGAAGCCGAAGCACCTTGCCGACGGCTCGCCTGCCGTCGTCTACGTGCAGGACCTGCTCGATTTGTGGCTCGGCAAGGACGCGGCACGTGTCATCCTGCCAATCACCGATCCCTATGTGGTGCACCATGGCGCGCTCGGATCGTTTGCGACGGCCTACCTGCCCAGCGGAGCCGACCGTGAAGACGTGATCGGGCGGTTGATGGCGAC
>JBFIBB010000240.1:0-5031 GCA_041582695.1 Rhizobiaceae bacterium
ACCGCCGCCGGCCTATAACATGATCAACATCGGCCGAACGTCGAATGACGCGACAGTTGCGAGAAACCAGATGACATTCGACAAACCGCGTTATGTTGTTGTGCTTTCCAATCCCCGTGCCGCTTGCGCGGTTCCGGCCTCCCGGCCGTGACAACTGCGGCTGAGACAGCGCCCGCGGCCGGCGGCACGCGCGAACGGCTGATCGGCATCTTCTGCGTCATGGGCGCGGCGGTGGCTTTCACCACCAACGATGTCGGCGTCAAATGGGTCAGCGGCGACTACCCGCTGCACCAGGTCACATTTATCCGCTCTATCGTGGCGCTCGCGGTCACGCTCATTGTTCTGGTGCCGCTTGAGGGCGGTTTCCGGATCTTGCGTACCGAACGGCTCGGAATGCACATGTTCCGCGGTCTGATCGTCGTGTTCGCCAACATGACGTTCTTCACGGGACTTGCTTCGCTGTCGCTGGGTGACGCAACCGCGATCTATTTCGCCGCGCCGCTGTTCATCACCGCTTTTTCCGTCTTCCTTCTCGGTGAAACGGTCGGACTGCGGCGCTGGATTGCGGTGATTACAGGACTTGTTGGCGTGATCCTGGTGATCCGGCCCGGTGGCAGTACCTTCCAGTATGCCGCCTTGCTGCCGCTAACCGCCGCAGCCGCCTATGCACTGTTGCAGATCACTACCCGCAAGCTCGGCATGCGCGAGAAAGCCTCCACTATGGTGTTCTACATACAGATCACGTTCGTGGTATTCAGTGGCGGGGTGGGCCTGCTGTTCGGAGACGGCAGGTATTCCGGCTCGGGTGACGCGAGCCTTGAGTTCCTGTTCCGTGCGTGGGTCGTTCCCGGGTTCCTCGATGCCGTGATCATATGCGGCATCGGCGTGGTCATGTCGCTTGGCGCATACCTGATCTCGCAGGGCTATCGCCTGTGCCCGGCCGGAATTGCGGCGCCATTCGAGTACGTCGCCATGCCGCTCGGTATATTGTGGAGCATCGTTATCTGGGGCCAATTCCCGGATGTGATCGGCTGGATTGGCATTGTCCTCATCGCCGCAGCGGGTATCTACGTTTTTCTGCGCGAAGCCATGCAGGATAGGAAAATCGGCTGGAAACTGCCGCTACGCCGCGGCCGCTGAAATCAGGCAAGCCGTTTTTCGTAGACCAGAGCGGGTATGCCCGAATCGGCGTTTCCGCAATTCGACGTCGCTCCCGCACGGTTGAACCCGTGACGTTCGTAGAAGGCAATCGCCATGATATTGGCCGCCTCGACTTCGAGCCGCAGCGTTTCAGCCTGCGGAAAGCATCGACAAATTTCCTGGAGCAGCAAATTGCCGGCTCCTTTGCCCTGCCATGCCGGCAGGACATAGAGCTGATGCAGCACTGCGCAATTTTCCGAAATCATCCGCGCATACGCCATGCCGGCGATCGTCTTGCCGTCATCGGCAACAATGAATTCTGAATCCGGCCACGCGAGATGTTCGGCAAGCCTGGCTGGCGAATGCCATTCCGCGGTGATTTCGGCCACCCGGTCGCAACCGTAGATGCTGTCGTAGGTCGCGTGCCACGTCTCGTGCAGCAACTCGCTCACTGTTGCCAGATCGCGGCTGCTTGCCGATCGGACGAAAAGCATCATTCGACCCCTAGCTTGGACCTCACCAGCGCATTGACCGCCTGCGGATTGGCCTTTCCGCCGGTTGCCTTCATCACCTGGCCGACGAACCAGCCCGCCATGCTAGGCTTGTCCTTCACTTGCTCGACCTTGTCTGGATTGGCCGCGATCACCTCGTCGACGGCTTTTTCTATGGCTCCGGTATCGGTCACCTGCTTCATGCCGCGATCGTCGACAATCTTCGCCGGATCCCCGCCTTCGGCCCAGACAATCTCGAACAGCTCCTTGGCGATCTTGCCCGAAATTGTCCCTTCCTTGATCAGATCGATGATGCTGCCCAACTGCGCAGGCGAAACTGGTGTCGATTCAATGCTTTCTCCGGCTTTGTTCAAGGCACCAAGCAGATCGTTGATCACCCAGTTCGCCGTCGTCTTGCCGTCGCGTCCGGCAGCTACCTGTTCGTAATAATCCGCTATTGCGCCTTCGGATACCAGGATCGACGCGTCATAGGCCGACAGGCCCATTTCCGCCATGAAACGATTTTTCTTCTCGTCCGGCAATTCCGGAAGGTCGGCGGCAAGAACGTCGACAAAAGCCTGGTCGAATTCCAGCGGCAACAGGTCAGGATCGGGAAAATACCGGTAATCGTGCGCTTCTTCCTTTGAACGCATCGATCTCGTTTCGCCCTTGCCAGGATCGAACAGGCGAGTCTCCTGATCGATCTTTCCCCCATCCTCAAGGATGGCGATCTGCCGCCTCGCCTCGTATTCTATGGCCTGCCCGACGAACCGGATCGAGTTGACGTTCTTGATCTCGCAACGTGTGCCGAAATCCTCGCCCGGCCGCCTGACCGACACGTTGACGTCGGCACGCATGGAGCCTTCGTCCATGTTGCCATCGCAGGTGCCAAGATAGCGCAGGATCGTGCGCAGCTTCGTCAGATAGGCTTTCGCCTCGTCGGCCGATCGGATATCCGGTTTCGAGACGATCTCCATCAGCGCCACGCCGGAGCGGTTCAGATCGACATAGGACATGGTCGGATGCTGGTCGTGCATGGACTTGCCCGCATCCTGCTCCAGATGCAGCCGTTCAATGCCGACATCGATATCCTCGAAATTTCCTTCGCGGTCCGGTCCAACCGACACAGTCACCGTTCCTTCGCCGACGATCGGCTGTTTGAACTGCGATATCTGGTAGCCCTGCGGCAGATCGGGATAGAAATAGTTCTTCCGGTCAAAAACCGATTTCAGATTGATTTGCGCCTTCAGTCCGAGTCCTGTGCGCACCGCCTGGCGAACGCACTCCTCGTTGATCACCGGCAGCATGCCCGGCATCGCCGCATCGACCAGGCTGACATTGTCGTTCGGAGCCGAGCCAAAACTGGTCGAGGCGCCCGAAAACAGCTTCGCCCTGGATTTCACCTGCGCGTGAACTTCCATGCCCACGATAATCTCCCAGTCGCCGGTGGCGCCGGGAATCAGTCGTTTCGGATCGGGCGTGCGGGTATCGATGATGGTCATGAACGGTCCGGGTTTTCGGGAGTGTGTGGTTTCGGGAACTTCCTAGTGCCGTTCACCGCGAAATGGAAGCGGTTTGACGGGAAGGATGCGCTCTCACAGGTCGCCACTGTCCGCGGAAAGCGCTTTTCCGCCGTGACCCAGCTTCATGATCGCCGAGGCGGCAGTTGCAGTAGCCGGTATTGCCGGGCAAGCGGCAACCGCTCCATCCCGATCTGCTTTGTTCCGGCGTTGTGACAAGCGGTAATGCATTGGAGGCATTGGAGAACAATGTTCTCTTGCCCAATTGATCTATGTCAAAGCGGCCCACATGAAGCTGGCCGTAACTTAAAAATGAACAGAACTTTCAAGGAGCGAGGGAATGGCCATTTTGAAGTTCTTTGACCGCATTTACCGCCACATGGACCTGATGGATCGCATGATGGATGTGGTGGGCGTCAACAACAAACTCAAAACGCTTCCTGATGCTCCGGGCGTACTCCGTCGGGCTGTCCTGCGCTGCCAGACTTGTGACAATACGGAAGAATGCCAGTCATTCCTCGATGCAAACAGCAGCGCCGACGAAGCGCCGGTCTACTGCCGCAATCATGACCTTTTCGCGCGCTTGAAACGCGAAATCGAGGCCGACAAGGCTGTTGCCTGACCTCGAAATCAGCTTCCCTCCAACTCGCCCGGCTCCAAACAGCCGGGCTCCTTTTTTCTACGCCGTGGCTATGTAGTTGCGGATTTCCTCCGCTTCGCGCTCCACATCCTCGATTCGGCGTTTCACGACGTCGCCGATCGAAATGATGCCGTCCAGTTTGCCGTCCTTTTCCACCGGTAGATGCCGGAACCGCCCGCGCGTCATGATCTCCATGACCTGATTGACTGTATGATCCTCATGGCAGAGCTTGACGCTCGCCGTCATCGCCTGGCTCACGGGCAGATCAAGTGCTGAAGCGCCTTCCGAAGCGATCAGGGAAACGATATCGCGCTCGGAAAGGATTCCGCAAATCGTGCCATTGTCGTCGGTAACCACCAGCGCACCGATTTTTTTCTCCGACAACAGGCTCATCGCCTCTGTGATCGAGGCGTCGGGGCCGAGCGTAACCACGTCACGACCCTTTTCGTCGAGAATGGATTTCACGGTCATTTGCCAGTCCTCCTGTACGACCCAAATAGCCCCGTTTCCGGTATGGTGCGACGAACAACGACGATTGGCAAGTGCAGGTCGGCGCTCCGGTCCACAGGCGTGTTTCGGCCCTAGTTTCGGAAACTTTGCCGGTCGAACAGGCCAAGACAGAAGAATCCTGCTGCAAATCCGCCGATATGGGCTTCCCAGGCTATCGGCGAGGTCTCGCCGGGCATCAGATATCCAAGCCCCGCAATCAGGTTGACAACAAACCAAACGGCAAGGAATACAACGGCGGTGCGGTTTTGTAGCACTGCCGGTATCGGCAATCGCGGACCCGAAAAAGCCGGCTGCCTGCCGCTGCGATGGACGCGGAAGCCAAACCGCGCTGCCGCCGCCATCATTCCCGATACGGCACCGGAAGCGCCGATCACCATCACCGGATCACCATGGTGCAATGCGCCGTGCAGTGTCACCGCGGCGATGGATGTGAAACACCAGAATGCGATGAATCTGCGCGCGCCGATTCGGTTCGCAAGTGGCGAACCGAAGGCTGCCAGCCAGACCATGTTGATCGCAAAATGAATCCAGTCGCCGTGAACCAGCGAGTATGTGATCACGGAAGTAACCGAGAATACGTCGAAATCGTATGCGCCTGAGTATCGGGCCGGGATAAAGGCGGTGTGCAGCAGGAACGCAAGATCCTGTTGCGGGTTCAGCAGATAGGTGCGGACCAGGTGAACGGCCGCGCAGACCACGACGAGAATCAACACCACCGGAGCGATGTTGA
>JBFIBB010000241.1:0-4971 GCA_041582695.1 Rhizobiaceae bacterium
GCGGGACGTTCCCGCCGTTCGTCATTTTCGCGCGAATGGCTGGTATCCGCGGTTCGCGACATCCGCGAGAAACACACGGGACGAAAAGCGGGCATTCACTCCAGCGCAAAGCGAACGCAAGCTAGGTCCGAAAGCCGCCGTTCGGCCGTGAGATGCTCGACTGAAACACTCAGATGCTGCGAGCGCTCGCAGAAATCCCCTCCTTCTGCGCCACGAGTTCCCAAGCTGCAGCGCTGCGCCAGAAGCGGCAGAAGCGGCAGAAGCGGCAGATCATGCGGGTTGAAGCAATACATCGCGAGACATTTTGGGCAATACCCAGGATTACTCGAACTCGTGACTAGGTCCTTGGTTGCTCCTTGGCGGCGATATACCGGCCGCCGCTTCCCGGTCGCCGGACAGTCGCGCTGGCCCTAGATGTGGTGAGATTGAGGCGGATTCCCGGATTGTGCAGATATTTGGAACAATACATCCAAATCATACCCATTTTCCGTCCAACTGCGAACTTGAGCGTTCAATATCAATGGGGTTGGCAGAGCAAAGTTCCAGAATGGACCTTCAGGATGACGACCCTTAGCTTCTATGCGCGTGGCGACGCCTCGACGGCCAACAACCCGTCACTTAACGTGGAGTCCAAGGTAGTCCAGCCAACGGTCCTGATCACGTTTAACAGCGGAGCGTCTGGCGACATCATCTTAGACGGCGGCGGCGGTGTCGACCCGGACACGACCGTGACCATTGACGGTACGACCTACGACTTCACTCTGGAAATGACCGGCGACTTGCCACTCAACAATGGCAAGGTGCCGGATGCACTCGAGGGAAAGCAGGTTACTGTGATCTCGGTCGTGATCGATGGAAACACCGAACGGTTTTTCTTTGTCACTGACGGCTCAGGCACCTACGCGCTCATGGAGCAGTTCGGGACCGGAGCGATTCCGCTCGACAATACCGACACCTCTCCAACAACCGTCTACATCTGCTTCTGTGGCGGAACCGACATTCTGACCCCGAGCGGGTATCGGAAGGTCGAAGAACTGCGGGCCGGTGATCTTGTTCTGAACGATACCGGCGGCGCAGTGCCAGTCCTGTGGATCGGGCAATCGACTGTATCACGCGAAGATATGCAGAACGACCCCACACGCCAACCAATTCGCATTCCCGCAAACTCGGTAAGGGCGGGTGTGCCGTGCTCCGATCTCTACGTTTCTGCGCAACATCGTGTGGTTTTGGAAGACGCATGGACTGAGTTGTTTTTCGGCGAAGCGCGCGTGTTGGTGCCCGCCGCACACTTGGTCGGGACAATCGCAGAAAGCATTCTGCCAGAGGCGGCCGTGACCTATTTTCACATTCTTTTGGCAGACCATGAAATTATCCTGGCAAATGGTCTCATGACCGAGAGCTTTCAACCTTCTGCCCGATCCTACGAGGGCATCGCTGACGACATGCGCAATTCGCTGTCTGAGGCATTGCCGCAAGATATCCTACAGTCGTCTTTCAGGCGGCCAGATGCATTGATGACGCTTAAGAGGCATGAAGCCTGCGTATTGACGGAGCGGATGTTTCCTTGCCGCTCGCTTCCGAAACCGCAACCGAAGTTTCTGGAACTGGCGGCGTGACCAGATCGTTTTTTCGTTGAGGTAGCCAATCGGATTTGACCTGCGCCGGAGGCAGACAATCTTGACTGACAGGGTTGACTGGGCCGAAGCCTGTCCAAAGCTGCCCTCTGGAACCGATCATTCACGATTGATGTTCGAATACGGGCGGTTACCGTTGTTTGATAATATCTTACAAGGAGCTCGGCAGTCCGTGCCTGCCGTTCGCTCACCTAAATTTCAGGTCGCTCGTCGCGGAACCGGGCGCTGAAGCTCTCGCAGTATCCGTTCTCCCAAGGTGATCCTGGTTCGACATAGGCAGTCCTGGCACCGACGGCCTTGATCCAGTTCTGGACAGCTTGCGCCATCGCAGAGGAAGCTACGCTAACCTGCCCGAAATCGCCGCAATTACGCCAGAAACCATACGATTCTGGGCGTATTTTTGCCACAGAAAACAACCATAGCGAGAGGGGAACTGCTACAGGACCAGTGCGCGCAGACCCATGGCTCCCATTTGAGAGACAGTTGTCTGATGCGCGCGCTGACCATGAAGGGAGCGGCGATGATACTTAGAAATTCCAAGTTCTACCTGCGCAGGTTCTATGACGACACTCGGGGTTTAGTGTCATTCGAATTTGCGCTTTGGCTGCCCTTCCTCGTCGCGGTCATTTCCCTGACAATGCAAGTCAGCATGATCTTCCTGACACAGTCGAATTACTGGAGCGTGTCGCGCGATACTGCGCGACTGGTCGCCCGTCATGCAATGGACGAGGTAGCCGCCGAAGCCTACGCGAAACAACAGGCTGGAAACGTTCTCGTTACACCGAGCACAAACGTTGCGCTGGGCAATTCGACGGTCACCGTAACCATCTCCGCGCCGGCCTCGTCGCTTACGCCTTTCTCGGCCTTCGGATTTCTGTCTGGCGTGACCGTCCTCGCCACTGTGACGCAAACGCTGGAGCCAACTTGATGCCCAAAAGAAACTCTTCGTTGGGAGGTCCTCGGCCCCGGTTCCTAGAGGACGAAACGGGTGGCGGAACCGCGCTTTCCTTGATGACCTGTCTCATGCTCGTCCTCATCGGTGGCCTTGCCGTGGATGGTACAAACGCCTGGAGACATCAGCAGTTGCTCCAGCAATCCGCAGATGTCGCGGCACATGCCGGCGCAGTAGCTTTCGCAAATGGAAGTTCCGCTGAAGAGGCTCGTGCCGCTGCGATCGCCGCAGTTCAGTTGAATGTGCCAAGCGCGATTTATGGAAACGTTTTCGAGGACGTTTCGACTGATGTCGTGGCGATCCACTATGACCCCGTAACCAATATCGCCAAGTCTACGGGGCGCAAGAACGCCGTCGCGGTTTTTCTTCACCGGACAACTTTGGCCGGCAATCCGGTCTCCACGACGATGCTGAACATCGTAAGCCTCGTGAACCCGGATTTCGAGAATCCCGAGTTCGAAGTGAATGGCGCCAGCGTCGCGACGGTCACCAAAACGCAGACCTGCAACAGCACCGATGGCATCTACGCGAAGGACCAAGTCAACTTCACCTCCAGCAACACTTTCGGGGCCGGATACTGCATTCACAGCCAGTCGGACGTCTGGATGCCACAGAGCAACACCTTCCTAGATTCAGCGGGCATCAGCATGCCGGATCTCGCAGACTGCGGCAGCAAATGCACGGATTCCGCGAATCCCGGATCCGAAGCCGCAGCTTTCGAGCGGAATTTACTTATCCCCGATCTGGAAGAGTTCATTCTGGCCACAAGCGATGCCTTTCTGGACACGTTTGGAAACAGCAGCCAGAAGGCGGAATTCTTCAGCGGCAAAAGCCTCGAGATCAGCGCCTTTCCGGCTCTCGAAGCAGAAGGCATTATCACCGCCGGGCTTTCCAAAGGCGCTGTGGTCACCATGAACGAGGCCACGTTCGAGGCGCTAACCGATATTCCCCGTGGACTGGTCTACGAAGTCACCTGCACCGCCGGCGGCAACGGCGGAAACGCAAGACTGACATTTAGCAACTTGGCGGGCGAGATCCGCGACGTCGCCATAATCACCAATTGCGTTCTCGAATTCGACCCCGGCGCAAACGTGATTGCGTCGCTCTTGCTAACGACGCGTGACAAGACCACCGCCTCCGTAACGGCTGGTTCCGGTGCATTTGTGGGCGACCCGGCAGGCGGATGCGACGTGGACGAGAGAACCACGATCATGTCGCTGGGTCAGATGAACGTACCGGCAGATTTTGCAGGGTCCAATCTGTCGATGATCGTCGACGAAGATATTCACCTTTCGGCCACGGGTTCTTCATCGACGCTTTCTCATTCCGGCATCAGCTTGATGTCGAGTGCGGAAATCCACGTTTCTGCGGGTCACACGTTCAATTCCTGCGCCGGACCAGACAGCGGACTAATGCCTGAACTGCGGGTGATACGGCACGTTGTTCCTCAGACCTCGGCTGTCACCAACTGACCCCTGAGATGAATGATGTTGTTCTTTGTCCTGCTTAGAGGCGTTCGAGTTCAATTTCCAATCTCGGCCGAAGCCGGACAATACGGCTCCTTCTTGGTGATTGTTTCCGTTCCGAGCCCAATGATAGCAGCAATCCTCGTAATTCGGGGTATCTTGCGAAGCTTTCATCGGTTTATGATGCTGCTTCTAACTAGGAGCAACATTGGGGGTTGTCATGAAGACCATTCTATTATCAATCGGGCTTGTATTCTGCGTTTCGGGCACAGTCTATGCGAACGCACACACTCAAGGACTGGAAGCTCAGACCCATCCGGGACACATCGGGTACATCGAAGGAAATGGAGACAGGGCCGGCGGTGTCCCAGCTGAACATTTCCACGAAGTGGACGGAGCCCCGACCTACTCTCCCGGTGCAGGTGGTTGGGGCGCGGCTGTAAGCGAGACGGCAAAGAACAACCGTGGTCTGCCCAACGCGCACGCTGACGACTGAGGCCAAAAGAAGGGGTGCCCGCAGTCTTCTTGCGGGCATCTCGGACCGAAGCCTCATTCCTACTTCGTAGTGCATAGCTATCGTTGGGCGTGGAGTGGACGGCGGCGTCGTCCGCGCAGCTGTCGATCGCCCGGCTTGTCATGCCGCAGTGCGAACGAACGGCCGGTTCGGTGAAGCGGCGGGGCTGCCGGGGAACGGTCGGACTGGGCCGTCTCTTTCCTGTGCTGTGTCCGGACACCGCACTTTGGACCAGTTCGAGCGTGGCGCAGCATCGACCACAAAGGGCTCACTGCCGTCGCTCACTCCGTACAAAGCTTACGGCCGCTGTTCGTGGCGATCGGCGCGGACCACGCATATAAGCACATCTGTCGTGGAACGAATTTCCAAGTCGCGGACCGTACCTGTAAGTGTCAGGTTCTCGAA
>JBFIBB010000242.1:0-4917 GCA_041582695.1 Rhizobiaceae bacterium
TGGCGGTCCGAATGGGATTGGGGGAGCATTTCTGGAACGGCGACATCGAGGCCGCCTACCGCCATCAGCTTGGTCCCAGCGGCGTGACGCTGGAGGCGTTGCGGCAACATCCGGAAGGGATAAGGGTGCCGCTCAAGACCAGATACAGGAAATATGCCGAGGAGACCGGCGGAATGGCGCGAGGCTTCGGCACGCCTTCCGGCAGAATCGAGCTCTACAGCGAAACGCTGCTCGGTGGCGGCCATGATCCGCTGCCGGATTATCATGCGCCGTCGGTAAGTCCGAACGCCTCGGCCGGGTTCAGGAACCGGTTTCCGTTGATCCTGACCTGTTCGAAGGGCACCATCTATTGCGAGAGCCAGTTCAGGGCGCTGCCGTCGCTGCGCAAGCGCGCCATGGATCCGGAAGTCGAACTGCATCCCGACGCCGCTCGGGAAAGAGGCATTGCCGAGGGCGATTGGGTGAGGATCGTCACGCCGAACGGTTCGGCGCGGGCAAAGGCCAAGCTGAACGGGCAGCTCGACCCGCAGGTCGCCTGCGGACAGCACGGCTGGTGGCAGGAATGCGCCGAGTTGGACGCTCCTGGCTTCGATCCGTTCTCCGACGACGGGGTCAACTACAACCGGCTCATTTCGCTGGAGCAGCTCGATCCGGTCAGCGGTTCGTCGCCGCTGCGGTCATATGCCTGCCAGATCGAGCCCGTTACGGGCTAGAGAGCAGTTCGGCTTTTCCACGCAGAAATCTCCGCGGTCGGCACATGCGCGTGGACGGACTTCAAACGCCGTGCGTGCGCTGCGATTTCCGGTCGGCAGTCCGCGGAGCGACCAGCCCGGCGCTCACACCTCCTCGGCGATGTCCTCGGCCCACAACTGCGGCTTCTCCTCGATGAAGCGCTTCATCAATTCGATGCAGTCGGGATCGTTTTCGACGATCACCTCGACGCCGCGCGAGCGCAAAAACTCCTCGTTGCCGCCGAAATTGACATTCTCGCCCACCACCACGCGAGGAATGGCGAACTGAATGATCGTGCCCGAGCACATCATGCACGGCGATAGCGACGTATAGAGCGTCATATTTCGATAGCTTTTCTGCCGGCCGGCCTTGCGCAGGCAATCCATCTCGCCATGGGCGATGGGGTCGCCGCCCTGGACGCGCTGGTTGCGTCCCTGCGCGATCAGCCGGTCGCCCTCCGCTAGCACCGAACCGATCGGACAACCGCCCTCGTTGAAACCGGCAAGCGCC
Source organism: Rhizobiaceae bacterium (assembly GCA_041582695.1). Lineage (GTDB taxonomy): Bacteria > Pseudomonadota > Alphaproteobacteria > Rhizobiales > Rhizobiaceae > JAWKWH01. Next base: position 1,243 of record JBFIBB010000242.1, read on the forward strand.
TCTTCATAGGCGATTCGCAAAAATCGCCTGTCCGTTTCACTCAACATACTCGCGCCCCTTTTCTTATCGTTGCGGCGCGATCTTAGAGAAAGATGGCCGCGCGGCAAGACGGCTTGCGGGACAGTTGCAAGCCACGGATGCTTGCATTTGGCGCCGGAACGCGCAAACCTGTCCACATGACGGCAATATGACAGAGGCATGCGCATGATGGATCGCGGTGATATGGGGGGTGGCAGCGAAGAAACAGCAATACTGATACCGCTCGCCGAGTTTCGTCGCGAGCGGTCGCAATTGCCGATAACGTTTCATCGAAAGGAGCTGGATCAGCTCCTCGACCTTTATGGAAAGATGGTCGCCGCCGGAGAATGGCGCGATTATGCCATCGACCACCTGACCGACCGCGCCGTGTTCTCCGTGTTCCGGCGCACCTCGGAAGTTCCGCTTTTCCAGATCACCAAATCGCCGAAACTGGCCCGCAGGCAGGGCGCATTCTCGGTGGTCTCACCGGGAGGGCGCATTCTGAAACGCGGCCACGAACTTGCCCGCGTGCTGCGCGTGTTCGACAAGTCGCTGCGCCTCGTCAAGGCCTGACCCGTCCGGGGTCCGCGGCTGGTGCAGATCAGTGAATCGTCGGATCGCCCGACAACGCGCGGCAGAAATTGGCGTCGATCTCGACCGGCCCCTCGCGCGGCGGATTGAGCCCGGCCTCGATCTCCACCGGAAATTCCACACCGATCCTGCTTGAGTATCCGGCGGCAATCGGCTCGCCGGCGAATCCGGATTTGCCGTCCGCATAGCCGATCTGCGCGCCGATGGTCTTGCCGTCGGTTTGCAGGAAACTGATTCGAACGCCCTTTTTCTGCTGGTGGGCGGCAAGCGCAAAGAAGGGTACGAGCAGCAATGCGCCGTAAGCCGGACCGTTGATGCGCGCCGGGAATTTCAACTTGTCGAAATACTGCAAGAGAAACACGCCCGCCGTGATCGGCTCCGGAAAGCGCATTTCGCCCGACTCAAGCGTTTCCGGCGCACAGGCCTTGTCGTCGTAGGTCTCGAGGTTTTCGAGCATCAGCGCAATCGTCGCGACACCAGGCAGGCGGTGGCGTTCCAGCCACACGACCATCTCGCCGGCGAATTCGGCAAGCTGCGGCGGATAGCCCTTGGCGGCAGCCGCGTTGCGGCACATCGAGGCGATCTCGTCGAACGTGCAGGTCCGGGTCTCGATCGCGCCGGCGGTTTCATCTGTCATTGGCGTGGTCTTTCTCGCTTTGTCCGGCGTCTGCCTAGTCCATCGCAGCGTTGATGAAAAGGTCAATCAGGCTCTGACGTGCGTGCCAGTTGCGCTGCCCGGCTTGCGTCAGGCGTCTCGATCAGATGGCCTCGCCCCTGAGCAGTCTCGGCGCGGGGCCCGACAAGCCGGACGCCTGACGGATGAAAAAGCCTTTCAGATTCGGCATGCGGTCGACCAGACCGAGGCCGATGTCGCGTATGGCCCGCAGCGGCGAGAAGTCGTTCGAGAACATCCGGTTCAGAACATCCGTCGTGATTCCCATCTGCACCGTGTCGAAGCGGCGCCAGCGCTCGTACCGCTCCAGCACGTCGAGCGCGCCGATATCCTGCCCGAGCCGGTCGGCTTCGACGATGGTCTCGGCAAGTGCGGCGGCATCCTTGAAACCGAGATTGAGGCCCTGCCCGGCGATCGGATGAATGCCGTGGGCCGCATCGCCGGCAAGCGCGAAACGCGGCTTGACGAAAGACCGCGCCAAACGCAGTCCAAGGGGCCAGGCGCGCGGCTTGTCCTCGACCCGGATATGACCGAGCTTCAGGCCGAACCGCATTTCCAGCTCGCTCTCGAACACCAGCGGATCCTCGTTGACGAGCCGCTCGGTATCCGCGGTCCGCTCCGTCCAGACGATCGACGACCGGTTGCCCGCTAGCGGCAGGATGGCGAATGGTCCGGCGGGCAGGAAATGCTCTTCGGCACGGCCTTTGTGCGGGCGCTCATGCGCGACAGTACAGACGATGCCGGACTGGCCGTAGTCGAAATGCACCGTCTTGATTCCCGCCATGTCGCGCAGGCGCGAGCGCACCCCGTCGGCGGCCACAAGCAGTCGCGTTTCGATTTCGCCGCCATCGGCAAGCCGGACGGCGACCGATGCGGAACCGGTCTCGAAACCGGCAACCGCAGCGCCTTCGATGATCGCAATGCCGAGTTCGGCGGCGCGGCGCCGCAGCGCGGCGTTGGTCACCTTGTTTGGCACCATGTGGGCAAAAGGTTCGCCCGGCCCGACCTCGCCGTCGAATGTCAGGAACACCGGGCGCACCGGATCGGATGTCCGCGAATCGGTGACGATCATCTCGGTAATCGGCTGGGCCTCGGGCAGAATGTCGGCCGAACAGCCGAGGCGCTCGAGCATGCGCATCGCCGCCGCCGCGATCGCCGAGGCGCGGGTATCGTTCTCCCACACGCCGGGCGGCGCCGCATCGACGATGGTGACCGAGAGCGACGGCCGCGCCGAGGCAATGGCGACGCCCGTTGCAAGGCCGACATAGCCAGCGCCGGCGATCAGGATGTCGGTTTTCGCCAGCAGGTCATTCCGGCTTTTGGTTGAGGCTGCGCGCTTGGCCATATTGCGAACTGTATCCCGGGTTGACAGGTTCATTGCTTCCTGATCGAAACCGGCGGCTTCGCAATTCCCCCGGAGAGGACACCGCGATGACGGCGGCAATGCAGGAACTTCTGGACATACTCGACCTCGAGCCGCTTGAGCGCAACCTGTTTCGTGGTCGCAGCCCCAAGGTCACCTGGCAGCGGGTCTTTGGCGGGCAGGTGGTCGGACAGGCGCTCGTTGCCGCACAGCGCACCGTGCCGGAGAACCGGTTTGTCCATTCGCTGCACGGATATTTCATGCGCCCGGGCGATCCTTCGATTCCGATCGTCTACGAGGTCGACCGCATCCGCGACGGCACGTCGTTCACGACCCGCAGGGTAGTCGCCATTCAGCATGGCCATGCGATCTTTTCGCTGGAAGCCTCCTTCCAGACCGACGAGGACGGGCTGGAGCATCAGTTCCCCATGCCGTCCGACGTGAAAGGACCGGAAAAGCTGAAAAACCGCAAGGACCTGATAACCGACAGCACGCTCCCGATCCCCGAGCAGATCCGGCGCTTCTGGGAGCATGACAGGCCGATAGACATGAAGCCGGTCATGCTCGAGCACTACATCAGCCGAGCGAAGCTGCCGCCGCGCCAGCAGGTCTGGGTGCGTGCGACCGGGCCGGTTCCCGACAACCGCGCCCTGCAGGCGGCGGTTCTCGCCTATCTTTCCGACATGACACTGCTGGATACGTCGACCTTCCCGCACGGCAAGGCTGTGTTCGACGCCGACATGCAGGTCGCAAGCCTCGACCACGCAATGTGGTTTCACCGGCCGCACAGGCTGGATGGCTGGTTGCTCTATGACCAGGACAGCCCGTCGACATCAGGATCACGCGGATTCAACCGCGGCCAGCTCTTTGGCGAAGACGGCACGCTGGTGGCTTCGGTTGCCCAGGAGGGGCTGATTCGGATTCGCCGGAAGCCCAAGAATTAGGCAAAACTGGGAATTTGCATATTTTTTGTGCAAAATTGATGCGCGCATGGCGGGCGAGCCCGACAGGCGCTTAAAAAATCGTAAAA
>JBFIBB010000243.1:0-4891 GCA_041582695.1 Rhizobiaceae bacterium
CACTCGACAAATGGGTATGTGAAGAAGTCGAAACGGCGCCGGAATCCGCCTGAAGATACAGATTCACTGAAAGGTTCTGTTGCAAAATTTGTTCGGCGCGCCACACGCGATGATGTGCTCGGACCGGTTTGTTACCGGTTTCGCCGGACGGCGTTTGCGAAGGACAAAATCTGTGCCTTCACCAAGCTGCGGAGGCGATTGAGATTTTCGTCGTCTGCCAAAAATTTGCCAAGATTTCGCCACCAATTCCCGCGAATTACGCCGGATTGTGGCAGTTTTAAGTTACTGTAATTGTTCGAAAATTTATTTTTTCGTGTATTGCACGGCAATTTTGGCGGGAGTAGCAATCCGCCGTCCGGCAGACCGCATCACCTCCCGATGCGAAGCTGGCCGGATGTGAAAACTACGGGAGTTAAACATGAAGAAACTGATCATTGCCGCAGCCACGATTGCGGCTTTCTCAACTGCGGTATTTGCGGGCGAGATGGAAGGCAAAATCCAGTCAGTCGATCAATCGACCCGCACGATCGTGCTCGAAGACGGCTCCTCCTACGTGGCCGCCGAAGGCGTTGCCATCGAGGAACTGGCCGAGGGCGATTCGGTTGTTGTGACCTTCGATGATGGCACCAACAACGCGACCGCCGTCGAGAAGATGTAACCGGGATCTCAGGCAATCCCTCTGGCCGGCTCCGGAAACGGGGCCGGTCTTGTTTTTTCCGGAGCCGGGATCATTCGCTTTAGCCTGATCTTTAATTCCCTGCAGACAGACATATGATGTGCGTAGATTCGCGCTCACTGGAGGCAGGGCATGGCCGAGGGGAAACGCCGTTTCTGGCTGACACGCCGTTCAACGCTGATCGGTGGAGCGGTTCTGGCCGCGGGCGGCCTGTGGGGCGGTTCGACGCTGGCCCGCCTGGCGCGCGATCCTTCCGGACCGAAGAGCTGCGGACGAATTGCCGATATCGACGGCATCGGCCTGCCGCTGGAACCGCCTGCGAATCTGCCGCCGCACGATCCGAACCTGCCCTGGCTGATGAAGAGCGGCACGGTGAACGATGCGAGCTGCCTTTCCGAGACGCCCGTCTACGGCGTGGTCGAGGTAACCGAGGAAGACCACATCGCCGCAGCGCTTGCTTTTGCGCGGACCAACGGTTTGCGGGTTTCGATGGCGGCCGTGCGCCATTCCATGGGTGGGCACGCGTTCGACGATCACGCGCTCGTGCTCGACATGCGCAAGTTCAACCGGGTTGAAGTCGATGAAGATGCGATGACGATGACGGTGGAGCCGGGCGCGTCATGGCACGATATCCAGAACGTTCTGCATCCGCGATTTGCGGTAAAAGCCATGCAGTCGAGCGACATATTCTCGGTCGGCGGTTCGATCTCGGTCAATGCGCACGGCATGGATCACCATGCAGGCGCGGTGGTTGGCACGATCCGCTCCATGAGGGTAATGCTTGCCGACGGAACCATTGTTCCCTGTTCGCGCGAGATCAACACGGATCTGTTCCGCCATGTGGTTGGTGGCTACGGCCTGTTCGGCGTCGTGTTGTCGGCGACGATCGACATCGTCAAGAACGAGGTCTACCGCACCTCGCGCCAGGTGATACCGGCGAGCGATTTTCCCGCCTATTTCGAGGAGAAGTTGAAAGACGACGAAGGACTTGGCCTGTTTTACGGACATCTGTCGACCGCGCCGGGCAGCCTGATGGAGGAGATGATCGTCTATCGCTATGACCGGACTGACGTGCCGGTGCCGGAAGACCTGGCGGCGCTGGGAGAGCCGGGCGCGGTGAAGATCAAGCGGTTGCTGCTCAACCTTTCCAAGCACGGTTCCCTATTCCAGAACCTGAAATGGTTTGCCGAAAAGTCACTCGAGCCGAAGGTGGAAAGCTGTACGGTACCGCGCACCGCGGCGATGGGGGAGGGCGAGGCGTGCCTGGTCTCGCGAAACGATCCGATGCACGATTCGGTGCCGTACCTCTTCAACGATCTGAAGGGCGATACAGACATTCTGCACGAATATTTCGTGCCTCGCGCGAGGTTCGGCGAGTTCGTGGCCGAAGCGCGGAAAGTGCTCGCCACAAGCGGGCTTGCGGTGCTCAACGCGTCAGTCAGGATTGTACATGCCGACGACATCGCGCTGTCTTACGCGCCGGCCGACGCGTTTTCGCTGGTGCTTTACATCAACCAGAGCACCGACGAGGCCGGCAATCGGAAAATGCGCGCGACAACCCGGGCGCTGATCGATCTGGCGATTGCCCATGGCGGGCGTTTCTTCCTGCCATATCAACTGCACTATACGTCCAGGCAGTTGCTCGCCTCATACCCGGAACTGCCGGCGGTGCTGGCAAAGAAGCGCGAGATGGATCCGCAGGGTCTGTTCAGTTCGACCTGGTACCGGGCGGTGAGCGCGCTGGCGGCGCTCGGGTGAACGCAGATAGCTTCGAACCGACGGCGAACCATGGCCCAACCTGAGTGGACACTCGCTGAAAGCTGCTATTCGGACAGGTAGTCCATTATCGTTGCCTCAACGCCGTCCAAATGGATGCGGCCGAGCCATTTGACGAAGGCGCCGGCGAATTCGGGCCGGTTGGCCAAATCCCCGTAATACTGGCGCATCTGCAGCCATTTCATCGGCGTTTGCCTGGCAGCTTCGGCGGCGGTTTTCAGTTCCTTCCAACGGGGATCGTTCGGCTCGATGGCGCTGCCGTCTTCGCGCGTTCCCAGGCAATATCTGGCCCAGGTAGCGGAAACCAGCGCAAGGCCATCGACCGGGGTTCCAGCTTTCAGTCCTTCGACAATCGAGGGGACGATGAAGCCCGGCTGGCGGCTTGAGCCGTCGAAAGCGACGCGTCGGGTCGTGTCGGCAATCAGCAGATTGGAAAATCGCCTGTCGATGAGGTCGAGATACTGCGGCGCGGTCATTCCCAGAACCGGTGCGACATGCGGAACGATTTCGGTGCCCGCGACCTTGCGGAACAGCCCGCGAATCCAGGGGTTTGCCATCGCTTCGGCGATGGTTCCGATGCCCATCAGGTCGCCGGGCATGGAGATGATCTGATGGCCGCCATTGAGTATGCGCAGTTTCATGGTTTCGTAGTCGTGCACCCTGTCTGAAAACACGGCCCCGACACGATCCCAGTCGGGCCTGCCGGCACAAAAATCATCCTCGATGACCCATTGGCGAAATGATTCATGGGTCACAGGCGCGCTGTCGTCGATGCCGAATTGTCTCGCAAGCGCGATCTCCCGGGGCCCGGTCGCAGGCACGATGCAGTCGACCATCGAGTTCGGAAAACTACATTCCCGGCCGATCCATGCCGCCAGATCGGGGTCGGACATGCGGGCAAGCGAAACAATGGTGTTGCGCATGATCTGGCCGTTACCCTGCAGGTTGTCGCAGCACAGTCCGGTGAACGGACCGGCGCCACGATCGCGCCTGAGCTTCAACGCAGCGACAATGGCGCCAAAAGCGGTACGAGGCCGGTCAGGATTCTCGGCATCGTGCACGATATCCGGGTGGCTGACGTCGAAGTCCTTGGTGGCCGGATCGAGATAGTAGCCGCCTTCGGTCACGGTCATCGAAACGATGCGGATATCCGGTTCGGCCATCCGGGCGATGAGTGCGGCATTGCCGTTCTCTATGGCGACATAATCTGTCATCGGACCGCAAATCTCGGCTGATGTGCCTGCAGGGTCCAGTTCGATCAGGGTCGTCAGGCAATCCTGGGCCAAGAGCTTTTCGCGCTGGAGAGCGTCGTACGGGCGCACGCCCGCCCCGACAATGGCCCAGTCGAGGCATTTTCCTTCATCGAACAGGCGGTGCAGATACCAGGCCTGATGGGCGCGGTGAAAATTGCCAACCCCGATATGGACGATGCCCGGTTTGAGGCGTTTGCGATCATAGCGCGGGGTGCGCACTTTTGCGGAGAGCTTGGCAAGCGTGGCGTTTGAGAGGGTCGTCAGCTCATCCATTGGCCACCATCGACATTGTAGGTCTGGCCAACGACGTACTCGGATTCGCTGCTGGCAAGGAAAACCGCCATGCCGGTCAGGTCTTCCGCCGTCCCCATGCGGCCGAAGGGAACGGCAGCGCCGACTTCCTTTTTCTTCTGCCCGGGTTGCTTGTTTTCATACTTGGCAAAGAATGCGTCCACGCCATCCCAGTGCTCGCCATCGACCACGCCGGGCGATATCGCATTCACGTTTATGCCATGCTTGATGAGATCGAGACCGGCCGACTGGGTGAGCGAAATGACGGCTGCTTTTGTCGCGCAGTAGACGGCGACGAGCGGTTCGCCCCTGCGGCCGGCCTGTGAGGCCATGTTGATGATCTTGCCGCCGCGGCCCTGGGCGATCATCTGCCGCGCGGCGGCCTGCATGACGAAAAGCGTGCCGGCGACGTTGATATCGAAGACACGGGCATAGTCGGACCGCTCGATCTCGACGATCGGGGCGGCGGTAAACAGGGCGGCATTGTTGATCAGGATGTCCAGACCGCCGGTACGTTGCGCAACAAGGGCCACGGCGGCATCGATGCTGTCCTGACGAGTTACATCCATCTCCAGCGCGTAAGCCCCGCCGCCGAGCGAAGCGGCCGTGTCGCGGGCCCGAGCGATATCGATGTCCGCAATGGCCACAGTTGCGCCTTCGCGCACATATGCCGCGGCAAATGCGGCGCCTATGCCGCGGGCGGCGCCGGTGATCAATGCGGACTTGCCCTCAAGCCGCTTCATGCGATCCTCAGCCCGTCCGCATCAAACCGGTGGATCTTGTCCGTTTCAGGCGACAGCCACACCGTGTCGCCATGGCGAGCATTGAATTCGCCGCCGACCCTGACGGTGACCGTTTCCGCCAGGCCCGTCTCATGGACATGCAGGAACGTGTC
>JBFIBB010000244.1:0-4866 GCA_041582695.1 Rhizobiaceae bacterium
GACTGTTGAGGTCCAATCCGCTGACGCGGGGTCAATCCTGCGATTTCTCGATATCTACGGCAACATGCAGGGCGGCTCCATTGATATCAGACTGGTGGCAAAGGGGGATGCCCCGCTTCGTGGGCAGATAGATGCGCGCGATTTCTGGATCGTCAACGAGCCGCGGCTTGAAGCGCTGGTGACAACGGCGCCTGAAGGCGGGAATCGAAGCCTCAACCAGGTCGTCAGACGCGAAATCGATGTCTCGCAAGCCAAGTTCGAACAGGGCTATGCGCGCATCGAGAAAGGTAAAGGCTATCTGAATATAACCGATGGGGTTTTGCGTGGCCCGCTGATCGGTTCCACTTTTCAGGGAACACTCTATGACGAGAAAGGCCTGATTTCGATTACCGGCACGTTCATGCCGGCATATGGACTAAACCGGCTGTTCGCCGACATACCGCTTGTCGGCCTTTTCCTTGGCAACGGCCGCGACAGGGGCCTGATCGGCATCACCTACAAACTGTCGGGCGATGCCAAGTCGCCGACATTGCAGGTCAATCCGATCTCGGTAATTGCGCCGGGAATTTTCCGCCAGATATTCGAGTTCCGGTGAATGCTACTCCGGCCGGACCAGGACGTGTTTCTTCTTGCCGAGCGAGAGCTTGATCGCACCTTCCGGTCCGATGCGCCCTGAATCGACGATCAAGCGGTCGTCGGCGACCATTTCGTCGTTTATTTTCAGCGCATTGCCCTTGATGTGGCGGCGCGCTTCGCCGTTCGATGCCGCCAAGCCGGCCTGAACGAACAGGTTGAGAACACCGATACCGTTAGCCAGATCCGCGATTGGCACGGAAATCGTCGGCAGGGTTTCCGCCAGTGCGCCTTCCTCGAATGTCTTGCGCGCGGTTTCGGCGGCCTCATCGGCTGCGTTGCGACCGTGGAGCAGGGCTGTGACTTCGGTGGCCAGCACCTTCTTTGCCTCGTTGATTTCCGTTCCCGCCAAACCGGCCAACCTCACAACCTCGTCCATAGGCAGCGTGGTGTAGAGCTTCAGAAAGCGCTCGACGTCGGCGTCCTCGGTGTTGCGCCAATACTGCCAGAAATCATAAGGGCTCAGCATGTCGGCGTTCAGCCAGACCGCACCCGTGGCGGTCTTCCCCATCTTGGCGCCGGAAGACGTGGTGAGCAGCGGCGTCGTCAGCGCGTAAAGCTGCGGCGTACCCATCCGATGGCCCAAATCGATGCCATTGATGATGTTTCCCCATTGATCCGAACCGCCCATCTGCATGCGGCAGCCGAAGCGCTTGTGGAGTTCGACAAAATCGAACGCCTGCAGGATCATGTAGTTGAACTCGAGGAATGACAGCGACTGTTCGCGGTCGAGCCGCAGCTTGACCGAATCGAATGACAGCATTCGATTGACCGAGAAATGGCGACCGACATCGCGCAGGAACTCGACATAGTTGATATCCATCAGCCAGTCGGCATTGTTGACCATGATGGCCTTGTCACCGCCGAAATCGAGGTAGCGGGCGAAGCTCTGTCTGATTCCGGCCAGATTGGCGTTGATATCCTCTGCGGTCAGAAGCTTGCGCGCCTCGTCCTTGAAAGACGGGTCGCCGATCATGGATGTTCCACCGCCCATCAACGCGATCGGCCTGTGACCAGTCTGCTGCAGCCAGTGGAGCATCATGATCTGGATCAGCGATCCCGCATGAAGGCTCGATGCGGTGGCGTCGAAACCGATGTAGGCGGTGACCGTCTCCTTGCGGAACAGGTCGTCCAATCCGGACTCATCCGAAATCTGATGGATGAAACCGCGCTCGGACATTGTGCGCAGGAAATCGGACTTGAAGTCGGTCATCTTCATACCTTGCTGGAATGATGTGCGGACCGCATGGCATTGCGGAACGCGCGCGTTTAACACTATTGGCGGGAAAACGACAAGGAGCAGCAATGGCGCTGGTGACCTCAATCGGGCTGATGAGCGGCACGTCGATGGACGGCATCGACATCGCCGTACTGACGACCGATGGTGAAAACGCCGTCGTGCGGGGAACTTCCGGATTTGTCGCCTATGAAGCGGCCTTCCGCAGGAGGCTTGAGGCATCGCTCGAAACCGCCAGGGCAATCGCGCACCGGAACGAGCGGTCGGACGAGCTTGCGGCGCTCGAGCGCGAAATCACGTTGCGGCATGCTGAGGCGGTGGCCGGATTTCTCGGCCGTCTGCCGCCCGGGTTTTCCGATCCGGCCATCATCGGCTTTCACGGCCAGACCGTATTGCACCGGCCTGAAAAGGCGCTGACGGTTCAACTTGGCGATGGCGCATTGCTGGCGGAGCAAACCGGTATTCCCGTGGTCTGGGACATGCGGGCGAATGACATGGTGCATGGCGGGCAGGGCGCGCCGTTGGTGCCTGTGTACCATGCGGCGCTGGCCCGCTCATTGGGCGGAACAAACAGGCGCTTTCCCGTGGCCTTCGTCAATATCGGCGGTATTTCCAATGTGACTTACGTTCCCGAGTCCGGCGATCCGTTTGCCTTCGACTGTGGTCCTGGAAATGCGCTGATCGATCAATGGGTTACTCAGCATGCCGGTGTGCCGCTCGATCAGAACGGCAGGATTGCCAGCGAAGGTGGCGTGGTTGAACGCGTCGCGGCCACCTATCTGGCAAAGCCGTTTTTCGACAAGCCCGGTCCGAAATCGCTCGACCGCGGCGATTTCACGCTCGATGACGCCAAAGGATTGGAGCTCTCCGACGGAGCGAGGACCCTTGCGGCAGTTACCGCGCGGGCAATCTTCGCGTCGGCGCGGCAAATGCCGGCGATGCCGAAACGCTGGGTGCTCTGCGGTGGTGGGCGGAAAAATCCGCATATAGCCGCCGATCTGACCGCTCTAGCCGGGCCTGCAGGCGCCGAGGTGGTGCTTGCCGAAGATCTCGGATTTGACGGCGATGCGATGGAGGCTGAAGCTTGGGCCTATCTGGCTGTCCGTTCGCAAAAAGGACTGCCGCTGACATTTCCGACAACGACGGGATGCCGGGAAGCGGTGAGCGGGGGCGTGCTGTCACCGGGCAGCCGGCCGGGCGTTTGATCATGCAGGCCCGGTAAGATTGCCCCTATCGCGAACCATGGCCGACATTACCGAATTGGATTCGCCCTCGTATCCGTGAGCCACACCGGCGCGGTCGTTTTCCGGCCTGTTCTGGCTCATCTTCCACTTGCCTTCGATATGATCGATAGCGATGCGCAGTCCGACGATGCCATTGATCTGCGCGCGCACGAAGTTCTCCGGGGCGTCGGAAACCGCCCACGGTTTCGCGCGGCTTGCCTCATGCGTATTCGTAAGCTGGGTGATCTGCCCACGCAGCCAGTCGGGATCGTGGATGATCTCAGCCCGGCCGCGCGCCTGTACGATGGCGTAGTTCCAGGTTGGAACGACCTTGCCGGTCTGTTGCTTGGTCTCGTACCAGGATGGTGTCACATAGGCCTGCGGCCCTTGAAAAACCACGAGCACCGGCACATCCGGATTGTTCTCGACATGACGCCAGTGAGGATTGGCTTTCGACATGTGCGCCAGCAACACACCCTTGGCGCTGTCGGCTCCATCGATGAGAAACGGCAAGGGATCGGCTACCGGGCCGTCCTTGCCGTTCGATATCAGGAGCCCAAACGGATGCGACCGAATAAGGCCGTGGAGAACATCCAGCCTTTCTTCGCGGAAATGCGGCGGTTGATACATCGCATTACCGGCCGCGCTTGGGCCGCTCGGTTGTCAGTTCGCCTCGCAGGCGGGCATCGAGATAGTCGGCGCATTCCGCGATAAGTTCGTCTTCCATACCGGTGAAGAAATGGTTTGCGCCCTCCATCGTCTTCTGCGTGATGGTGATGCCTTTTTGCTGGTGCAGCTTGTCCACGAGGCCCTGGACATCCTTTGGCGGCGCCACGCGGTCGGCATCGCCATGGATGATAAGTCCCGAAGACGGGCAGGGAGCCAGGAAGGCGAAATCGTAGATGTTCGGCTGGGGTGCAATCGACATGAAACCTTCGATTTCGGGCCTGCGCATCAGCAACTGCATGCCGATCCACGCACCGAAGGAATAACCTGCAATCCAGCAGTTTTTGGAATCGGGATGGAGCGTCTGTATCCAGTCGAGCGCCGCAGCGGCATCCGACAGCTCGCCAATACCATGGTCGAACTCGCCCTGGCTGCGCCCGATCGAGCGGAAATTGAAACGCAATGTCGTAAAACCGCGCTTCTGGAACATGTAGAACAGGTCGTAGACGATCTTGTTGTTCATCGTCCCGCCGAATTGCGGATGCGGATGCAGCACCATGGCAATCGGTGCATTCTTTTCCTTAGAGGGCTGATAGCGGCCTTCCAGCCGGCCGGCCGGTCCGGCAAAAATCACTTCAGGCATTCACACTCCAAATAAACAGGCGCTGTCGGAATAGCGCGGTTATCGGAAAACCGGACGAACACGTTCTTGACGCGGAACCGGCAGCTTCCTAAAACCAGTTTAGAATAGTTCAAAACTAGGCTTTGCGCCGCCCAGCTTCAAGAAGCGGGTTAATAGGACGGTTCATCCTTGAATTTCAAGGAAAATCGGCCTTCTGTGACGCAGCTAGCCGGATTGAGGGAAGACAGACGGATGGCGGCTTTGCGCGCCTATCTCGATTTCAATGCCAGTGCGCCGCTTCTGGTTGAGGCGCGCGCGGCCATGATCGCGGCCGTCGAACAGCCCGGAAACGCGTCCTCGGTTCATGGCGAAGGGCGGGCCAAACGGGCAATGGTGGATTTGGCGCGGCGAAACGTGGCCGCGCTTTGCAGCGCCAAGCCAGATCATGTGGTTTTCACTTGGGGCGCGACCGAAGCCGCCTCGAC
>JBFIBB010000245.1:0-4860 GCA_041582695.1 Rhizobiaceae bacterium
CAGACCGCGATGATGTGGCATTCCACTGGCAACCTGACGGCGGTGAAAAGCAATGCCTCGTTCGATTTCGGGGTCGCCGAACTGCCCGCCAACGTCCGGCCGGGCTCGCCCACCGGTGGCGGCAACTTCTACATCTTCAAGGACACCACCGACGAAGAACGTGCAGCCGCGCTGAAGCTGATCCAATTCATGACCGCGCCCGAGCAGGCCGCGGAATGGTCGATTGCCACCGGCTACATGGGTGTGTCGCCAGCTGCCTATGAGACCGAGGCGCTGAAAAAATACACCGAAGAGTTCCCGCCGGCGCTGGTAGCCCGCAACCAGCTGGAGAACGCTGTCGCCGAGTTCTCGACCTTCGAGACGGCGCGGGTACGTGACGGGCTTAACAACGCCATCCAGTCGGCGTTGACCGGTGCCAAATCGGCCAGTGAAGCATTGGGCGAGGCGCAAGATGCCGCGATGCGCCTGCTGAAAGCCTACCAGTAAGCTTTGAGATGCACTGTCGGCCCCGTCGCGGGGCCGACATTTTCCCGAGCGGGGCAAGGGCGTCAACATGAACAAGCACGTGAACCTCGAGCGCCGCAGACAAGCCATCTACGGCTGGCTGCTGCTGAGCCCGGCCGCGATCTTGCTGACGGTATTTGCGTTCTACCCCTCGCTGGCCACCTTCTGGTCCAGCACGTTTTCCCGCGGCACCCGTCGCAACCCCACCGAGTTTGTTGGCGGGGAAAATTATGCTGATCTGTTTGCCGACCCGACCTTCTGGCTGGTCGTGAAGAACAATCTCTTCTACGCTGGCATCACAATACCGGTGTCGATCTTCATCGCCTTGGCCATGGCACTTTGGGCGAATTCGAAGATCCCTGCGCGTGGCTTCGTGCGCACCGCCTATTTCACTCCGACGGTGTTGCCGATGATCGCTGCGGCCAACCTTTGGCTGTTTTTCTATACGCCCGGACTCGGCGTGCTTGACCAGATCGGCGCGCTGTTTGGTTTGCCGTCGGTCAATTGGCTGGGCCAGCCGGAAACGGCACTTTGGGCGATCATCATCGTGACGATCTGGAAAGAGGCCGGATTCTTCATGATCTTTTACCTCGCGGCGCTGCAGACCATCCCCGAGGACCTGAAGGAAGCCGCCGATATCGAGGGCGCCAGCCGCTGGACTTACACCCGCCGCATCGTGCTGCCTTTGCTGATGCCGACGACGCTTTTCATCATGGTCAACGCTATGATCAACTCGGTCAAACTGATCGACCACCTGTTCATCCTGACCAAAGGTGGCCCCTCGGACGCCTCGAAACTGATACTTTATTACATTTGGGAAATGGCCTTCGCGTTCTTCGACGCGCCCCACGCCGCGGCGATGACAATAATGGTGCTGCTGGTGCTGGGCGTGGTGGCGGCGATCCAGTTCTTTTACATCGATAAAAGGACGCACTACCAATGAGCCGGTGGACGAAATACGCCGACACGCTAGGTGCCACCGCGCTGGCGATCATCTGGATCGCGCCCTTGGTGTTTGCCTTCTGGGCTGCGTTTCACTCCACCTCCGACGCGGTGAACTTCAACCTGACCTCTCCCTGGACGCTCGACAACTTCCGAGTTGCCTGGGACGGCGCGCCCTGGCTGCGGTATTTTCTGAACACCTTCCTTCTGGTGACAACCATCCTGATCGGCCAGTTCATCCTGACAACGCTCGCGGGCTTCGCCTTTGCCCAGCTTAACTTCCCGGGCAAGAATTTCGTCTTCGTGTTGGTGCTGATGCAGCTTTTCATCCTGCCCGAGGTCCTGATCGTCGAAAACTACGCGATGATCTCGCGTCTCGGTCTGTTCGACACGATCCTTGGCGTCGGTATGCCATATATGGCCAGCGCCTTTGGCATCTTCCTGATGCGGCAGGCGTTCAAAGGCGTGCCAATCGAACTGCACGAGGCCGCACGGATTGAGGGATGCAGTTGGTTCGGCATCCTGTGGCGGGTCTATGTGCCCCTGGCCAAGCCGACATATCTTGCCTACGCGCTGGTTTCGGTCTCGACACACTGGAACAACTTTCTTTGGCCGTTGATCGTTACCAATTCGCCGGACACGCGCCCACTGACGGTGGGCCTCTCGATCTTCGGCGCGCCGGAAAACGGTGTGGACATCAGCGTGATTTCGGCGGCGACCCTGATGTCGGTCGCGCCGCTTCTGATCGCGTTCCTGGTGTTCCAGCGCCAGTTCGTGCAGGCCTTCCTGCGCGCGGGTATCAAGTGATGAGGCACCATTGCAGGCGGAGCTGCGGCCGCAACTGGCCCAGATGACGCGCAGAGTCCTGCAACTGTCCGATCCGCACGTCCTGGCGTCGCCCGACAAGGTGTCAGGCATGCTCGATACCGCCGAAATCTTCGAGACCATGATAACCCGGATCCTGGCCGATTGGGAAAAACTGGCCCCCATCGATGCCGTCGTAGTCACCGGCGATATCACCGATCGCGGCGATGCAGAGAGCTACGCCCTTTTTCGCCAGCAGGTCGACCGTCTGCCCGCACCAAGTTTTGTCATTCCCGGCAATCACGATCTGCGCGAGCCGATGCGTGCGGGTTTTGCCGACACATCTTACATGCCTCCCACAGGAAAGCTGAATTGGGTACATGATCTGCCCGGAATTCGGTTGATTGGTCTCGATACTCTGGTCGAAGGTAAAGGCGGTGGAGATTTTGATGCCGACACACAGGACTTTCTTGCCTCGGCGCTCGCAGGGGCGGCTATGCGGCCTGTTCTTCTTGCGCTTCATCACCCGCCATTTGCATCCGGGATCCGGTTCATGGACGCGATCGGGCTGGCCGGAATCGATAGCCTTGATCAGGTTCTGCGCCGCGCCAAATCGCCCGTCAGGATCGTCTGCGGCCATGTCCACGGTAGCATCATTGCAAGCGTTGGCGGCCACGTCGCGATAGCGTCGCCGAGCCTCTGCAGTTCCTTCGAGACAGATTTCCGAGGCGATGCGCCGGTAGGATTCACCACACAGCCTGGCGGCTACATGATCCACGTCGTAGAGGGATCGGAGTTTCGGTCTTCTGCGATTTCGTTGGCGCAGGGGGACGGACCATTTGATTTCTGATCGTCACGCCACGCGCGTACAAGGGACTTGAACGGTGGATGACACCAACGTCCTGTTGTTTCTTCTGCACATTGCAGGAGCCGCGGCGCTGCTGATTTGGTCGGTTCGCCTGGTTCGGACTGGCGTCGAGCGCGCGTTTTCGGTGCAACTGCGCCTTTGGCTAAGGCGTTCGACAAAAAGCCGTATTCTGGCCGCCGCCACTGGAACGGGCGCCGCGATGCTGCTGCAGAGTTCGACCGCCGTCGCGATCATGGTCTCGAATTTCGTCTCCGGCGGGTCAATCGCTGCCACCGTTGGGCTGGCGATCCTGTTGGGGGCCGATGTCGGCTCTGCGCTTGTTGCACAGGTTCTGCTTGTGCGACAGACCTTCCTCGTGCCGCTGCTTTTATTGCTGGGCGTAGGTCTGTTTTTGCGCGGACAGCAAAGGCGGATACGCCAGACCGGGCGGATCCTGATCGGGTTGGCGTTGATTTTCGTGTCGCTCGACATGATCCGGGCAGCCACCGCACCGCTGGTCGACAGTGCGGGCGCCGGAACGGTCATGCAATACTTGGGCGGGGATCTCTTGACCGCGTTCGTGATCGGCGCGGTCTTTGCCTGGGTGGTGCATTCCAGCGTCGCGGCCGTGCTGTTGTTCGTGACGCTGGTGTCGCAGGGGCTGCTTCCGCAATCTGCGGCGGTGGCGATGGTGCTGGGCGCCAATCTTGGCGGCTCGATGATCGCGTATCTGCTGACGTTATCGGCCCCCATCGAGGCCCGCCGCATGATCGTGGCGAACCTGGTTCTGCGCGGCGGCGGTGCGGCGCTGTTGCTGGCCACCCTTGCGATATTCGCACTGCCGCTCACCTGGATTGGCGCGACCGAGGCGCGGCAGGTCATCAACCTGCATCTATGTTTCAACTTCGGCCTGGCGTTGATTGCCCTTCCAGTCTTGTCAGCGGTCACGCGGCTGTTCGCGTCCATGGTGGCGGCGCGCCCAAGCGGCGGTTCGGGGGTCGGGCTGAGCGCCCTTGACCCGTCTGCATTGAACCATCCCGAACGCGCCTTGTCCTGCGCGGCGCGCGAGACCCTTCGCATGGGCGAAACGATCGAGGCGATGCTGCGGTCAGCGAATGGTCTTTTCTCGAAATGGGATGAAACCGCAGCCGCCGCGATCACCGAAAGCGAAGTTTTGGTGCGCAAGATGCATTTCGACGTGAAGCTGTACCTGGCCAAACTGAACAGGGCCGGGCTGGAAGAAAGCCAAAGCCAGGAATCGATGGAACTGTCGAATATTGCCGTCAATCTTGAAGGGGCGGCCGACATGATCGCCCGGAACCTGGTCGGTTTGGCGCGGCGCCTTGATCTGGAGGGCGTAGCGTTTTCCAAGGAGGGCTGTCAGGAGATCGACGATTTCCACGACAGGGTGCTTGCGAACGCGCAATTGGCCCTGAAGGTCATGATGACGGGAAACCAGGACGACGCCCGCGAACTAATTGCCGAAAAGGAAAACGTCCGTGGGATCGAGCAGGGCCTGCAGCGCTCGCACCTTGGACGGCTGCGCGAGGGTCTGACCGAAAGCATCGAGACCAGCAATATCCACCAAGAGGCACTGCGCGCGCTCAAGCAGGTCAACACGGCCTTTTCGATGGTTGCCCATCCGATCCTTGCCGAGTCCGGAGACCTGTTAGAAAGCCGCCTGTCAGGACGATAGGGCGCATTTTTGGAAGTGATTTTTTGGCTAGAAAAATGTCCGATTTGGAGCATGTCGCTCCAAGAAG
>JBFIBB010000246.1:0-4841 GCA_041582695.1 Rhizobiaceae bacterium
ATCAGCCTCGACATGCACCGGACCAAAGTCGATTTGCCGGAACCGGACAGCCCCATGATGACGAAGCATTCGCCCTCATGCACGTCGAGCGTGACACGGCGGACTGCGGCTACGATCGCGCGCCCAAGCAGCTGTTCCGGCGGAGGGTTCCCACCGGTTTCGTCGAGGATGGTTTCGGCGCCGCTTCCAAACAGTTTCCACACCGATCGTAGGCTAAGCGTGACGCGTCGGGCGGATTCTGTTGTCATTGCGCGGTATCTCGGTCGGCGCCTGGCCGCGGCTTAAGGCAGGAACCGCGGCCGGCTCATCCAGGCTGATTTGAGGACCGGAAGAACTACTTTATCCAGTCGGACCATCTGGCTTCGTTCTTGGACATCCAATCTGCCACGACTTCCTCGAGCTTTCTTCCATTGAGGTCTACATCGGTGATCATGGCGCCCATTTCAGCATTCTCGATGTTGAACGCCGTGATAGCCTTGTGCGCGCCCGGCCACTTGTCCTTCAGGCCGGACCAGGCCACTTTCCAGATCGGGCCGCGAGGCTTGCCGCAATCGTACATGGCATCCGGGTTGCTGCCCCAGGCTGCATCCTCATAGCATTCCTTAGTGTAGGCCGGAAAATCCACCCATTCGCCCTCGTACTTGGCCGGCGCCCAATGTGGCGCATAGACCCACAGCATGATGGGCGCCTTGCGCTGGTATGCCGATTCAAGCTCGGCAAACAGGGCGGCATCGGTTCCCGCGTGAACGACCTCGAATGGCAGTTCCAACGCCTCGGCGCGTTCGTCGTCGTAGCCACCCCAGGTTACGGGCCCTCCGAGATACCTGCCTTTCGGCGCCGTTTCGGCGGTCGAGAATGCTTCGGCGCAAGCCTCGTCTTTCAGGGCTTCCCAGTCGGGAAGGCCGGGGCATTTTTCCTTCATGTAGGATGGATACCACCACTCCTCGATCGCCTGCATGCCTGTTTCGCCGAGGTTCTCGACCTTGCCGGTAGCGGTGGCTTCATCCATGGCATCGCGGCCGGTGGTTTCCCATATTTCCATGGCAACATGCAGATCACCGGATTTCAGCCCAGCAAACTGGGCGATGTAGTCAGCCTGCACGTACTCGATGTTATAGCCAGCTTTTTTCAGTACCTCGCCCATGATCTGGGTAGTGATGAGCTGGCCAGTCCAATCATGCAGTGTCAACTTGATCGGATCCTTCGACTCGGCTGCAGACCAAGCCGGGCTGAAGGTCAACGCGGTCGCAAGCATCAACGCCCCGGCAAGTCCAGCCGTGCGTGCAATTTCATTTGTACCCATTTGGAATTACCTCCTGCTGCTGGCTGATCGCCCGATGCTGCGCCCCAATCGGACAAAATTGTGGGCGGAGGGCCGTCGCGATCAAGTCTGGGGAGGCAACTCGCAAGGAGTCAATACAGGTTGTGGGATTTATGTGGTTTTTTGCCAATTGATTTGGCATTTTTGCTAATCCTGACCTTTATCACATGCATTTGCCACAAAATTGGGTGAAATTGCCACATGGAACGTACGCCGAGACAGAAACAAATCATGCAACTGCTGCAAACGGATGGCAGCGTGCGGATTTCCGAAGTGGCTACGCGGCTGGGCGTCTCGCGCGAGACGGTTCGTCGCGATGTGGCGCCCCTGGCGCGGGCTGGAGAACTGCTGAAAGTACACGGATACGTGCGCGCTGCGATACAGGTTCGTGAGGCGCCATTTGAGCGACGAATGAGGGAGAACGCCGAAGCCAAACAGCGCCTTGCCGTCCATGTCGCCTCTTTGATCAACGATGGTGACAGCGTGATGCTCGACACGGGTACCACGACCAGCTTTCTCGCCCGGGCATTGCTCAACAAGACTGCGCTGACAGTCGTTACCAATTCATCGGATGTGGCCCGCACTCTGGCGACGGTCAACGGCAATACGGTCTACATGGCGGGGGGAGAGCTTCATGGCGACAACGGCGCCGCGTTTGGCCGCACCGCCATAGAGTTCGTTTCCGGCTTTGCGGTGAAACACTCGATCATCTCGATTTCTGCGGTGGACTCCGAGGCTGGCTTTATGGACCACAGCCTGGCCGAAGCCGAATTCGCCAGGCAGGTGCTGCGCTGCGGACAGCAGCGCATGGTCGTGACGGATGCCAGCAAGTTTTCCCGCACAGCGCTCGTTCGGGTATGCGGCTTTGATGAGCTGGATTTGCTAGTCTGCGATGCGGAACCGCCTGACGCAATTGCTGCAAGGCTCACCGAGAGCGGTGCGCGGTTCGAGATCGCAGCCTAGGGTTCGTCAACCCCGCCGCACCGCTTCAACATGTTCCATGAATTCAGGCTCCGCCATCAGCGCCTTGCAGCGGAAAAAGCGATTGCTGGCATAGGCATGGAAATCGTCCGCCGGGTTTTCATTGGCGAGCTGGATCAGCCCCCACAAGGTCCACAGCAAATCGCACATGGCCTTGTAGATGACCACGCGGCCATGTTCGGCGGCGGTGGGCCGGCGGCCGAAATAGGCTTGCATCATCTCCATATCCTGCGCGTCATCGAAGGCGCCCTCGACCGACAGGTCGCCGAGGTCCCAGAGCGGATCGTTCATGCCTGAATATTCCCAGTCGACGATCCACATGACGTCGCCAGTGTCCAGGAAATTCTCGCAAAGCGGATCACAATGGCACAGCGCGAGAGGTGCCGGATTTGCATCGAGCGCCGCACGAATGCCCTGTGCGTCATTGACAGCGTCATGGTAACCGGCGGGAAGGGCCACCTTTTTTGTCGAAAGAACCGCCAAATAGTTGTCGATCATCGAGAACAGCTCAAATCGAAACGGGATTTCAGCACCGGAGCGATGCAACCTGGCGAATGCCTCGCCAGCCCGCGCCGGTGAGCCGGGGCGACTGGCGAATTGCTCGGGACTCATGGTTACCGCGCCACCGATAAAGCGGGTGACCATAATTCCCGAAGACGGATCCGAATAGACAACTTCCGGGCTGACACCTGCACGCGCGGCTTCGCGTGCTGCTACGGTTTCGTTCGCCCTGTCGATATATTCCTCCGTTCCCTCGCCGGGCAGTCGCAAGCAGAATTCTCCCACCTTGAATACACGGTTCGTCAGCCCGCCAAGCCGAACAGGATCCCCGTCAAAAGCCGTAAATCCTGGCACCTGCGCCAACGCTGCCTCCAGGTCAGGATCGATTTGTCCGCCCATGCCGCCACTCCCCTTCGCTACGTTTGGTCAAGCTCTTGCAAGCCAGCGCGCCTAAGTTAGCATTGAGGTGCGCATCCAGATCAACAGCGGGAGATCGAAAATGGCACAGCAGAGACACGAAGGTGCGCTCGGCGCCGTTTACGACGCCAAGTCGCCCGACGAGATCGCGCGGCTCTACGACGGATGGGCGGACAGCTACGACGCCGAAATGGCCAAGGCCGGGTACCGTCATCCAAGCATCTGCCTGGCGCTTTTTGCCCGCCATGTTGCGATTGGCAGCGCTCCGGTTCTGGATGCGGGCGCCGGCACGGGCCTTGTCGGAGAATGGCTTGGCATCATTGGTTATCCGGAAGTGGAAGCGCTCGACATCTCCAAAGGCATGCTTGCGGTCGCCGCCCGCAAGAACATCTACAGCCAATTGCACGAGGCGGCCCTCGGCCAGTCCTTGCCCTTCGATGACGGGCACTTTGCCGGCATTGTTTCCGCCGGTGTGTTCACAACCGGGCACGTCGGGCCGGACGGCCTCGATGAACTGGTGCGCATTTGCCGTAGGGGCGGTGCTATCGTGGTGACGGTGAAGAAAACTCTTTGGCAAGAGGGCTTTGCGGACAAGGTCGACCAGCTCGCAGACTCTGGCCGGTTGGCGATCGCTGATCGCACCGCACCATATGTATCCATGCCAGGGGAGGTGGGGACCGTGCCGAGTCTGGCGATTGTGCTTCGCATTTTGTGAAGAGAACCGCATTGACGTATCGTTGATAAAATCGCTCACCAGCGCGACTTCATCCTGTTCCAGCCGGACGCAACCCTGATCGAAAGGGAAAAGAAGCACCACAGCAGCGAGTTTCCGCCTATCTCGACCGGCGACGCGACCCCCGCCGGAGATCACCTAATCGATCAGGACCAACTTTCGCCAGACGACTAGAAAGAGGTGATGTTCAGATCAACGGTTCGACGTTCGGCGCAGGCCAGAATGACCACATCCGTTTTGTTTTATTGCGGGAATACTGGGTCGTCCTGATGGGGCAGGTCAGATCTCTGGCGCGCCAAATCCGCCGCCATTGGCCGTAGAAACAAGAATTTCATCGCCTGGTTCAATAACCAGCCCGCTTACATACGAATAGTCAGCCCGGCCGGTCGCCTGCTTTACAACAGACAGTCCGTTTGTGCCGCCATTGCCGCCGCCTTTGGAACCCCAGACGGGTTGCCGGTGGCGGCTGTATCCCGCCGACAGCACGGCGCGGCTTCGCGGTTTGTAGCTTGTTTGGAGGCCCTTGCCGCCGGAATGCAGGCCCGAGCCTTCGTCCGTGTCGTTCAAGCGCTTGTAGCCAACATCGATGCCGTAGCGGGCCTCGCAAATCTCCACCGGGCAGTTGAACGTTTCGCCATGGCTGGCTGAATACATCGCATCCAACCCGTCGCGCGTGGCCGTAGCGCCCCAGCCACCCATTTGCGGTTCGACCATGGTGTACCGGCGGCCGGTGTCGGGATGCTCTCCAGCAATGACCGTGCCGCAGATGGAGGCGAAATGTCCGGCCGGGAGGCGTTCCGGCATGGCGTTGGCCATGCAGCGCCACAGCATGTCATAGAGCCTTATGCGGGTC
This sequence comes from Rhizobiaceae bacterium, assembly GCA_041582695.1. Taxonomy (GTDB): domain Bacteria; phylum Pseudomonadota; class Alphaproteobacteria; order Rhizobiales; family Rhizobiaceae; genus JAWKWH01. Next base: position 4,807 of record JBFIBB010000246.1, read on the forward strand.
TCGAAATAGTAACCGTGGGGGGCAGTGCCGGTGGC
>JBFIBB010000247.1:0-4765 GCA_041582695.1 Rhizobiaceae bacterium
ACCGGTGAGCACAAGCAATGCCACGGTGAGCTTAAAAAAACCTTAGTTTCCCTTGATTTTTCAACCTCAAGCGGCGCTGAAAAAAAGGGCTATTCTGCAGCTTCGGCGACAGTCTTTGCGGGTTCGGATGCGGTCAGTTCGGATCTGAGGGCGTCGCGCTCCCGCTCGGCCTTTAGCGCATTTGCCGCCTTTACATGGCCGAAACCCTTGATTTTTGAAGGTATTCCGGCAAGCACTAGGGCCGTTGCAAGTTTTGCGGGTTGCAGGTTGTCCAATATCAACTCTAGATCGTCAAGGTAGGCATTGAGTTGGCGCCATTCCATTTTGCGCTCTTCGGCGTAGCCGAAAATGTCAAGCGGACTGCGGCGTAACCCCTTGAGCCGCGCAAGAACGCGAAACACCGGCATCATCCAGGGCCCGAAACTGGACTTGCGCGGTTTGCCATCCTTGCCCCTGCGGCCGAGGATCGGCGGCGCCAGATGAAATTCGAGCCGGTCCCATTTGGCGAACTGGTTCGACAACTGTAGCGCGAATGTACCGTCAGTGTATAACCGTGCAACCTCGTATTCGTCCTTGACCGCCATGGCCTTGAACAGGTTCCTGGCGACCGTCTCGGTCAGCGCCATGTCGCCGCCGATCTTTTCTTCGGCCGACCTGATCCGGGCCACCAGCTCAAGGTAACGGTCGGCGTAGGCCTTGTTCTGGTAGGCGGTCAGATAAGAGGCCCTCCGTTCGATCGCCTCGTCGAGCGAGGCCGATAGGTGACGGTCGTCGAGCGCCACGCGGTTCTTCTCCACGAGTTCTCGGACGAATTCCGGATCGTGCGCCGCGCGCCGGCCCCAACGAAATGCATTGATGTTCATCGCGACCGCCTGGCCGTTGATCTCGATTGCTTTCTCGATCGCCGCCGTACTCAATGGCAGCCCGCCGTGCTGGCATGCGAATCCAAGCATGAAGATGTTGCTGGCCACGGTAGAGCCGAACAGGGTCGCCGCAGTGCGTGTCGCATCGAAGAAGAAGGCGTTGTCCTCTCCGGCCGCATCCTTGATCGCCTTTTTCAGCCGTTCAGTCGGCAGCGAGAAATCCGCTGAGCGGGCAAAATCGCCTGGCATGACCTCGGCGGTATTGGCGACGAATATCGTATGGCCTTCGCGCACGGCGGCCAGTACCTTTTTTGCACCGGAAACAACGAGGTCGCATCCCAGCACGAGATCGGCCTTGCCCGCCGATACACGGATAGAATGAATATGTTCTGGTGATTTCGCGATGCGCATGTGACTGAACACCGCGCCGCCCTTCTGCGCCAGGCCGGCCATGTCGATGATGCCGCAGCCCTTGCCCTCGATATGGGCCGCCATGCCGAGAATGGCGCCGACCGTCACGACGCCGGTGCCGCCAACGCCGTCGATGACCGACGACCAGCCGGCGTCTTCGACCGACACAATCGCCGGCTCCGGCACCCCGTCCAGCGGATCGAAGTTCTTGCCACTTCCCTGCGACTTTCTCATTTCCGCTCCATGCACGGTCACGAAAGACGGGCAGAAGCCGTTGATACAGGAAAAGTCTTTGTTGCAGCTCGACTGGTCGATGCGGCGCTTGCGGCCGAATTCGGTTTCCACCGGCTGGATGGAGACGCAGTTGGATTGCACGCCGCAATCACCGCAGCCTTCGCATACGAGTTCGTTGATGATCACTCTCTTGTCCGGGTCCGGATAGGTGCCGCGTTTGCGCCGCCGCCGTTTTTCCGCCGCGCAGGTCTGATCGTAGATCAGAACCGAAACCCCCCTTGCTTCGCGCAATTCTCGCTGCACGGTGTCCAGGTCATCGCGGTGATCGATCGTGACGCCCGCCGGAAAATCGGCGCGGCCGGAATATTTTTCCGGTTCATCGGAAACGATCGCAATTCGGTCAACGCCTTCCGCCCGAACCTGGCGCGCGATCTCGTCCATCGCCAGGCCGCCCTCGTGCGGCTGACCGCCGGTCATCGCCACAGCGTCGTTGTACAGGATCTTGTAGGTCATGTTGACGCCGGACGCGATGGCGAAGCGGATCGCCAGCGAACCGGAATGGTTGTAAGTGCCGTCACCGAGGTTCTGGAAAAAATGCCCGCGCGTCGAGAACGGCGCCTGACCGATCCACTGCGCGCCTTCGCCGCCCATGGCCGTAAAACCGACGGTCGACCGGTCCATCCACATCGCCATGAAATGGCAGCCGATTCCGGCGCCTGCGATCGACCCTTCGGGAACCTTCGTCGATGTGTTGTGAGGGCAGCCGGAACAGAAATAAGGGGTCCGTACGGCCACGTCCTGGGTGTCGGCCAGCATCGCCTGGAACTGGCGCAGCCGCTTTACTCGCGCCGATATCTCTTCCGACGGTCCGATTACCTTGAGCACCCGCTCACCTATGGCGATCGCAATGTCGTTCGGATCGAGCGCCCCGCGCACCGGGAACAGCCAGTGTCCGCGCTCATCCTTTTTGCCGACCACGACCGGCTGCATTTTTGTGCCGTAAAGGTCCTCGCGCACTTGCACCTCGATCAGCGAGCGCTTTTCCTCAACGACGATGATCATGTCGAGGCCGCGGGCGAAATCCTTGATGTGCTCCAGATCGAGCGGCCATGGGCAGGCAACCTTGAACAGCCTGATTCCGATGTGGTTTGCCTGTTGCTCGTTGATGCCCAGATCTTCCAGCGCCTGTCGGACGTCGAGATAGCTCTTGCCAACGGTGATGATGCCGAGTTTCGCCTTGCGCCCGCCGCTGAAAACAATCCTGTTCAGGCCGTTGGCGCGCACGAAGGCCGCTGCCGCGGCGCGCTTGTGATTGTGAAGCCGTTCTTCCTGGCCCATCTGGTCGAGTTCATGCCGTATGTTGAGACCGCCAGGCGGCATGTCGAACTCCGGAAGCACGATACCGAGCCGGTCAAGCGACACGTCAACCGACGCAGTCGATTCAATGTTGTCCTTGACGCATTTGATCGCAGTCCAGGTTCCGGCGAAGCGGGAGAGCGCGTAGCCATAAATCCCGTAGTCGATCAGTTCCTGAACGCCCGCCGGGTTGAATATCGGCACCATCGTATCAACGAACAGAAACTCGGTGGCGTGCGCATTGGTCGAGCTCTCAGCGGTATGATCGTCGCCCATCAGCGCCAGAACACCGCCATGTTTAGACGAACCGGCCAGATTGGCGTGCCGGATGACGTCGCCGGAGCGGTCCACGCCAGGACCCTTGCCGTACCAGAGGCCGAACACACCGTCGTATTTTCCCTCGCCCAGCAATTCGGTCTGCTGCGATCCCCATAGCGCGGTCGCGGCAAGTTCCTCGTTCAACCCGGGCTGGAACACAATGTCGGAGGCGGAAAGTTCTTTTTGCGCATGCCAGAACTGCAAATCCAGTCCGCCGACAGGCGAACCGCGGTAACCTGATATGAGACCGGCGGTATTGAGGCCTGCCCGCCGGTCGGCCTCCTTTTGCATCAGCAGCATTCTGACAATGGCCTGCGCGCCCGAAACGTAAATCCGTTCCTTGTTCAAATCGTACTTGTCGTTCAGAGATACTTCGTGAAGTGTCATCAGGCGCTTCCTTCGGGAGACGGGATCGAACCGCCTCGATTCTTTGATATATCTTGGCCTCGTATGCCCCTGCGTCAAACGAAATCCGGGGCTTTGCCGTAAATGACAATTCTCTTATCAGAAAAAATGGCGCAACGGTCATTTCATTGCCGGCTGGCGCGATGCCGCGACCGAAAATTACCGTTCTTCCGGCCGGTTCAATGCCGTCCCATCCGGGATTTCTCGGAGGTCAGGACGGTCAACCTCTTCTGGTTGCAGTAAAAATACGGGAATGCAAGCGAGCCGGTGCAGGGTGCCGAAATTGCCGCCTTGGCATGCGCCTCCATGATCCGCTAAATGCAGCGCGGGTACAACGCGCAAAGCGGGCCCGGGCCGGGAGGAACATCATCGAAATGATTGATACCCTGATGTCGTTTCAGATTACGACGCAGATCTATGTCCTGCTGCTACTGGCAGCCATCGCGGCCGCGATACACGCCTGGTTTTTCGACCCCGGAATGAAATTGCTGCTGCGGCTCTCCGCCGCAATCGACTGGGTCAACAACCTGATTGGAAAGAATGTTGCCTGGCTGATCCTCGCTGCGGTGCTGATATCGGCGGGAAATGCCATCGTGCGCAAGGCCTTCGACATTTCGTCGAACATGTGGCTGGAACTGCAATGGTATCTCTACGGCACGGTTTTCATGCTGGCCGCCGCCTACACGCTGCTTCGCAACGAGCATATCCGCATCGACGTGGTATCGAACACGCTCTCGAAGAAGACACGCGACTACATCGATCTGTTTTGCCATTTCTTTTTTCTGATGCCGTTCGTCCTGCTCATGGTCTGGCTTTGCGTGCCTTGGTTCTTTTTGTCTTTTCGGACCGGTGAAATTTCGGCCAACGCGGGTGGTCTTGTCATCTGGCCGGCCAAACTGATGGTTCTGGCCGGCTTTGCGCTTCTGGTCGCGCAGGGCGTGTCGGAGATCGTCAAGCGCTCGGCCGTGGTGGCGGGCGTCATCGACGATCCCACCCCGCAACACCACATGCCGCCCGACGCAGAGGGCGCCCTCAAGATCGAGGGCCGCGACGATGCTTGACCTGCTTGCCCACAACATCGCGCCAATCATGTTCGTCTCGGTCATGGCGATGCTGCTGCTCGGTTACCCCGTCGCATTCAGCCTGGCTGCCGGCGGACTGATTTTCTTCGCCATCGG
>JBFIBB010000248.1:0-4737 GCA_041582695.1 Rhizobiaceae bacterium
CGGTCTTCTCGAACACGTCCATCCGTTCGCCGAGCACACCCCAGTCGCGCCCCGCGCCCTTGACTGCGGCCTTCCCTTCGACCATGACAAGAATGACTTCGCGGTCCCCGGTTTCTTCGGCGGCTTTTTCTCCCTTTCGAAGCCGGTAGAGCGAAAAGCCGACATACCGCCAGCCGGCCGACTGCGGTGTGATTTCGTGTACCTTGCCGTGATCGCCGAACGGTTTTCGCAGCAGATTGTTCATTTCTTGTCCTTGCCGGTATCTTCGTCCTTCGGGTTCCATACGATGAAAAACTCGTACCCGCTCCACAAGCCTGCCGCGCCGAACAAAATAGCCCAAAAGACAGAACCGGCCGCGATTTCGAAGATTGCCCAGCCGATGCAGAAAGCAACCGTCCCGATGCGGAGCCAGAGCGGTTTGAAGAATGGAACCTGAAGATCGAACATCGTTTGCTCAGACGCTTTCGTCGATTTCCAGACCGGCCTTGCCGCATACATCCACGATGTGCTGGTAGCCCATCTTCGAATACTCGTATGGCGGCGCCTTTGCCGGGTCCTGCTCGGCCTCGACGACGATCCAGCCGTTGTAGTCCATTGCCTTCAGTTCGTCGGCGACAGCCTTGAAATCGATAACCCCGTCTCCGGGCACCGTGAATGCACCGGCAATCACGGCATCGAGAAAACTGCGGTTGTTGGCGCGTATTTCGCGGACCACATCGGGCCGCACATCCTTGAAATGGACGTGCAGAACCCGCTCGCGCCAGCGCTTCAGCGTACCAAGCACATCGCCGCCGCCGAAATGCAGGTGTCCGGTGTCGAAAAGCAGATGAACTTCGGGCGGCGATGCTTCCATCAGCCAGTCGATATCATCCTGGTCCTCGATGATCGAACCCATGTGATGGTGGTATGCGAGCGGCTGACCGTTGTCCACCATCCATTTGGCCAGTTCTCCGAGTTTGCGGCCATACGCCATCACATCCTCGCGGGAGAGCTTCGGACGGTCGTTGAGGGGAGTGCCGATTTTGCCCTGCACCGTATTCGAGCATTCCGCATAAACGATGCAGGGCGATTTCAAGGCGGCGAACTGCTCCACCTGCCGGCGCACGGACGCTATTTCCGATTTGAGATCGTTGACCAGCAGATTGCCCGAACACCACCCGCCGCAAAGGACGATGTCATTGGCCTCGAGATAGGCTCGCAATCCCTCGGTGTCGTGCGGCATGCGCTGGCCCCGCTCGACACCGAGATAGCCGATTTCTCGCGCCTCCCTCAGCGCCTGCTCCATCGTGAAGCCGGCGGTCAGGTCCGGCAGGTCGTCATTCTGCCAGGCGATCGGAGAAATCCCGATTTTCACACTCATGCGATTTTCATCCTAATCAATGCGCTGAAGCGCGACTTTTTCCTCATAGTTCCTGCGTGCTTGCTGCACTCCGGCGCGTTCCGACACTTCCGGCACAGCAACCTCCCACCAGTGGCCGCCGGCCCCGGTGCCCGGATAGGGATCGGTCTCGATCACGATCACGGACGGTATGTCGCGATTGCGGGCTGCGGCGATCTTCGCTTCAAGGTCCGCGATATCTTCGGCCTTCTCCGCATGCGCGCCCATGGATGCGGCATGCGCCGCGAAATCGATCTCCGGTTGCACTTCGACATTGGCCGACGAATAAAGATTGTTGAATTCGGCGCCGCCGCAGCCGATTTGCAGACGGTTGATGCAGCCGTAGCCGCGATTGTCGGTCAGCACCACCACAAAGGGAATCCGACGCATCACCGCCGTTGCCAGCTCCGAATTGGCCATCATGTAGCTGCCGTCTCCGACAAAGCAGATGACGTCCGCCTCCGGCCTCGCAAGCTTGATGCCCATGGCGCCGGCAATTTCGTAGCCCATGCAGGAATAGCCGTACTCCATGTGGTAGCCGCCTGCGCTTGAGCGCCACAGCGTGTGCAACGCGCCGGGCATCGTGCCGGCGGCGCACATGGCCACGGTTTCGGGGAGCGCCTGACGTTGCACCGCGCCGATCACCTGCGCATCGGTTGGCAATCCGGGTTTGTTTGGTGAAGCCATCACGGCATCTGTCGCCTGGAACCACTGCGCACGCGCATCGGTATCCCGGTCTGGCCACGTCCGCTCGCCAAGCGCCAGATCGAGCGCTTCGATTGCAACCTTGGCATCCGCGACCAGGCCTATGGCGCCATGCTTGGCGGCGTCGTAGCCGGTGACGTTGATCGACACCAGTTTGCGCGACGGGTTGGCGAACAGCGACCACGATCCAGTTGTGAAATCCTGGAACCGCGTTCCCACTCCAAGCACCAGATCCGCTTCCGCCAGAGCCGCGTTGGCGGCGTCGCCACCTGTCACGCCGGGCGAACCGAGGTTGAGCCCTTCGCGCCAATCGACGGCGCCTTTGCCCGCCTGGGTTTCGGCTAGCGGGATGTTGTGTTTTCGGGCGAACTCCAGAAGCGTTGTCTCGGCATCCGAATAGATGACGCCGCCGCCCGCGACGATGACGGGCCGTTTTGCCGCCTTCAACGCCGCCGCCACTTCCGCCAGTTCTCCGCGGTCTGGTTCAGGCCGCCGGATTCGCCAGACCTTCGGCTTGAAAAAGCTTTCCGGATAATCGTAGGCCTCCGCCTGGGTATCCTGGCAAAAGCACAGTGTTACCGGGCCGCACTTGGCCGGATCGGTCATGGTCTGCATCGCGCGCGGTAGGGCGGTCAAAAGGTGTTCGGGACGAGAGATCCGGTCGAAATACCGGCTAACCGGCCTGAAACAGTCATTGGCGCTGACAAGGCCGTCGTCGAAATCCTCGACCTGCTGCAACACAGGGTCGGGCGCCCGGTCGGCAAAGATGTCGCCGGGAATAAACAGCACGGGGAGCCGGTTGACATGGGCGAGCGCAGCCGCGGTCACCATGTTGGTTGCTCCGGGTCCAATGGATGATGTCACCGCCATCGCGCGGCGACGTTTCTTCGCCTTTGCATAGGCGATGGCAGTGTGTGCCATCGTCTGTTCGTTCTGCCCCCGCCAGGTCGGCAGGTTATCCTGCCCATGATAAAGCGCCTCGCCAAGTCCGGCGACGTTTCCATGACCGAATATCGCCCAGATCCCGTCGATATAACGCTCGCCATCCTCGTTCATCTGCACGGCCAGCCATTTCACCATCGCCTGCGCCGCTGTAAGCCTGATCGTCCTGCTCATGCCACGTTCTCCCTGTCGTCCGGCGGTGCCGCATTTTCCGATGCCACACACAGGCCAGTCATTTCAATATTGGCGTTGAAAACGACTGCCGTATGGCTGGCTTGACAACGTATCAGGCGATTTTCACAACCCGACCATGGCGCACCGACTGTTCGGCCGCGTCCGCCAGTTTCAAAGCAAGCAATCCGTCCTGTCCCGATGGCGAAGCTGACGCTTCTCCCGACAGAACCCGCACGAACTCCGAGATCTCCTCGGCATAGGCTTCTGTGTAACGGGTCATGAAAAAGTCGTGCAGGGGCGGCCGTGTGAAGCCGGTTTTGTTTGCAATTTCGATACTGACCGGACGCTGGTTTTCCGCAGCGGCAGAACCCTTGGAACCAAACACTTCCACCCGTTGATCGTAGCCATAGGTCGCCCGCCGGGAATTGGAGATCACGCATTGGCGTCCCGTGGCCGTTCGCAGGATCACGTTCACCGTGTCGAAATCGCCGGCCTCGCCTATCGCCTTGTCGACCAGCACGGACGCTGACGCCAAAACTGTTTCCGGTTCCTCTCCGAGCATGTAGCGCGCCATGTCGAAATCATGGATTGTCATGTCCCTGAAGATGCCGCCGGATCGGCCTATGTATTCGAGAGGCGGCGGACCGGGATCGCGGCTGATGATGTTGACGGTTTCCACTTCGCCGATCCTGCCTTCGGCGACAGCCGTGTGGACTGCACGGAAATGGGGATCGAAACGGCGGTTAAACCCGATCATCAGTTTGGCGCCGCATTCTTCCACCACCTTCAGGCACGTTTCGACACGTTCGACACTCAGGTCGATCGGTTTTTCGCAGAAAATCGCCTTCCCGGCGCGGGCAAACTGCTCGATCAAATCTGCGTGCGTATCGGTTGGCGTGCAGATGATGACACCGTCGACGCTTTTATCTGCGGCAATTCCTTCGATCGAGGCAACGTTGCAGTCATGAGCTTCGGCGATCGCGCGCGCCGACTCCTCAAAAGCATCGGCGACGGCCACAAGTCGGGCGTCAGCGTTGTGACTGACGGCTTTCGCGTGCACCTTGCCAATTCTTCCCGCACCGAGCAGGGCAAGTCTGTAGACCATATTTGTACCTTTGCATTGGACGGCCGCCCGCGCATTCCGGATGAAGACCGAACATCGTGCTGATTGTCGATCCCCGTCTCCGGACTATTCGAACGCCCTGTCGAGACTGGTTATTTTCGCGAGCATATCCTGAAGGTTCTGCGAAATCCGCGAATGCAGCGCCATGGCTGTTTCCGGATACTCTTCGAGCATGCGCCGGAACAGCTTGCGGTTCAGTCTCAGTAATTCGCAGTCCGTGTCGGCAGTTGCGCCCGTCGGACGGTTGCCGCTTGTTATGAGCGCCATTTCGCCGAGCAGCGATCCCTCACCGGCAATGGCCATGGTTTCGCGGCGGCCGTTCTGTTCCTGCCACAGGGCTACCTTTCCCGAAACGATGACGAAGCCGCAATCCGCGGGCGATTTCTCCCGGTAAAGATCCCGGCCGGCCTTCAAC
>JBFIBB010000249.1:0-4735 GCA_041582695.1 Rhizobiaceae bacterium
ACGGGCACCGAAAGAACCTGCACTTCGGGCTGATAGCCGAGCGCTTCGAGCACTACTCCCGCCACCGCGGTCGTGGCCTGGATGTCAGTCCAGCCGACATCGGAGAAACTCACCGTCGAGCAACTCTCGGGCTCCGCGGCAAATGCCGGCGCGGACAAGGCCACGGTGGCTGCAACAGCGGTAATGGTGAAAAAATTTCGCATGTTTTGTCCTCCAGTCGAATTTTGTGGTATCCCGCCATACTTTGTTCGACATTGCAAGTTTTTGTTGATCCGCTGTTCAATAATAATCTTGATGGCGAGGGAGGGGGATTCGGTATGCCAAAAGTCGGTATGGAACCGATAAGGCGCAAGGAACTCATCGCTGCCGCGATCGAGGCCATTCACGCGCGCGGTTCGCTCGACATCACCATTCGCGACATCGCAGCCAGGGCAGGCGTTTCGCAGGGCCTGGCGCATCACTATTTCGGGTCGAAGGACCGGCTGATTGTCGCTTCCATGCGTTTCCTGCTGTCGCAATTCAGCAAACAGGTGCGGCTAGGTTTGATACCGGCAGCCAAACCGCGCGAGCGCCTTTCGGCCATCGTAAGCGCCAGTCTTGGCGAGGAGCAGTTCAGGCCGGAGGTCGTTTCGGCTTGGCTGGTATTCTACGTGCATGCGCAGAAGTCCACCGACGCACGGCAGTTGCTGTCGGTCTATACCAGGCGCCTAAGATCCAATCTGGTGCACTGCCTCAAGCCGCTGGTCGGCGAACGTGCGTCGTTCGTTGCCGAAGGCATCGCCGCACTGATTGACGGCATTTACATCCGCCATGCGCTCGGGGGCGATGCGCTCCACTTCCGCGACGGACACAGGCTTGTTGAGGATTACATCGACCAGCAGCTGGGTTTTGCACAGGCTGACAGCGTCGCCAGCGCCAGCGCTTGAGCGGGTGACCGGCCTGCGATAGGCAATTCGCAGTTACTGTTTCCGGCGGGCGCCCATGGCAAAACTCTATTTCAATTACGCCTCAATGAATGCCGGCAAGACGACCATGCTGCTGCAAGCGTCGTACAACTATCGCGAACGCGGCATGACAACCATGCAGTTCGTTGCCGGTCACTACCGCAAGGGAGATGCCGGGTACATTTCCTCGCGTATCGGGCTGGAGGCGGAAGCGGAAATGTTTCGCGATGGCGACGATCTGTTTTTCCGCATTGCCGAAAAACATGAACACGGTCCGGTGCACTGCGTGTTTGTCGACGAAGCGCAATTTCTGACCGAAGACCAGGTCTGGCAACTGGCTCGCGTTGTCGACCGGCTGAACATACCGGTCATGTGCTACGGGCTTCGGACGGATTTTCAGGGAAAGCTTTTCTCGGGCTCAAAAGCGCTGCTGGCGCTTGCCGACGAGCTGCGCGAAGTCAAGACAATCTGCCGCTGCGGCCGCAAGGCCACCATGGTAGTGCGGCTCGGCCCGGACGGAAAAGTGGCGCATGAGGGCGACCAGGTGGCGATCGGAAAGGACGCCTATGTCTCGCTATGCCGCAAGCATTGGGAAGAGGAAATGGGCCGCGTGACGGCGGAAGACCTGGTCGGGTTCGCCCGCTGACCAGATCAACCGTGCAAACAACCCACCCCCGGCCCGAATGGGCCGGGAACGGATTTCATTCTCGCATGTCCGGCGAGGGGAATTAGCCCTCGCGGTTAACACCGGCAGCTATTCGGTCCGGTTGCGATCCTGCCACAATTCAAGCGCGGCAAGAATGAGTACCGCCCCGCCGGCGATCATGTTCAGTGTCGCCTGGGCGCCGCCATAGGCAAAGATGAACGGCGATGCGATCAGCCACAGGCCGCACAGCGCCTCGAGCACTTCCTCCCAGCGGCGCCAGCTTACGTTTTCAAGCGCGGCCAGCACCACGATGAGGACTGCGACGATGGCCGTCGTATTCATCGCCCAGGCGCTTTCGGCAATCGTCATGTACATCGGAGAAAGCAATACGGCCAAACCGATGACGGCCGATGCCCAGTCCTCCCACGGACGATGGCGTGTAAGATTGTACCAGTGATCTGTATGAGTCGTTGCCATTTCAACCTCCTGGCCCTGGTCTTGGGGGGCCAAGGCCTGCTGAAAACTGCAAGCCTGTCGGGGCGGCTGAACTGTCTGCACAAGTCCCGATCAGGTACTTGCAACTGGCCTATATATGTGTACCGGCGCAATCTTTGGCAAGATGCGGCAGATCTGGCGATATTCCGGCTTTTGCAAGTACGGCGCCTGAGTTTGGTTCGGGGTATTGCGGGCTTTCATTGCAAAATTGCCGTGTCTATATTGCATTGGGGCATTCGCCAGCCAAATTCCGATCCAGACGAGGACCAACATGGCCACTTTGCAGAATTTCGACGCCGAAATCGAGAAGACCCGCGAGGTGGTGGAGAGTATGCGCTCCAAGATCGAGCAGTCCGGAGTTGTGCTCGATGAATTTGCCAAATCCGACCAGAAGATCGGCGCCACAGATTTCGACATCGAGAATGCCCGCATCGAGGACGTTTTGCGCCAGCAGAAGGTCATGGAAGGAAACATTGCCGACCTGATCATCGGGCTTGAAGACGCGACCAATGTGTTCGGCGCCGAATTCGAGAGCATGAAGAGCTACACCGGCTGGGAAACCTTCGTCGGCCTGTTCTCGAAACAGCGCCAGCAGCGCATGCGCACCGACCGGGTTCGCAACATGTCGCTTGCCGGCAACCTGCAGGAATTGCTGTCGAAGTCCGATACGATCGTCGGCATCCTGAAGGAGCAGAAAAACATTCTCGACCAGCGCTACAAGACGTCTGAAGCGAGCCTGGCAAAGGTCATCGAGCGTCGCAAGAGCACGATGACAATGCTGGAGACGACGCAAAAGCGCATCGAGGAACTGAACCCGATGCTACTCGACATCGAAAACCGCATTGCCGCCTCGACCAACCAGAAGGAACGCACCGAACTGGAGGGCGAACGCTCGAAGCTGGCAACCGAATATAACGAGGCCCAGGCCAAGGAGCAGGAATTGCTCGCCGAAAGCCAGACGCTGGAACGCTACACGTCGATGTTCCAGACATTTGTCGATTCGCTCAACAACCAGATTGCCGCGCAGAACACGCTGATCAACAAGCTGACCATCGATACCGAACAGCGCATCGTGCTCTACAAGTCGCTGGAAGATTCGCTGAAAACCGCCGCGCAGCAGGATGTGGCGCACAAGATAAACACCCTTGGCAGCCAGGTGGACAATACCGCCGAGGAAACAATGGCCGGCATCGGTTCGGCCGCCCAGCGCCATATCGGCGACCTGCTCGAAATGCACGAGAAGAACATGGTCATGACGGCGGATATCCAGCGCCGCAAGAAGCTGGCCGACGAGGCCTTCGCGCGCCGCTTCGACGAGGTGATGAAAAAGCACGACGCCGCAAACTATGTGCGCCAGTAATACGGTCGCGGCAGAAACGGGGCGCAGACCCGGATGAGTGCCGAAAACACCGCCGCGCGTTACTTCACGGCCATCGAGGCAGCGCTCGGCGGCCTCGACATTTTTTTGCGCGACGAGCGTTCGCCGTTCTACAGGCACGGTCTCGTTGCGCAGGTGATGGTCGAGTACATCGCGCGGCTGGAACGTTCGTTTGTCTGCTGGAAAAACCGGATCGGCTTTCTCGAAAAGTTCAGGATTTCGCGCGCCGAAAGCGGATTTCCGATCTTCCAGAGCGTGCTGGAGCTCGAAAACGACAGGCAGACGGCAAGGAAACGCCTGGCCAACATTCCCGACGCCGAAACCCTGCGCGCCGAAATGGCCGATTTCATCTTGCGCCACAAGGAATTTCCCGGTGCGCTGCAGAGGATGATGGCCGAGCGGCTCTACCTGGAAGACGTCGAGGAAGGGCAGATTTTCTCGCCGTTCGTGCTTCCCAGGACCGTGAAGGTCTCTACAAATCCGAAAACGCGCCGACCGTTCTATGTGGTCCATTGGGGATCGTTCGACGGCAGCGCCAACCTGCCGCTCGTCTACATGGCCGGCGTCGAGGATTCGACTGGCCGCATGGTGTCGACGCTGGTGGACCGCAACGGGAGATTGCGCGAAGATGTTGCGCTCGACCTGCCGGTCGAAGGGTTGCTCAATCCCGATCTTGCGCACCGATTCGATGATTTTGCCGAGAAGAACTCCGCTTACTCGCTCTCGCCCGCGACGATCGCCGGCAATCTCGACAAGGATTTCGACCAACTGCATCCCAAGCAGTTGCGCCGGGTTGTACTCGGGCCGTTCTACAGCGCCGGCATTACCGAGAACAATCCGACGGTCGGCGAGGTTCTTTCCACCGTGCGCAACGGCAAGAACGCCTGGCTGCTCACCTGGACCGTGCAGGAAGTGTTCTCCAAGTCGGAGCGTCCGGAGCGCAAAGGACTTTGGACATCGGAACCGGCCCGCGACGAATTCTACATCAACACAGACGATCTGGAAGCAGCCCGCATGGGCGTCAGCGCATACCAGAAGCATGCGCTGCTACCGCACGAGGCCTACCAGGTGCTCTATGCGGCGGGCGAGGCGCAGAAGATTTTCGATGGCTACACCGTCCATATCCTGTCGAACGGACAGGTGATTTCTGATGTATAGGAAGGCGTGAATGGATACCGGCCTGACAACCATTGCCGAAAAGGACATCGAGAAGCACCAGGCGACGGCGCAGTCGATGATCACCCGCATCGTCGTGATGGAGGATGGCAGCCG
>JBFIBB010000250.1:0-4724 GCA_041582695.1 Rhizobiaceae bacterium
CGACTATTTCCCGCGCCTGCGCGAACGCCGGTCGAGCCAGGCAGGCTACACATCAGGCGGAGAGCAACAGATGTGCGCCATTGGCCGGGCATTGATGAGCCGGCCGACGATGATCCTGCTCGACGAGCCGTCGATGGGTTTGGCGCCGCAACTGGTCGAGGAGATTTTCGAAATCGTCAAGAAGCTGAACTCCGAGGAAGGCGTATCATTCCTGCTCGCCGAGCAGAACACCAACATCGCGCTGCGATACGCCGATTACGGCTACATTCTGGAATCAGGCCGGGTCGTGCTCGATGGCGCGGCCAAGGCGCTGAGGGAAAACGAGGACGTGAAGGAATTCTATCTCGGCATCGGTGGCGAGGGGCGGAAGAGCTTCAAGAACGTCAAGCATTACAAGCGCCGCAAGCGCTGGCTCGCCTGACGGCCCAAAATACGGGTATTCCCATACATCACAGCCCGCGACAATCGCAGCCATTGCCCTGCAAGGAGAGATTCGCTATGTCGCGAAGGAAAGACTCAGGAGTTCGCAATCATGGCTGACAAAACCCCTTCCGGACCCGTCGAACTGGGCGCCGAAATGGACTATGCCGAGCACGACAAGACATATTCGCTGTTTCTCAACCTGGCGAAGTACGGCTCGCTGATTTGTGCGGCGCTGCTGATTGCCATGGCTTTCGGCTTCTTCACTGCGGCCGGTTTCTTCTCTGCACTCATTCTCTTCCTGCTCATTTGCGGCATCGGCTGGGCGATCCTGCGTTGATGCCCGTTTTGGCATGTCGCTATCCCCGATAGTTGACACGACTGTCCGCTGGCCGCCATGAATTGGCGGCCGATCTGTTTCTGAAAGTTCAAGCCGAAAGGAACCGGACCTTGCCTCAATCGATATTCGTTGCCCGCGAATCGGACGCGAATGAAAACCGTGTTGCCGCCTCCCCGGAGACTGTCAAGCGGATCGCGGGACTGGGACTGAACGTCGTCGTCGAAACCGGCGCTGGAGCCGGATCGCGTATTCCGGATGCCGAGTTCAAGGGGGCGGGCGCCACCATCGGCAAGGCCGCCGACGTGGCCAAAGCGGACGTTGTGCTGAAGGTTCGGCGGCCGAACGCCACCGAACTGAAGAGCTACAAGAAGGGCGCGATCGTCATCGCCATGATGGACCCCTACGGCAACGAGGGCGATGTCGCCGCCATGGCAAAGGCCGGGATTTCGGCGTTTTCGATGGAATTCATGCCGCGCATCACGCGTGCGCAGGTGATGGATGTGCTGTCGTCGCAGGCCAACCTTGCCGGGTACCAGGCCGTGATCGATGCGGCGGAAGAATATGACCGCGCCTTGCCGATGATGATGACAGCGGCGGGCACGGTTCCTGCCGCCAAGGTTTTCGTCATGGGCGCGGGCGTGGCGGGCCTGCAGGCCATCGCGACGGCGCGCCGCCTCGGCGCGGTGGTGACCGCGACGGATGTGCGCCCGGCGGCCAAGGAGCAGGTCGCTTCGCTCGGCGCAAAATTCATCGCCGTGGAGGATGAAGAGTTCAAGGCGGCCGAAACCGCCGGCGGATACGCCAAGGAGATGTCCAAGGAGTATCAGTCGAAACAGGCGGCGCTGGTCGCCGACCATATCGCCAAACAGGATATCGTCATCACGACTGCGCTCATTCCCGGTCGTCCGGCGCCGAAGCTGGTGTCGGCTGCAATGGTGAAATCGATGAAACCGGGTTCGGTGCTGGTCGATCTGGCGGTCGAGCGCGGCGGCAATGTCGAGGGCGCCGTCGCCGGCAAGATCACCACGGTGGGCGACGTGAAGATCATCGGCCACATGAACATGGCGGGCCGCATCGCGGCGTCAGCCTCCCTGCTCTACGCCAAGAACCTCTACGCATTCCTTGAAACCATGGTGGACAAGGAAAAGAAGAGCATCAGCCTCAATCTCGATGACGAGCTGATCAAGGCAACGCTGCTGACGCATGGCGGCAGCATTGTTCATCCCGCATTCGCGACCGCGGCCAAGCCGGCTGCAGGCAAGCCGTCTGCAAAAACAGCGGCCGGGAAGACAGCGGCAGGCAAGCCGACCGCCCGCAAGGCGCCAACCCGAAAGGCTGCCGCGAAAACTGCAAAAGCAAAGGGAGACGCATGATGGCAAGCGACGCAATCGATCAGGCGCTCGAACAGCTTGAAAGCGCGGTCGGCGCGGTACGCGCCGCAATCGAGACCAGCGAGGGCGCAGCCGATGCGGCGGGCGCGGCAGCGCATGCCGCGACAGGCGGTGCGGTCGATCCGTTCGTTTTCCGCTTTGCGATTTTCGTGCTGGCGATCTTTGTCGGTTACTACGTCGTGTGGTCGGTGACCCCGGCGCTGCACACACCGTTGATGTCGGTCACCAACGCGATTTCCTCGGTGATCGTCGTCGGTGCATTGCTGGCGGTCGGAATTTCGGCCTCGGGCCTCGCGACCGGCTTTGGCTTCATCGCTTTGGTTCTTGCCAGCGTCAACATCTTCGGCGGCTTTCTGGTTACCCAGCGAATGCTCGCCATGTACAAGAAAAAAGAGAAGTGAGGGCTTAACGGATGGGCGTCAATCTCGCAGCCTTCCTTTATCTGATCTCCGGCGTTCTGTTCATTCTGGCGCTGCGCGGCCTGTCGCATCCGACCACCAGCCGGCAAGGCAACGTGTATGGTATGACCGGCATGGCGATTGCCATAGTTACCACGCTGGCGTTGGCCACACCGACATTCGGCGGCTTCGGCCTTATCGTCATCGGCATTGCGATCGGCGGCAGCACCGGCGCCTTCATCGCGCGACGCATTGCTATGACGTCGATGCCGCAGCTTGTCGCCGCATTCCACTCGCTGGTGGGTCTCGCCGCGGTGATGGTCGCCGCTGCCGCGCTCTATTCGCCGGAAAGTTTCGACATCGGCGTTATCGGCGATATCCACAGCCAGGCGCTGGTCGAGATGTCGATCGGCGTCGTGGTCGGGGCGATCACCTTCACCGGTTCGGTCATCGCGTTCCTGAAGCTTGACGCGCGCATGTCGGGCAAGCCGATCATCCTGCCGATGCGCCATGCGGTGAACGGCGCGATTGCCATTGCGATCGTTGTTCTGGTCGTTCTGCTGGTAACGACCGAAAGCCCATTGCTGTTCTGGCTGATCGTCGCTCTGTCGCTGTTGCTCGGCGTGCTGATCATCATCCCGATCGGCGGCGCCGACATGCCTGTCGTCGTCTCGATGCTCAACTCCTATTCCGGCTGGGCGGCCGCCGGCATCGGTTTCACGCTCGGCAATCTGGCGCTGATCGTCACCGGTGCGCTGGTAGGTTCGTCGGGCGCCATCCTGTCCTACATCATGTGCAAGGGCATGAACCGTTCCTTCATTTCGGTCATTCTCGGCGGTTTCGGCGGCGAGACGGCGGGCGCAGCCGATGACGGCGTCGAACGCAACGTCAAACTGGGTTCGGCGGACGACGCCGCGTTCCTGATGTCGAATGCCTCGAAAGTGATCATCGTGCCGGGTTACGGCATGGCGGTGGCGCAGGCACAGCATGCGGTGCGCGAAATGGCCGACAAGCTGAAAGAAGCAGGCGTGGAAGTCAAATACGCCATTCATCCGGTGGCAGGCCGCATGCCCGGACACATGAATGTGCTGCTGGCCGAAGCCAATGTGCCCTATGACGAGGTTTTCGAACTCGAGGACATCAATTCGGAGTTTTCGCAGGCCGATGTCGCCTATGTCATCGGAGCAAACGACGTGACCAACCCGTCGGCGCGAGACGACAAGACGTCGCCGATCTTCGGCATGCCGATCCTGGATGTCGACAAGGCGCGCACCTGCCTGTTCGTCAAGCGTTCGCTGGGCTCCGGCTATGCAGGCATCGACAACACGCTGTTCTACAAGGACGGCACGATGATGCTGCTCGGCGACGCCAAGAAGATGACCGAGGAGATCGTCAAGGCGATGGATCACTGACAGGATTTCGAAGTCGGACAGATAAAAAAGGCCCCGGCAAATACCGGGGCTTTTTCATGCAGTCGATCGCCAATGCTTCCGGATCGGCTCTATCCGCCCCTCACCCGGTTCAGGCCTTCCTTGGCAGGCTGATAGTTCGGATCAACCTTCAGCGCCTGGGCGTAAGATCTGCGCGCCTTTTCCTTCTCGCCGCGATGCTCGTAGACGAATGCCTGGTTCGCCCAGCTTTCGGCAATGGAGCCATTGAGCTTGATCGCCGTGTTGAAGTCGGCAAAGGCATTCTCGTCGTCGCCTTTCGCCATATAGGAAACGCCGCGGCCGTTGTATGGCTCGGGGGCGTCGGGCGCGAGCGAGATCGCCGTTGAGAAATCCTCGATCGCAAAATTGTGCTGGCCGCGGGATTGGTAGATCAGGCCGCGATTGTGGTAGGCGCGGGCGTCGGTGGTGTCGAGCTGGATGGCGCGCTCGAAATCGCGAAACGCTTCGGCGTTACGGCCCGTCTTGCGGTACAGGTTGCCACGGCCGATATAGGCTGCATCATAGGACGGGTTGATCCTGAGCGCCTGGTTGTAATCGTCAACCGCCTTGCCGGCGTCGCCGAGGAAGCGCCATATCAGCGCACGGTTCGCATAGGCCTGATAGAAACGCGGGTTGAGTTCGATCGCCTTGTCGAAATCCTTCAGCGCCTCGCGGTATTTGCCGCCCCGGCCATAAGCAGTGCCGCGGACGTTGTAGGCTTCCGGATCATTGGGGCTGCGTTCAA
>JBFIBB010000251.1:0-4716 GCA_041582695.1 Rhizobiaceae bacterium
GACGGGGTCGTGACGCCCGACGAGGTACGTGCCTTCCAGGATATATTCGAGGTGCCGGCCGACGAAACCAAACATGTGGCGAGGCTCTACAACCTGGCCAAGTCGGACGTTGCCGGTTTCGAGGCCTATGCCGAACGCATGGCGCGGCTTTGCGGTTCCGGCAAGGCGAATTGCGCCATGCTTGAGGACATACTCGACGGTCTTTTCCACATCGCCAAGGCGGATGGCCTCCTGCACGAGCGCGAGCTTTCGTATCTGAGACGGGTGGCCGAGATATTCGACTTCGACGAAGTGCATTTCAACCGGTTGCTGGCCCGTCACGCGATCAGCCATGGCGGAGACCCGTTTGTCGTGCTCGGCCTGCCGCGCGACGCCTCGCGCGAGGAAATCCGCCGGCGGTACCGCGAACTCGTCAAGGAAAACCATCCTGACAGGCTTGTCGCGCGCGGCGTTCCGGAAGAGTTTCACGCCATCGCCAACGAGCGCATCGCCGCCATCAACGCCGCCTACCAGGCGATAACGGCACGCCTGCCGGTCGGATGACCGGTTTTCCGCCGGACCATGAAGGGGCGAAGGTTCGCGCCTCGCCCAATTTCGGGACCAGGCGCGGCGGCGCCGTTCCGGCGATCATCCTGCTGCATTACACCGGCATGGAGAGTGGACCGGCGGCGGAGGATTGGCTGTGCAACCCGCAAGCGGAGGTCTCAAGCCACTATCTCGTTCACGAGGACGGGCGGGTGGTGCAGTTTGTCCGCGAGGCGGACCGCGCCTGGCATGCGGGCCAAAGCTGCTGGCAGGGCAACAGCGATATCAACTCTGCCTCCATCGGTATCGAGATCGTCAACCCGGGCCACGAATTGGGCTATCCGGATTTTCCAACTCAGCAGATTGCCGCGTTGATCGATCTTTGCCGGGGCATCATCCGGCGGCACAGGATCTTGCCGCAAAACGTGCTCGCCCATTCCGACGTCGCGCCGGGCCGCAAGATCGATCCCGGCGAGAAATTTCCCTGGCATCTCCTTCACGAGGCCGGCATCGGGCACCTGGCAGTTGCGGCGCCGGTCACTGAGGCGGGGGATGTGCTCGGCCCGGGATCGGAAGGTCCGCCTGCGCGCGCGCTGCAATCGATGCTGTCGCAATACGGGTACTGCCTCGACATTACCGGCAGGTATGACGAACGCACGGGCAAGGCGGTCGATGCGTTCCAGCGCCATTTCCGTCCCGCACGGGTGGACGGGACGGCCGACAGGTCGACCATTGTTACGTTGCAACGGCTGATAGACACGCTGCCCGGACATGAAGTCTGACACGGACAATCCGCATGGCTCCAGCGGCGGATGTAACATTTCGTCACGCAATGTGACTTGCAGCGACATATTGTTGTGCGCTTAGCAGTATTTAGCGGCGGTTGTGCAAGGTGGTTTTGCAAATCGGGGAGCAAGCCATTGTGGTGTAACCGGTGTGGTTGGGGGACCGCACAATCGTTGAGTTCAGTGAGTAATGACATTCAAGACGACGCTCGCGCTGACCCTGGCGTTAGGCACATTTGCCGTCACAGGGGCTGCCCAGGAAGCGCCAAAATCCTCAAATTTCAACAAGACCGAAACCGTTTTCCATTCCGGTTTCTTCAGCCGCGGATTTTCCTGGTTGCCGGAAAACGTGATCGACCGCGACCTGGTCAGCAAGCGCGGTGACAATCCGGCCGAAACCTCGACAGAGGTTCGCCGTCCTTCGCTTCTGAAACGCCTCTCGTGGTTCTTCAAGGGCGGAACGCAACTGGCGGACGATCCGGCGGTCCGGACAGCCAGGTTGAAGACAAACCGTTCCGGATCGGGCGACAGCACCATCAAGCAGGAACGGTTCGGTTACGTTTTAGCCCGCGATCTCGGCGAGATGCGCTCCGCCGCATTTGGCCGGCGGCAGGCGGATAAAGGCGACCGGCGCGCTGCCGCTCCGGAAGGCCGGCAAGCCCGTCTTCACCGGCCGGTCGCGGCGCGCGACATGCAGGCGCGTGGTCTCTCGCCGGACGAGGAAAACAAGCTCAGCCTTAGGTTTGCGTCTGTCGGCGCCGAACAGTCCGGGCGAGATGTTCTTGCCGCGCGAATGGGCCCCGACCGCGGGCAAGCTTCCTTGATCAGCAGGGCATTCGCCGGTTTGCGCGTCCACACGCCGGTAACCAGCGACCGCAAATACGGCAGGATCGTCGAGCGTTATGCGCGTGCGTATGGCGTTCCTGTCGAACTTGCCCATGCCGTCATCAAGGTTGAGAGCAATTACAGGCCGGATATTCGCGGCAGGGCCGGAGAGGTCGGTCTCATGCAGATCAAGCCGGCCACGGCGCGTCTAATGGGCTATTCGGGTTCGACGAAAGAACTCTATGACCCCGAGAACAACATCAAATACGGCATGCTCTATCTGGCCAAGGCGCACAAGCTCGGCGGCGGAACAACCTGCGGCACGATACTGAAATACAATGCCGGTCACGGAGCGCGTCGCATGAATCCGGTTTCGGCCCGTTATTGCGCCAAGGTCAAAAAACATCTGGCCGGCGTGTAGGAAATTTGGTTTGGGGGACGGTTCGCGCCGGTCGCCGGGTATCAGGGCCGCCGGCGTGAATCCTGCTCTGCCAGCGCGGCCGCCAGCCGCGATTCTTCCCAGTTTTCGGTCAGCGCCCGGTGCAACAGCTGAGCCTGTGTTTCGGGCGCAAGGCCGCCGATCGGCGGGTCACTGTCGAGATTAGTCGGAAACGAATAGCCTTCCGCGCAGGCGGCGACCACCGCTTTGACCTGTGCCACCGACAATGTTCCCTTAGCCCGCAGGCGGGCCAATTCGGGATACAGCAAAACGGACATCCGGCCGCGATCGATGCTCTCCATGGCGCGGCCGAAGGGTGACGATATCTGCAGCAGATTCGCCATCCGCTCGATATTGGTGCTGTTGTTGGCGCCGGCAGCGTGAAACAGCGCGGGATTGAAGAATAGCGCGTCGCCTTTTTCGAGCGGCAACTGGACGTGACGCTCTTCGAACCATGCGCGGAAATCGTCGCGGCGCCAGGCGGCGTAGCCCGGTTTGTAGGCTTGCGAGAAGGGGAGCAGCTTGGTCGGACCGCTTTCGACCGGCATGTCGCAATGGGCGACAGCACCCTGCAGGGTCAGCAGCGGTGACAATTCGTGCACATGGGCGGGATAGGCCGCGGAAAGCTCCGCTGTCTGGAAGCCAAGGTGATAGTCTCGATGCGCCTGCTGTGCCGCGCCGCCCGGATGAACAAGATTGACCTGCGCTGTCATCTGGTAGTTCGGACCGAGCCATGCCTCGCAAACCGCGTCGATGGCAGGGCTGGCGAAGTAGCGCGCAAACACCGACGGTGAAGCCTCGCAGAGCTTCTGCAACGAATTCCAGATGCGGTCGTTGGCGCCCGCCTTGGCGAAATGGTCGCCTCCGCCGCCTTTCTGCGCCTTCTCGCGCGCGATAATCTCCATATAGATCGCCGTCGCTTCATCGATGGCGCCAAGGTCAGCCGCCGCGCCCTTGAGCACCATCACGCCAGCGGTATTCAGCAGGATGTCCGCCCATTCGGCCATGAGCGTGCGGCGATCCGTTTCATGGACCAGCATGTCTGCGAGGCCGGGAATGTTGTAGACCGGGATGTTCCGTTCGATCGATGCTGCGCGCGGAGCCTGATCAGGAGCGAGTGTTTTCGAGGTCAGTGACGCGAATTCGGCCAGATCGCAACGATCTTCGCCATAATAGCCGGTACCGCCGTCACGCATCCTGTTCATTGGCTCCTCCCTTTCCGCGAACCCGCATCGCCGCATCATATCCCGGATTCCGCGTGCATATAGAGGCAGCAAGTTTGAAAATGCGGACGGAATGACCGCCGGTTTCACCTTTCGCCGTGCGCCTCGGCTGCCAGCAGCCAGCGGCAAAAAGCCCAGGCGGCGACGGCGCCCGCGATCTCGGCGGCGACAAAAGGCGTGACATCGGTCGGGCGGATACCGGAAAAGGTATCGGAGAATCCGCGGGCGATGGTGACCGCCGGATTGGCAAAGGAGGTCGAAGCGGTGAACCAGTATGCGGCGGTAATGTAGAGACCGACCGCCATGGCCACCGCCTGCTCGCGCGCCTTCAGCGTGGCAAGGATGGTGAAGATCAGTCCGAAGGTGGCCACCACCTCGGCGAACCATTGCGCCCCGCCGGTTCGCACGGTTAGCGATGCCTGAAACACCGGCTCGGCAAACATCAGATGCGCCGACCAGACGCCAATCAGCCCGCCTGCAACCTGAACGGCGACGTAGGCTGCCGCTTCGTTTGGCGCAAGCGAACGGCGCATGGCGAAGACGAGCGTCACGGCAGGATTGAAATGAGCGCCCGAAACCGGTCCGAGCATCGTGATCAGCACGACCAGTATTGCGCCGGTCGGAATGGTGTTGCCGAGCAGCGCGATCGCCACATTGCCGCCTGCCAGGCGTTCGGCCATGATGCCGGAGCCGACAACGGTCGCAAGCAGAAAGGCCGTGCCGATGCATTCTGCGGCAAGTTTTCTGGAGAATGTCACGATTTTCAGTCCCGCCTGCCAATCTCGTCGAGACGCTTCTGCAACGTCAGCTTGTCGATACTGGGAAGCGGAAGCGATGTGAAGATCGATATGCGGTTTTCGAGCATCCGGTAAGCTTCGGCGAATGCGAGCGCCTTTTCGGGTTCCGTGCCGGTTGCGGC